>NZ_SPKP01000004.1:0-78294 GCF_023127835.1 Pseudomonas sp. B329 | reverse complement strand
GCCGTTACCGCAGGAATGGATATGTACTCGGTATAACTGTGTCGGCTGTCAGGCCGCCTTCGCGAGCAAGCCCGCTCCCACAGGGGATGGTATTTCAAATCAGGAAATGGTGCTGCGCTCAGGAAGCTTTTGGCGCTGCACTACCCAGTAATCCACCAGCTCGCGCAACTGTGATAGCTCCACCGGCTTGGCCATATGCCCGTCCATGCCGGCCTGGCGTGCGCGTTCTTTATGTTCCGAAAGAATATGCGCCGTGAGCGCTACCACCGGCGTGCGTACGCGTTGGTGGCTGACTTCCCACGCGCGCAGCTGCTGGGTGGCGGAGAATCCATCGAGGACTGGCATTTCACAATCCATCAACACCAGGTCATAGCGCTGGGCCTTCATCGCTTGCAGGGCTTCTTCGCCGTTGCTGGCGGTGTCCGGGTTGAGGTTGAGTTTGCCGAGCATGCCGCGAATCACTTTGGTGGAGATGCTGTTGTCTTCGGCTACCAGGATGCGGAAGTCGCTCGGCACAGTCACCGCCACCGGTGCGCTGGGGGCGGGGCGTGGAATGGCTGCGCCTTTGCTGCGTTGAGCCAGTTCGTCGGCCAGGGTCGTCTTGAGCGTATAACCGGCCACGGGTTTGGCGAGGATGCGCTTGATCCCGCAGTTGCGCGCGATGATCTTGCTCGGCGCATTGCTGATACCGGTGAGCATGATCAGCAGGATGTCGTGGTTCAGGCTCGGGTCTTCCTTGATCTTCGCCGCCAGTTGCATGCCGGTCATGCCCGGCATGTTCTGGTCCAGCAGCACCACGTCGAAGTAATCGCGCAGGTGTGCCTTGGTGCGCAGCAGCGCCAGGGCCTCCTTGCCGGACGGCACGGCGCTGACATTAAGGCCCCAGGCCGAACATTGCTGCACCAGTACTTTGCGGCAGGTGTCGTTGTCGTCCACCACCAGCACGCGGGCGTCCTTGAGCGGGCCGTCGAGATCCGACGTCGGGTGCTCCAGGCGCTCCGGGTCCAGCGGCAGGGTCAGCCACAAGGTGCTGCCCTGATGGCTGCCACTCTTGATGCCGAATTCGCCGTTCATCAGCAGGATCAACTGGCGGGCAATGACCAGGCCCAGGTGACCGCTCAGGCGTGTCGCCGAGAGGAAGTTCTTGCTGTGCAGTTCGCTGTGCAGCAGTGCGTCGCGTTCGGCGGCTTCCATCGGCACGCCGCTGTCCTGCACGGCAATGCGCAAACGGGGCTTGGTGCTGCGCTCGTCGAGGGCCACGACGATCAGCACTTCGCCTTCATCGGTCTTGTGCAGGGCGTTCTCCAGCAGGCTCAACAACGCCTGGCGCAGGCGCGTCGGGTCGCCGCTGATCACGCGTGGCACCTGGGGCTGGATAAAGCTGATCAGCTCGACATTCTGCTGCTCGGCCTTGGCGCGAAAGATACTCAGGCAGTCGTCGATCAACGCGTTGAGGTCGAACTGCACATCATCGAGTTCGATCTGCCCGGACTCCAGCTTGGAAATGTCGAGAATCTCGTTGATCAGGGTGAGCAGCTCGTTACCGGCGCTGTGGATGGTCTGCACGTAGTCGCGCTGCTTCACCGACAGCGGCGTACCCAATAGCAGTTCGGTCATGCCCAGCACGCCGTTCATGGGCGTGCGGATTTCATGGCTGATCTTCGCCAGGAACTCGGCCTTGGCGGCGATTTCGGCGTTGCTGGCGGCCAGGTCGCGGCTCAGGCTGAAGCGCGTTTCGACAATCGCGCGCTGGCGTTCGCCCAGGGCCAGGCTCATCAACAGGCCGCTGAGGCAGATGAAACCCAGCAGGGTGACGATCAGGCCCTGCGGCGCCACCAGCGTGAGGCCGAGCAGGGCGGGAAGAATGATCAGTGTGCCAATGTTGAACACCACCATCGCCGCCACGAACAGACGCGCCGGGCGGTAGCCTTTTTGCCAATGGTAGGCCGAAACAAACAACATGCTCAGGCCGGCCAGCGCCACCAGGGCATAGGTGATGATGTTCAGTGGCAGGGTATTGACGAACAACAACAGCAGACCGCACAGCACGATCAGCAGGATATCGGCCATCAACACCTTGTTCAGCGGGTGCGGGCCCAGGGGCATGAAGAAGCGGTAGGCGAACATCAACCCGCAAGGTGCGGTCAGCAACAGGGCGAGGTAGGCGCCAGGGGTCTGGATCGCGTGCCAGTTCGGCAGCCATGGCCCCACCAGGTTGAGCAGCAGCGCCAGGCTGAGCATCAACAGCAATTCGCAGGCGGCCAGCCACAGGCTGCTGCGCGAGCGGTGGTAGGCGAAGCGCGTGAGGTTGTGCAGGATCAGCATCAGCAGCACGCCGAACAGCAGGCCGTAGATCAGCGTCTGGTTCTGGTTGGCGGCGGCCAGTACTGCAGGTTCCAGGGTGATGTAGGGGCGCAGTTCGTGTTCCGAGACCAGGCGCAGGTACACCTCCAGAGGCCGTGGGCTCTGGGGCATCGGCAGCATGAAATCGCTGCTGGGCAGCGGGCGTTCAACCTGGGGTTGGCGCGTGCCGGTGGTTTGTTGCTCCACCAGGGTATCGCCGTCCAGTACATACAGGCTCAAGCTGGAAAGATCCGGGGCAAAGACCCGCAGCACTTGTTCGTGCTTGCCGGGCTGCAGCCTGAAGCGCACCCACAACGCACCGTCCGGCTGCGCGGCAGTGATCCGGTCCAGTTCGATGGGGCTGAATTGATTGGTGTAGCGGGCGGAACGGATGTCGCTCAGTTGCAGGTCGGCCTGTTCATCAAGCAATACCGCCCAACCACTGCCTTGTGCGGCGGCCTGGGCCGGGAGCAGGCAGAGCAGGGTCAGCAAGCTGACTGTGAAACCTATGGCGATCCTGAGCCAGCGCACGGCGAAATCCCTTCGTAGGTTGATGCACGGGTTAACTATGCGCGGGGCGACATGTGTACGGCAAGGGCCAAAGGCCCTTACCTAACCGAACGGATAGCTACTGCAAGTGTAGCTCTCAGCTGTTCTCGCCGCGTTCACGGGCAATGGCACGGTAGCCGATGTCTGTGCGGTAGAAACAACCTTTCCAGTCGATTTTCGCAGCCAGCTTGTACGCCTGCTGTTGTGCTGCATCGACACTGGCACCCATTGCGGTGGCGCACAACACACGGCCACCTGCGGTTACAACTTTGCCGTCCTTGAGCGCGGTGCCTGCGTGGAACACCTTGCCTTCCAGCGCAGCGGCGGCATCCAGACCTTCAATCACATCGCCCTTGGCGTAATCGGCAGGGTAACCACCGGCCGCCAGCACGATGCCGACGCTCGGGCGTGGGTCCCACTGTGCTTCGACCTTATCCAGCGCTTGGGCCAGCGCCGCTTCCACCAGCAGCACCAGGCTAGATTGCAGGCGCAGCATCACCGGTTGTGTTTCCGGATCGCCGAAACGGCAGTTGAACTCGATGACTTTCGGGTTACCGGCTTTGTCGATCATCAGGCCGGCGTAGAGGAAACCGGTGTAGACGTTGCCCTCGTCGGCCATGCCGCGCACGGTCGGCCAGATCACCAGGTCCATGACGCGCTGATGCACATCGCTGGTGACCACTGGCGCCGGGGAGTAAGCACCCATGCCGCCAGTGTTCGGGCCGCTGTCGCCATTGCCGACGCGCTTGTGGTCCTGGCTGGTGGCCATGGGCAGTACGTTCTTGCCGTCGACCATTACGATGAAACTGGCTTCTTCGCCGTCGAGGAATTCCTCGATCACCACGCGCGAACCTGCATCACCAAAGGCATTGCCGGCGAGCATGTCGCGCACGGCGTCTTCGGCTTCCTGCAGGGTCATGGCGACGATCACGCCTTTACCGGCAGCCAGGCCATCGGCCTTGATCACGATCGGTGCGCCTTTTTCGCGCAGGTAGGCGAGGGCCGGCTCGATCTCGGTGAAGTTCTGGTAGTCGGCGGTGGGGATCTTGTGGCGTGCCAGGAAGTCCTTGGTGAAGGCTTTCGAGCCTTCCAACTGGGCGGCGCCAGCGGTCGGGCCGAAGCAATCCAGGCCACGGCTGCGGAACAGATCGACGACGCCGGCAACCAGTGGCACTTCCGGGCCGACGATGGTCAGGGAAACATTCTTCTCGGCAAAATCTGCCAGTTGCTCAAGGGCCAGTACGTCGATGGCGACGTTTTCGCACTTGGCCTCAATGGCGGTACCGGCGTTGCCGGGGGCGACGAAGACTTTCTGGACACGTGGGTCCTGGGCAACTTTCCAGGCCAGGGCGTGTTCACGGCCACCGCTGCCAATGATCAAAACATTCATTTCAAAAACCTCGGATGAAGCAAATTCTGTGAGGCGCCGCAAGTGCGCTTTATGTGGGAGGGGGCTTGCTCCCGATTGCGGTGTATCAGTCAAATAATCAACCTGCTGAAATACCGCTATCGGGAGCAAGCCCCCTCCCACATTTCGATCGAGTGGGATCAGTGGCGGAAGTGGCGCATACCGGTGAAGACCATGGCGATGCCGGCTTCATCAGCAGCGGCAATCACTTCTGCATCACGCATCGAGCCGCCCGGTTGGATCACGGCAGTAACACCGGCTTTCGCGGCGTTATCCAGGCCATCACGGAACGGGAAGAATGCATCGGAAGCCATTACCGAACCCACCACCTGCAAACCGGCGTGTTCTGCCTTGATCGCGGCGATACGCGCCGAGTTCACACGGCTCATCTGGCCGGCGCCGACACCGATGGTCTGGCGGTTCTTGGCGTAGACGATGGCGTTGGATTTAACGTACTTGGCGACTTTCCAGGCAAAGATCAAATCGTTGATCTCTTGCTCGGTCGGGGCGCGTTTGGTCACCACTTGCAAGTCCTGGCTGCCGATCATGCCGATGTCGCGGCTCTGTACCAGCAAGCCGCCATTGACGCGCTTGTAGTCCCAGGCAGCGGCGCGGTCGGCCGACCACTCGCCGCAGGCCAGCAGGCGCACGTTGGCTTTGGCGGCGACAATGGCGCGGGCTTCTTCGCTGACGCTTGGCGCGATGATCACCTCGACGAACTGGCGCTCGACGATCGCCTTGGCGGTCTCGGCATCCAGCTCGCGGTTGAAGGCAATGATGCCGCCGAACGCAGATTCGGTATCGGTGGCGTAGGCCAGTTCGTACGCCTGGCGGATACCGCCTTCAGCGTCCGGGCTCACGGCCACGCCGCACGGGTTGGCGTGCTTGACGATCACGCAGGCCGGTTTGACGAAGCTCTTCACGCATTCCAGCGCGGCGTCGGTATCGGCCACGTTGTTGTAGGAAAGTTCTTTGCCTTGCAGCTGGGTCGCGGTGGCAATGCCCACTTCGGCAGGCTTGGCTTCCACGTAGAACGCCGCGCTCTGGTGCGGGTTCTCGCCGTAGCGCATTTCCTGGGCCTTGATGAACTGGCTGTTGAAGGTGCGCGGGAACTGGCTGCGACCTTCTGTGCTCAAGGTGTCAGCCGCTTGGTTCACGGTGCCCATGTAGTTGGCGATCATGCCGTCATAGGCTGCGGTGTGTTCGAACGCCTTGAGCATCAGGTCGAAACGCTGGGCGTAGGTCAGGCCACCGGCTTTCAGGTTTGCCAGCACGTTGGCGTAGTCGCTGGCGTTGACCACGATGGCCACGTCTTTGTGGTTCTTGGCCGCCGAGCGCACCATGGTCGGGCCGCCGATATCGATGTTCTCGATGGCGGTGGGAAGGTCGCAGCCTGGCTTGTTGATGGTGGCTTCGAATGGGTAGAGGTTAACGGCCACCAGGTCGATCGGCTTGATGCCGTGCTCGGTCATGATGGCGTCGTCGATGCCGCGACGGCCGAGGATGCCGCCATGGATTTTCGGGTGCAGGGTCTTGACGCGACCGTCCATCATTTCTGCGAAACCGGTGTAGTCCGCGACTTCTACTGCGGCCACGCCGTTGTCCTGCAGCAGTTTGAAGGTCCCGCCCGTGGAGAGGATTTCCACACCCAGGGCTTCCAGCTCCCGGGCAAATTCGAGGATCCCGGTCTTGTCGGAAACACTGATCAAGGCGCGGCGGATCGGCAGGCGGGTAGTCTGGTCGGTCATTTCAATTTCCATCAAAAGCAAAGGAGTCAGCAAAAAAGGCGACCGGTTTTACGCGGGCGCCTTTCTGGTTTGATTGAATGCTTACAGCAAATCGTACTGCTTGAGCTTTTTGCGCAAGGTGCCACGGTTGAGGCCCAGCAGCTCACTGGCTTTGGTCTGGTTGCCCTTGACGTAGTTCATCACGCTTTCGAGCAAGGGCGCCTCGACTTCGGAGAGCACCAGGTTGTACACGTCCGTGACGGAAGCACCCTCAAGGTGGGCGAAATAATTGTGCAGCGCTTTCTCGACACTCCCGCGAAGGGTCTGGCCTTCTTCGCTGGGCGTGTTGAGGTGCTGTTTCAAATTGACGTTGTCGCTCACGGGTGTTGTTCCACTCACTAAAGTCTCGGTCATCATCGTCATGCGGCCACCCCTTTTCCATCCCCTGTTCCCAGGCTCTTGTCACGTTCGGCGAAGAACTCACGAACGGTGGCGACCTGTGCCTGCGTTTCATCCAAACGATTGAACTGAGCGCGAAATTCCTTGGCGCCCGGCAAGGTGGCGAGATACCAGCCGACATGCTTGCGAGCAATGCGTACGCCCATCACATCCCCATAGAAGGCGTGCAGGGCGGCCAGATGCTCCAGCAGAATACGTTCCACTTCGACCAACTCCGGCGCCGGCAAGACTTCACCAGTGCGCAGGAAATGCTCGATCTCGCGAAAAATCCACGGTCGCCCCTGGGCGGCCCGGCCAATCAACAATCCGTCTGCACCGGTTGCGTGCAGCACACGCCGGGCTTTCTCGGCGCAGTCGATGTCGCCATTGGCAAATACCGGCATCGACACGGCCTGCTTGATCGCGGCAATGGTGTCGTACTCGGCTTCACCGGTATAAAGGTCGGCGCGGGTACGGCCATGCACCGCCAGCGCTGTAATCCCGGCCTGTTCAGCGATCTTTGCCACTGTGAGGCCATTTTTGTTGTCCCGGTCCCAACCGGTACGAATCTTCAGGGTCACCGGCACATCGACTGCGCCAACGACGGCCTGCAGGATCTCGGCGACCAACTGCTCATCTTTCAACAGGGCGGAACCGGCGGCCTTGTTGCAGACCTTCTTGGCCGGGCAGCCCATGTTGATATCAATGATCTGTGCACCCAGCTCCACATTGGCCCGGGCCGCATCCGCCAGCATCTGCGCATCACCCCCGGCGATCTGTACCGAGCGTGGCTCGGGATCACCTTCGTGGATCATGCGCATCCGCGATTTGCGGGTGTTCCACAAACTCATGTCGCTGGTAACCATTTCAGAGACTACTAGACCCGCGCCCAAACGCTTGCACAGCTGACGAAAGGGCTGATCGGTGACACCCGCCATCGGGGCGAGGATCAAGCCGTTCTGCAATGTATATGGGCCGATGCGTACCGCCGACATAGGACTTCCCTGTTGTGGGGCCGGATCATTAGAGTTCGAAAAAGGGTTGGCATGATACCCGCTCTCGATGACGGGTTAAAGGCTGAATTGGATAAAATCTGAACAGTTATTTTTTTATCGCCACCGGTTTGGTTGACGTCGGTCAAGTCAATAATCCGCCGTCAAACCTCTTCGGGCGTGCCGTTTCACTCGGGCGAGTGGAAGCTCAGGCTGTAGTTCACGGCTTTGTTGCCGGGATCAAGGATGTCCAGGGAAATGTGGATCGGTGTCTGCGAAGGCATTTCGCTGACGCCGGCCAACTCGCCGCTCAGATACTCGGCGGGTTTGAAGCGACGGCTGGCGATCAGGCTGCCGTTCAAATCTGCAAAACGCAGTTCCAGCAGCGGGAACGGCTGGGAAAAGGTTGCGCGGTTATAGAGGATCGCATCCACCACCAGCGCACCGGCGAACTCCGGGTGGCTGCGTACCACCAGGTTGCTGCTCTTGATATGGGCGATGTCGACCCGCGATGGCACGGTGCAACCCAGTTTCGGGCACAGCTGCTGGAACCACGGACGGTAGGCGTCCTGATGGGCCAGTTCGTCGAATTGGTAGGCGATGTACTGGCCTGCCAGGCCGGCGGCGGCGATCAGCACCAGCAGGATCCAGATCAGGCGGCGGCCCCAGCCCGACGGACGTTTCTGCGCATAGAGGTGCAGCGGGTCGTCTTCAAGGTCCTGGAGCACGGCGTCGTGCACGCTGGCCTCGGTGCGTGGGCGTTTACGCCGTGATTGCGGGCGTTCATCGGCTTCTTCTGCCGCTGGGGTCAGGGGCGTGAAGGGCGGGTCGGGCTCGTCGTCATGCAGGGGCGAGAGCAGGGTTGGCTCGTCGTCGATGGTTTCGCTGTGCAGCGACATGGACGGTTCGGTGCGCTGCCGGGTATTGCTTGGTTCAGGCTCGTCTTCGTCGCTGTCTGCGCGCTCTTGCGCGGGCTCGCTGAACAGGCTGGCGGCCCATTGTTCTTCCTCGGCCTTGACCGTGTCGCGGCTGGCGCTAAGGGTGTCTTCCTTGTGCCGACGATCGGTGCCGGGTTGCCGACGCTCCGCGCCCTGGGGTTGAGTGTGCTGAATCTCGCGGCGCTCGAGCTTGGCCAGTTCTTCGTCCAGGTCCAGGTTGTCCAGGTCCAGCTCCTGGGCTGTCCACTGTTTCTGGCTGATGGCTCGCGGGGGTTCAGGCGTTGGCTCGACCACCGCGGGCACTTCAGGTTCGGCTGCCGACACTTGGGCGCGCTGCTCCAGCAACTGGCGAGCGGCGTTGAACACTTGCAGGCACGAGCCGCAGCGCACCACGCCACGGGCCACGCTCAACTGAGCGTGGTTGACACGGAAGCGGGCTTGGCAATGCGGGCACTGGGTGACGAAACTGTCGGTCATGTGGCCATCCGATTCAGACAAGCGCTCATTCTAGCGCCGACGACCGCTGATGCGTACCCAGCCATCACGGTTGGCGATCGGGTCCAGCTCGAAATCCCTGGCGTAGGCCGCAGCCACTTCTTCACCTTGCTCGGCGAGGATACCCGACAGCGCCAGGCGCCCACCCGGCTTGACCAGGCTCGACAGTTGCGGTGCCAGCGACACCAGCGGCCCGGCGAGGATATTGGCGACCAGTACATCGGCCTGTACCTGGGGCAGATCTTCAGGCAGATAGAGTGGGAATTTGCCTTCAGCGATGTTATTGCGCCCGGCGTTATCGCGGGAGGCTTCCAGGGCCTGCACGTCGATATCGGTGCCCACGGCCTCCTTGGCGCCCAGCAGCAGCGCGGCAATCGCCAGGATTCCGGAGCCGCAGCCGAAGTCCAGTACGTTGCTGTCGGTCAGGTCCTGGCCGTCCAGCCATTCCAGGCACAGGGCGGTGGTGGGGTGGGTGCCGGTGCCGAACGCCAGGCCCGGGTCCAGCAGCAGGTTGACGGCGTCTGGCTCGGGAGCAGCGTGCCAGCTTGGCACGATCCACAGGCGCTGGCCGAAGCGCATGGGCTGGAAGTTATCCATCCAGCTGCGTTCCCAGTCCTGATCTTCGATGACTTCGCTGTGATGCTCGGGCAGCGGGCCGCCGGTGAGCAGTTCCATATGGGCCAGTACGGCGGCGGCATCGGTGCCGTCTTCGAACAGGGCCAGCAGGTGGGTGTGGGACCACAGCGGCGTGGTGTTGAGTTCCGGCTCGAAGATCGGCTGGTCTTCGGCGTCCATGAAGGTCACCGACACAGCGCCCACTTCGAGGAAAGCGTCTTCGTAGGTTTCGGCTTGTTCTGGGCTGATGGCGAGACGGACTTGCAGCCAAGGCATGGCGGGCACCTTTGAAAAAATGAATGTGCAGCGAGTAGGCCGCGAAAGCGCGCAAGTTTACGCGAGCGGGCAGCAGAAGACGACATTACTGAGTGAATGCGGACCAAATGTGGGAGGGGGCTTGCTCCCGATAGCGGTGGATCAGTTACAGATACTGAGGCTGACACACTGCAATCGGGGGCAAGCCCCCTCCCACATTTGTACTGTGTATGGCCTGAAAGCTGGGGGGCAGAAACAACAAAGCCGCCCGAAGGCGGCTTTGTTGGGTGGAGCACTTACTGGTTGGCCAGCTTGTGTTCCAGGTAGTGAATGTTCACACCACCTTCGCAGAAGCCCTCATCGCGAACCAGGTCCCGATGCAGCGGGATGTTGGTCTTGATGCCGTCGACCACGATTTCGTCCAGGGCGTTGCGCATACGGGCCATGGCCTCGTCGCGGGTCGCGCCCCAGGTGATCAGCTTGCCGATCAGCGAGTCGTAGTTGGACGGAACCTTGTAGCCGCTGTACAGGTGCGAATCCACACGTACGCCGTTGCCGCCGGGCGCGTGGAAATGCTTGACCAGGCCAGGGCTTGGGATAAAGGTTTTCGGGTCTTCGGCGTTGATGCGGCACTCCAGGGAGTGGCCGTGCATCTTCACGTCGTCCTGGGTGAAGGACAGCACGTTACCGGCGGCGATGCTCAGCATCTCCTTGACGATGTCGATACCGGTGACCATCTCCGAAACCGGATGCTCTACCTGCACACGAGTGTTCATCTCGATGAAGTAGAAGCGACCGTTCTCGTAGAGGAACTCGAAGGTACCGGCGCCACGGTAGTTGATGTCGATGCACGCCTTGACGCAGCGTGCCAGGACTTCCTGGCGGGCTTTTTCGTCGAGGCCCGGTGCCGGGGCTTCTTCCAACACTTTCTGGTGACGACGTTGCAGCGAGCAATCGCGGTCGCCCAGGTGGATGGCGTGGCCCTGGCCGTCGGACAGCACCTGGACTTCCACGTGACGTGGGTTGGTCAGGTACTTCTCCAGGTAGACCATCGGGTTGCCGAACCAGGCGCCCGCTTCGGAGCGGGTCTGCTTGGCGGCTTCGATCAGGTCTTCTTCCTTGTGCACCACGCGCATACCGCGACCACCACCGCCACCGGCGGCCTTGATGATCACCGGGTAACCGACTTCGCGACCAATGCGCAGAGCGGTTTCCTCGTCTTCAGGCAGTGGGCCGTCGGAGCCTGGAACGGTCGGCACGCCCGCTGCAATCATGGCGTCCTTGGCCGAGACCTTGTCGCCCATCAGGCGAATGGTTTCGGCTTTGGGACCGATGAAGGCAAACCCGGATTTTTCCACCTGTTCGGCGAAGTCGGCGTTTTCCGCGAGGAAGCCGTAGCCCGGGTGGATGCCATCAGCGCCGGTCACTTCTGCGGCAGCGATGATGTTCGAGACTTTCAGGTACGAGTTCGTGGCCAGTGGCGGGCCGATGCAGATGCTTTCGTCCGCCAGTTTCACGTGCATCAATTCGGTATCGGCCGTCGAGTAAACAGCGACGGTCTTGATGCCCTCTTCCTTACAGGCGCGCAGGATACGCAGCGCGATCTCGCCGCGGTTGGCGATCAGGACTTTTTGCAGTTTCTTCGCAGGTTTCAACATCGAAGGCGCTCCGCGGTTCAAACGATGGTGAACAGCGGCTGGTCGTACTCAACCGGCTGACCGTTTTCTACCAGGATGGATTCAATGACGCCGGCTTTTTCAGCGGTGATGTGGTTCATCATCTTCATCGCTTCAACGATGCAGATGGTGTCGCCCACTTTCACGGTCTTGCCTACTTCAACGAAGGCTGGCGAGGTCGGTGCCGGGGTGCGGTAGAAAGTACCGACCATTGGCGACTTGACCACGAAGCCGTTCAACGCTGGTGCGGCTGGGGCAGCAGGGGCTGCGGCAGCGGCTGGAGCGGCGGCAGGGGCGGCAGAGGCAGGAGCCGGTGCTTGCATCTGCGGTGCGTAGAACTGTTGGGCCGGGGTCTTGCTGTGACGGCTGATCCGTACGGACTCTTCGCCTTCCTTGATTTCCAGCTCGTCGATACCGGATTCTTCCAGCAGTTCGATCAGTTTCTTAACTTTACGGATATCCATGAATCATCAACTCCCAAGGGTCGGTCAGGGGCGTTTAGCCTGTTCTTCAACGTGTTCCAGGGCGGCCTCCAGGGCCAGTCGGTAACCGCTGGCGCCAAGGCCGCAGATCACTCCTACCGCTACATCGGAGAAGTAAGAGTGATGGCGGAAAGCTTCGCGTTTGTGCACGTTCGATAAATGCACTTCGATGAATGGGATGCTCACCGCCAGCAGCGCGTCACGTAATGCAACGCTTGTATGCGTAAAAGCGGCGGGATTGATCAGGATAAAGTCCACGCCTTCGTTACGCGCGGCGTGGATGCGATCAATCAATTCATACTCGGCATTGCTTTGCAGGTAGAGCAGATGGTGGCCGGCTTCACGGGCCCGTCTTTCCAGGTCGAGGTTGATCTGGTCGAGGGTCACTGCCCCGTAGACGCCCGGTTCGCGGGTGCCAAGCAGGTTCAGGTTGGGTCCATGAAGAACCAGTAAGGTCGCCATCGGCTGTTCCTTGTTATTGGTAGGGGTGCGGCAGAACCCGGCGACTATGCCGCAAAGCCTTTATGACTGTCCAGTTCTATGCAGTAGCCAGCACGATTAGCGAGGATTGCGCGAAATTTGTGACTGTGGCCCGGAATCCGGTCATGCTGAACACGGTCTTGAATCCACTGAAGATCAAATGTGGGAGGGGGCTTGCTCCCGATAGCGGTGGATCAGCTACAGGTATTGAGACTGACACACTGTAATCGGGAGCAAGCCCCCTCCCACATTTGATCTCCATAGGGCGGGAGAGCGGGTCAGACGCGGAAGGCTTGTACGGCAGTGTTGAGTTGCCCTCCGAGCACCAACAGGTGCTCACCCTGGCTACGGCCCTGGCCTATGCGCAGCAAGTTATCCTCACCCAGCTGGTGAATCCGCTCACTGTTATCGCGAATCTCACTCACGGCCCCACTCTGCTGCGCAGTCACATCGGCAATGCGTACCGCCGTCTCGGAAATCGTCTGGATCGCGCCGACGATTTCATCCAGCGCACCATCTGCTGCCTGGGCTTGCTGGGCGGTGGCTTCGGCGTGTTCAACCTGGGCGCGCATGCCTTGTACCGATTGATGGGCGGCGGTTTGCAGGCCGGCGATCAGGCCCTGGATTTCGGCAGTAGCGCCAGCGGTGCGCTGGGCCAGGGAACGGACTTCGTCGGCCACCACCGCGAAGCCGCGTCCGGCTTCACCGGCGCGAGCCGCCTCGATAGCGGCATTGAGCGCCAGCAAGTTGGTCTGCTCGGCAATCGAGCGAATCACGGTCAGCACGCCGCCGATGGTGGCGGATTCTTCCGCGAGTTTCTCGATCATCTGCGCATTTTGCTGCACTTCGCCCACCAAGGCGTGCAACCCGGTCAGGCTCAGGCCGATTACGCGCTGGCCTTGCTCCACAGCAAAGCCTGCACTGCGACTGGCGCCGGCAGCCTGGCTGGCATCCCCGGCCACTTGCTGGATGGTGGCTTCCAGTTCACCCAGGGAGTCACGGATTTGCGCGGTGTCGCCGGCCTGACGCTCGGCGCCGTCGTGCAGGCCGCTGCTCAGTTCGGCGAGGGCGCGGCTGCTGCCGGCCACTGCTTCGGCATTCCCGCGAATAGTGCCTACCAGGCCCACCAGATAGGCGCGCAGGCGGTTCAGGGAGGCTTCGATAGCGTGCAGTTCATGGTTGGTCTTGCCCAGGGCTATCGGCTGGCTGAAATTACCTTCGGCCCAGGTCGACAAGGCCGGTGCCAGATTGGTCAGCACCCGTGCCAGGCGCCGTTGCAGCGTGTCGATCAGCAGTGCGATCAACAGGATCAGGCCGATCATCACGCCTTGCAGCACACGCACCTCGCCCTGGATTCTGGCGTGCTGTGCACGCACTACCGGCTCCAGGCCGGCGATGGCCTGTTGCACGTTGGCGATCTTCAGGTGGGTGGCAGCGGCGAGGTCGGCGCGCTGCTGGATCTGCTCGCGGGTGCGCTTGAGTTCGGCGGGGTAGCGGGTCAACAGGCTGTTGAGCTCGCGCTTGAGGTCGACGCCGGTGTCCTGGGCTGCGGTTTTTTCGGTGTTTTCCAAGCCCATCAACGCGGAGAAATCGTCAGCGTTGGATTCGGCGCTGGCCTTTACCCCAAGCAATGGCAACTGCGCCAACAGGTCGGCCTGGGTGCGCATGGTGGCAATCTCGCGCTCCACCTCGTCGGCCAGCTCGGCGCGGCCGCTGCTCACCAGCTTGTCGCGGGCCAGGGACAATTTGCCCAGATGCTGCGAGGCGGTCAGCAGGGGAGGCAGGTAGCGTGCTGCGTCTGTGGAGTTGACGCCGCTGGCGTACTGGCTCAGTTGCTCCAGGTTTGCGCCCAGTTCGCGCTCGGCCTGAACCAACAGTGCTTGCGGGTCGCCGGCCAGCTTGCCTGCCGCCAGCAGGTCGGTCTTACTGAAGGTTTCCAGGTCCGCAAGGCTGGGGTGCAGGGTTTGCGCTAACTCGGCCGGCAATTGCGCGAGTTGCTGCAACAGGCTCTCCAGGCTTTGACTGGCGCTGCTCAGGCGCAGGGCATCGCCGCTGGCCAGGTAGTCGTCGATATTGCGCGCTGCCTGGTTTTGAAAACCCTGGGACAGGCCCAGGTAGCGCTCCATTAATAAATAAGGCCGCTCCAGCGCCCGTTGCGACCACCACAGCGTCGCCCCGAGGGCCAGGCATACGGCCACCAGCAGAAGGGTATTGAGATTGGTCAGCAGCTTGAGGCGCATGCGGGGTTTCAACCGACGGCAAAAGATAAGTGCCTGAAGTTATTGCGCTTGCGTTACAGAGTTATGACCGATTCGGTGGATTCCGGTGAAAAGATGGCACTTTGCTTTGATGCGCGCGCGGCTTGCACGCGGTTGCGTCCGGCGTCCTTGGCAAGGTATAGCGCTTCGTCAGCCTGGGCGGCCATCGTCAGGCTGTCGCACCCGTCACACAACTCCACCAGGCCGGCACTGAAGGTGCACCACAAATCCTGCGGTTGGGCGGGGTAGTGGATTTCTGCAAAGCGCCGCCGAATGTCGTCCAGTACCTTGCAGGCCGATTCCACGTCGGTGTCGGGCATCACGATGGCAAACTCTTCACCGCCATAACGGCCGATGTAGTCGGTCTTGCGCAGGCGCTGCTTGAGAAACAGCGCCAGGCTCTTGATCACCCGGTCGCCCATGGGGTGGCCGTGGCTGTCATTGACACGTTTGAAGTGGTCGATATCCAGCATCGCAAAGCTCAATGGCTTGTTCTCGCGGCGGGCGCGAAAGCTGCAGTCTTCGAGCAATTGCAGGATATGCGTATGGTTGTACAGCCCGGTCAGGCTGTCGCGCACCATCCGCGCCTTCAAGTTGCGCGCACGCGCTGCGCGGTTGCGCACGGTGGTGATCAGGTGGCGCGGCTTGATCGGTTTGGTCAGGAAGTCATCGCCGCCTTCGCTCATCGCGTCCAGCTGTTTGTCCAGGTCGTCTTCGGCCGACAGGTAGATGATCGGCACGCTGACGTAACGGTCGTTGTGGCGAATCACCTTGGCCAGTTCGGTGCCGGTACAGGCGGGCATATACATGTCGAGGATGATCAGGTCGGGCTGGAAATCCGCCAGTTCGGCCATGGCCTGGATCGGTTCGATCAAGGTGCGCGTGACAATCCCGGCGCTGTTGAGCAGGCGCTCGGTGTGCAGCGCCTGGGCCCGCGAGTCGTCAATGATCAGCACTTTGTACGGTTCGTACTGGGCAACGCAGGTCAGCACTTCGATCTTTTCCAGCAGGCTCGAAGCCTCCAGGGTGCCGGTCAGGAACTCCTCACCTCCGGTGCGCACGGCGGCCAGGCGCGTGGGCGTGTCGGTTTCGTGCAGGCTGAAAAACAACAGCGGCAGCTTTTGCTCCAGGCCCTCCTGGGCTTGCGCGGCGAGGGTGAGGCCCAGGCCGGGGCCGCAAAAGTCCACGTCCATGACGATGGCTGACGGCAGGCGCTCGGCCATGGCCGTGTGAAAAGCCGCGACGCTGTCCAGGGACTGGGCACTCAGGCCAAAGAATTCCAGCTGCTTGGCCAGGCGCTCGGCGCGGTCGTGGTCGGCCAGCATCACGTAGATCGGCTTACGCATCGGTGGCAGCAGGGTTTGCTCAAGCTGGTCACCCTGACGCAGGCCGGTGCGCGACAGGCGCTGCATCAAGCGGTTGAGTTCGGTGATCAGTTGGCTGCTCAAACGGCCACGGTTTTCGTCCACCGCCTGGAGGGTTTGGCCAATATGCTGGGCCAGTTGGCGGTGTTCGGGCTGTTCAAAACGCTCGGCGAAGCGCTGCAGGCGCAGGTTGGCTTCGCTGAGTTCGGAAAAGTCGGCGTTCGACCATTCGCCGCGTTGCAGGCGCTGCCAGATCTCAAGAATTTGACGTGCCTGATGAATTACCCGCTGGGCAAAATGCTGCTTGAGACGCTCGCGGCTAGGGTCTTCTGACTCGGTCATATCCTGACTACTGTGAGGGTGCATGCTGAGGTCGACTGATGGCTCTATGCTAGCACCTCTTTTCTGTTGCATGAGTGTCATACGTCAATTAAGTCTGCGTGCCGGATATTCAGTTATTGACTCGCGGGTCGCGCAGCGTAAAAAGCGTGCATCCTTTATAGTCCAACCTTGCTTGTGCGCCACTTTCGCGTAAAAGCCCCGCAACGATGGGCACGATGGGGTAGGGTTGTGGTCGGAGTGTCTGAACGCACCCGGACAATTGACGTGCATGAACTCAAGTGATTGAAAGGATATCGCCATGCTGGACTGGAAAAACCGTGAAGGCAGTGCCAAAGGCCCCGCCCCTGAGCCCAAGTCGGCCAACCGCAGCTATTTTCGCAACTTGCTGATGAGCCGGGCTTTGCTCAGCATTATCGGCCTGTACCTGCTGGTCACCGGTGGCCTGGGTTGGTACTGGAGCCAGGAGCCGGCGCTGTTTCCGGTCCAGCAGAACGCCCAGCTTGCCGCCGAGAAGGAAGGCAAGCAGATGGTCGTGGGCTACACCACGGTCGAAACCCTCAAGACCGTGGTCGGCACCTTGCTGAACAAGCCTGGCGGCTATATCTCCAACGACCGTTTCCCGCCGGGCTTGTGGATGGACAACATGCCGAGCTGGGAATATGGCGTGCTGGTGCAGGTGCGTGACCTGACCCGCGCACTGCGCAAAGACTTCGCTCGCTCCCAGTCGCAGTCGGCTGAAGACGCGGACCTGGCCAAGGCCGAACCGCGGTTTAACTTCGATAACAAGAGCTGGGTGCTGCCTTCGAGCGAGTCGGAATACCAGGAAGGCATCAACTCCCTGAGCCGCTACGAAGCGCGCCTGTCTGACCCGAACCAGCGCGGCGCACTGTTTTACGCGCGTGCCGACAACCTGAACAACTGGCTGGGCGATGTGGCGACCCGTCTGGGCTCGCTGTCCCAGCGCCTGTCGGCCAGCGTCGGCCGCGTCAAACTGAACACCGCGCTTAAAACCGAGGCGCTGGCGCCGGGCGAAGTGCCGCAAGTCGATGAAGAAGTGGTGGAAACCCCATGGATGCAGATCGATAACGTGTTCTACGAAGCCCGTGGCCAGGCATGGGCCTTGTCCCATCTGCTGCGCGCCATCGAAGTCGACTTTGCCGACGTGCTGGCCAAGAAAAACGCCACCGTCAGCGTGCGCCAGATCATTCGTGAGCTGGAGGCCTCGCAGGAGCCGGTGTGGAGTCCTATGATTCTTAACGGCAGTGGCTTCGGGGTACTGGCGAACCATTCGTTGGTGATGGCCAACTATATTTCCCGGGCAAACGCTGCAGTGATCGACTTGCGTCAGCTCCTCAACCAGGGTTGATGATGGACGCTACTCAAAAGGAGGCCGAACACCGTGCGGCCTCCGATGCTGAACTGATCTGCTGGGTCGACGAGCAGGACAAGCTGCTCGGCCACCTGGTCAGGTCCGACCTGCGCCAGCGCGGCCTGATTGGCCGTTGCACCTTTATCTTTCTGTTCAATTCCAAGGGCGAGCTGTGTGTGCATCGGCGCACCTTGAGCAAGGCCCTGTATCCGGGGTTTTGGGATACGGCGGCTGGCGGCATGGTGGCGGCGGGGGAAAGCTATGCCCTGTCGGCACAGCGGGAGTTGGCCGAAGAGCTGGGCGTAAGTGGAGTGGAGTTGGTCGAGCACGATCATTTTTACTTTGAAGATGGTGACAGCCGCCTGTGGTGCACTTCCTACTCTGCCGTATGGGACGGCCCGTTGTGTTTGCAGCCTGAAGAGGTCATGGATGCACGCTTTCTGCCCCTCGAAACGGTGCTTGCCGAGGCCGAGCAAAAGCCCTATTGCCCGGATGCTCAAGAAGGTCTGCGGCGCTATCTCGCCTCACGTCGCTAAAGTTGCATAAATTGGCGCCATTTGGCTCTTAGCAACTTCGCTTTTTGCCGTTACACTGCGCGCCTTTTCACCCGAACCACATTAGCGGTTCGGTAGCGCTGCCCCTGCCTGAGTGGGGCTTCGCGGTCGGTCACCGCCCTTTGCGGCGCCGATCAGTCTTCATCCTCCCAAGAGGATTGCCGGTGGCCAAAAAAGCCGCATCCTTCGCCGCCCTTGGTGGCCTGGTATTTTCCACCGACGCAGGTCGACACTGCCCGGACTGTCGTCAGCCCGTGGATTCGTGTACCTGCAAACAGACCCTGATCCCCGAAGGTGATGGCATTGCCCGCGTACGACGCGAGAGCAAAGGCCGTGGCGGCAAAACGGTGACCACCATCACCGGCGTGCCCCTGGCCGAAGATGCCCTCAAGGAGCTGGCCACCACGCTGAAAAAGCGCTGCGGCACCGGTGGTGCGTTGAAAGACGGGGTCATCGAGATTCAGGGTGATCACGTCGAACTGCTGTTGGCCGAGTTGATCAAGCTCGGTTACAAGGCCAAGAAGTCCGGCGGCTGAAAGCCTCTTCCCAACCTGTGGCTAAACTCTGTCCTGCGAGTGGGGTCTGACCTTCTTGCAGGCAAATCGTCATTTTCATTCTTTAGACTGCGCCAGCCTCCGCTTGAGGTGGCGCCTTCGCCTTCATTTATAGGGGACTTCGATGTCCGTACGACGCACACGCAAAGACGATGGCAGCCAATGGACAGTTGCGGACAGCCGCAGTGTTTACGGGATCCGCCATTGGGGGGCCGGTTATTTCGCGATCAATGAAGCCGGTCGCGTAGAAGTCCGCCCCAACGGTCCGAACAGCACGCCGGTCGATTTGTACGAGCAGGTCGATCAACTGCGTAAAAGCGGCCTGTCGTTGCCGCTGCTGGTGCGTTTCCCCGACATTCTGCAAGACCGTGTACGCCAACTCACCGGCGCCTTCGATTCGAATATCGAACGCCTGGAATACCAGAGCAAGTACACCGCGTTGTACCCGATCAAGGTGAACCAGCAGGAAGCGGTGATCGAGAACATCATCGCCACCCAGAACGTTTCCATCGGCCTGGAAGCGGGCTCCAAGCCCGAGCTGCTGGCCGTGTTGGCCCTGGCGCCGAAGGGTGGCACGATCGTCTGCAACGGTTACAAGGACCGCGAGTTCATCCGCCTGGCGTTGATGGGTCAGAAGCTTGGTCACAACGTATTTATCGTGATCGAGAAAGAATCCGAGGTCGGGCTGGTGATCGAAGAGGCCGCCAGCCTCAAGGTCAAGCCTCAGGTGGGTCTGCGTGTGCGCCTGTCTTCCCTGGCATCGAGCAAGTGGGCGGACACTGGTGGCGAGAAATCCAAGTTCGGCTTGTCGGCGGCGCAGTTGCTGTCGGTGGTCGAGCGTTTCCGCGCGGCCGGCCTGGACCAGGGCATCCGCCTGCTGCACTTCCACATGGGTTCGCAGATCGCCAACCTGGCCGACTACCAGCACGGGTTCAAGGAAGCTATTCGTTACTACGGCGAACTGCGCAACCTCGGCCTGCCGGTGGACCACATCGACGTCGGCGGCGGCCTGGGCGTGGACTACGACGGTACCCACTCGCGTAACGCCAGCTCGATCAACTACGACATGGACGACTACGCCGGCGTGGTCGTGGGCATGCTCAAGGAATTCTGCGATGCGCAGAGCCTGCCGCACCCGAACATCTTCTCTGAAAGCGGTCGCTCCCTGACCGCCCACCACGCCATGCTGGTGGTGCAAGTCACTGACGTCGAGAAGCACAACGACGAAATCCCGACCATTGAAAACAAGGAAAGCCTGCCGGAAACCGTGCAATGGCTGGTGGACCTGCTCGGTCCGACCGACATCGAAATGGTCACCGAAACCTACTGGCGCGCCACCCACTACATGAGCGACGTGGCCACCCAGTACGCCGACGGCAAACTGACCCTGGCCGAAAAAGCCCTGGCCGAACAGTGCTACTTCGCCGTGTGCCGCCGCCTGCACAACTCGTTGAAAGCCCGCCAGCGTTCGCATCGCCAGGTGCTGGACGAGCTCAACGACAAGTTGGCCGACAAGTACATCTGCAACTTCTCGGTGTTCCAGAGCCTGCCGGACACCTGGGCCATCGGCCAGGTCCTGCCGATCCTGCCGCTGCACCGCCTCGACGAAGAGCCGCTGCGCCGTGCCGTGCTGCAAGACCTGACCTGCGACTCCGACGGCAAGATCAAGCAGTACGTCGACGAGCAGAGCATCGAGACCAGCCTGCCGGTTCACGGCTTGAACGAAGGTGAAGACTACCTGCTGGGTATCTTCCTGGTCGGCGCGTATCAGGAGATCCTGGGCGACATGCACAACCTGTTCGGTGACACCGACTCGGTGAACATCTACCAGCGTGAAGACGGTTCGGTGTACAGCGCCGGGATCGAGACCCACGACACCATCGAAGACATGCTGCGCTATGTGCACTTGTCGCCGGAGGAGTTGATGACGCATTACCGCGACAAGTGTGCGAGTGCGAAGATCTCCGCGTCGGAGCGTACCCAGTTCCTGGATGCGTTGCGCCTGGGCTTGACCCGTTCTTCGTACCTGTCCTCGTAATATATGTGGGAGGGGGCTTGCTCCCGATAGCGGTGGATCAGTCAATGAGTCTGTTGACTGACACTCAGCTATCGGGAGCAAGCCCCCTCCCACATTTGGATCTGCATTCCTTCAGTTTGCTCCCAGCCACAGCCCTTGCCGATTCAAGCGCCAGGCGATCGCCCACAGCGTCAAACTGCGCACCGCCATGAACAGCAGGAAGGTTATCCACAACCCGTGGTTACCCAACCCCTGCAACGCCCAGGCAATCGGCAGCACCAACAGCACCGTCAGCAACATCCCATTGCGCATCTCCCGCGCCCGCGTTGCGCCGATAAACAGTCCATCGAGCAAATAACTCCACACCGCTATCAACGGCAGTACCGCCAGGTAAGGCAGGTAGATGTCGGCGGTTTCGCGCACACTGGGAATATCCGTTTGCATAGCGATAAACAGATGGCCGCCGAAGGTGAACAACAGGGCGAAACCGATGCTGGCGATCAGCGACCAGCCGCAGGCAACCACCAGCGAGCGGCGCAACGCCTGGCGGTCATGGGCGCCAATGGCGTGCCCGCACAGGGCTTCGACGGCGTGAGCCAGGCCATCCAGCGCATGGGCCGTCAGCAACAGGCCATTGAGCAGCAAGGCATTGGCGGCGACCGTGGCATCCCCCAGCCGTGCGCCTTGCACCGTGATCATGAAGAACACCGACTGCAGGGCCAGGCTGCGGATAAAAATGTCGCGGTTGACCGCCAGCAACGGCCTCCAGCTTTGCCACAGTTTCAGTGCAGCCCAGGCGATATGGCCAGGGTAGGCGCGCAGGGCTTTTTGCGTAAGTGCCAGGCCGAGCAGCGCGCCGGTCCATTCAGCGATCACCGAGGCGCGGGCGGAGCCGACCACGCCCCAGTCCAGGCCGAGTACAAACCACAGGTTAAGCGCAATGTTGACCAGGTTGGTGGTCAGCAGAATCGCCAGCGGCGCCCGCGCATTCTGTGTGCCGAGGAACCAACCGACCAGCGCATAGCTGGCAAGGGCGGCGGGCAGGCCGAACAGGCGGGTGTGGAAGAATTCGCGGGTCAGTTGGTTCAGTTCAGGGGAGGGCTGCATCCATTCCAAAGCCAGATGGCTCAGGGGAATACCGACCGTGCCCAGTAACATCGCCAGCCCCAGCGCCAGCAGCAAGCCTTGCAACAGGATTTGCCGCAGCGCCGCGCCATCCTTGCGCCCGGCGGCCTGGGCGGCGAACCCGGTGGAGCCCATGCGTAGGAAACCCATGGCCCAGGCCAGGAAGGTATACAGGCTGGCACCGACGGCCACGGCGCCCAGTTGGTGGGCGTGTGGCAGGTGGCCGATGACCATGCTGTCGACCAGGGCTACCAGTGGCACGGAGATATTCGACAGGATCATCGGCGCGGCCAGGGCCCAGACGCGGCGATGGGTGGGGCGGTGGCGCCAGTCGGCAAGCAGGGCGGTCATGAAGGCTCCTTGGTGGAGCAGCATTGTACCCGCCCACCCATCACGCCGCAGATCCAATGTGGGAGGGAGCAAGCCCCCTCCCACATTTTGATCTGCATTGTTTGTGGGATTTGGTTTAGCCCGGAAGGCACCCAGAACCAAACTTCCCTCCGTCGGTCAATGTGACCGGCACCGCAGCAGCCAGCGCGGCGCTGATATATAGTTCACCCCTCGGTTCCCTCTGACTACGAGTGCCCCATGCTTAACAAAGGACTGTTCCTCGCTTGCGCGCTGGCCCTGCTGAGCGCCTGTGATTCTTCCGATAAGCCCGCTGCACCGACGGCGCCCGCCGCGGCAAGCGTAGCGCCCAAACCCGCCAAGGCGGCGGTCGACGTGGCGGCGTTGAAGCAGCGCTATGCCGGGCGCGAGTTAAGCGTGGTGGACGTGTCCGAGGTGCAGTTGGACGGGGCCAGCACCTTGTCGGTGAGTTTTTCCATTCCTCTGGACCCGGATCAGAAGTTCGCCGACAAGCTGCACTTGGTGGACAGCAAGTCCGGCAAGGTCGATGGCGCCTGGGAGCTTTCCGATAACTTGATGGAGTTGCGCCTGCGCCACCTGGAGCCGCAGCGCAAGTTGGTGCTGACGGTGGACGCCGGGGTAAAGGCGGTCAACGACAACACACTCGCCGCCGAATACACCGCCCGCCTGGAAACCCGTGACCTGCAAGCCACCGTGGGCTTTGCCAGCCGTGGCACGTTGCTGCCGACGCGCCTGGCCGAGGGCTTGCCGGTGATCGCGCTGAACGTCGACAAGATCGATGTTGAGTTCTTCCGCATCAAGCCCGAATCCCTGCCGTCGTTCCTGGCGCAGTGGGGGCGCAATACCAGTCTGCAAAGCTATGAGTCCCGTGAACTGCTGCCAATGGCCGAGCTGGTCTACGGTGGGCGTTTCGACCTGAACCCGGCACGCAACACTCGCGAAACCCTGCTGCTGCCGATTGCCGGCCTCAAGCAATTGCAGCAGCCGGGCGTGTACCTGGCGGTGATGCGTGCCTCGGGCACCTACAACTATTCGCAACCGGCCACGCTGTTTACCTTGAGTGACATCGGCCTGTCGGTGCACCGTTATGCCAATCGCCTGGATGTGTTTACCCAAGCGTTGGAAGGCGGCAAGGCACTGAACGGCGTCGAACTGGAAATCCTCGATGCCGAAGGCCGCGTACTCGGCCAGGGCAAGACTGAAGACGGTGGTCACGCCGAGCTGCCACTGCCGAAAAAAGCCCAGGTGTTGCTGGCCAAACAAGGCGAGCAGACCAGCCTGTTGCGCCTGGACAGCGCCGCGCTGGATTTGGCCGAGTTCGATATCGGCGGGCAGCCGTCCCACCCGCTGCAGTTCTTTGTGTTCGGCCCGCGTGACCTGTATCGCCCTGGCGAAACCGTGCTGCTCAATGCGCTGTTGCGCGACAAGGATGGCAACGCGGTCAAACCGCAGCCGGTGAGCGTCGAGGTGCGTCGTCCGGATGAACAGGTGAGCCGCAAGTTTGTGTGGGATGCTGATGCCTCCGGCCTGTATCAATACGCGCTGCAACTGGCCGGCGAAGCACCGACCGGGCGCTGGCAGTTGGTATTTGACCTGGGTGACGGCAAGCCGCAACTGTATGAATTCCTCGTCGAAGACTTCCTGCCCGAACGCCTGGCACTGGAACTCAAGGGCAGTGAAACCGCACTGAGCCCGGCGGAGAACCCGGTCATTCAGGTCAATGGGCGCTATCTGTACGGCGCACCGGCATCCGGCAATCGGGTCAGCGGCCAGGTCTATGTGCGCCCGCTGCGTGAGGCGGTCAAATCCTTGCCGGGGTACCAGTTCGGTTCCGTCACTGAAGAAGAGCTGAGCCAGGATTTCGAACTGGACGAAAGCGTACTCGACGCCAATGGCGAGCAAGCGCTGACCCTGGAAAGCAAATGGGCCGAGGCCAAATCTCCGTTGCAACTGATCGTGCAAGCCAGCCTGCAAGAGTCCGGCGGGCGGCCCATCACCCGACGCCTGGTGCAGCCGATCTGGCCGGCCGAGCAATTGCCGGGCCTGCGCGGGTTGTTTGACGGCAAGGAAACCAATGGCGATGGCCCGGTGGAATTCGAAGTGCTGGTGGCCAACCAGGACGGTCAGAAACTAGCTGCGCAAAACCTCAAGGTGCGCCTGGTGCGTGAGCGCCGTGACTACTACTGGAACTACTCGGAGAACGATGGCTGGAGCTATCACTTCAACGAGAAATTCCTCAACCTCGATGAGCAGACCCTGAACATCAAGGCCGGCGACACCGCCAAGGTCAGCTTCCAGGTGGAGTGGGGCCCGTACCGTGTCGAGGTGGAAGACCCGCAGACCGGACTGGTCAGCAGCGTGCGCTTCTGGGCCGGCTACCAGGCCCAGGACAACACCGAAGGCGGCGCCGTGCGCCCCGACCAGGTCAAGCTGGCGTTGGATAAACCGGCCTATGGCGATGGCGACACCGCCAATGTCACCGTCACGCCACCGGCTGCCGGTAAAGGCTACCTCTTGGTGGAATCCGCCGAAGGCCCGCTGTGGTGGCAGGAGATCGACGTACCGGCCGAAGGCAAAAGCTTTGCGGTGAAGCTCGACCCGAAATGGTCGCGCCATGATCTGTATGTGAGCGCCCTGGTGATTCGCCCCGGCGAGCGCAAAGCCAATATCACCCCCAAACGTGCCGTGGGCCTGTTGCACCTGCCGCTGGATCGTACCCAGCGCAAACTCGGCCTGACCCTCACTGCACCGGAAAAAATGCGCCCCAAACAACCTCTGACGGTGAAGATCGCCGCCAAAAACGCCGATGGCAGCGTGCCCCAACAGGTGCATGTGCTGCTGGCGGCGGTGGATGTGGGCATCCTCAATATCACCGAATACCCCACGCCTGATCCGTATTCCAGCCTGTTCGGCCGCAAAGCCTATGGCGTCGACCAGTTCGACATCTACGGCCAGTTGATCGAAGCCGGCCAGGGGCGCCTCGCCAGCCTGGCATTTGGCGGTGACGTGGCGTTGGCCAAAGGCGGCAAGCGCCCGGACACCAGCGTGACCATCGTTGCCCTGCAAAGCGCGCCGGTGACCCTGAACGACAAAGGCGAGGGCGAAGTCAGCGTCAATATCCCCGACTTCAACGGCGAACTGCGCCTGATGGCCCAGGCCTGGAGCGATGATCGCTATGGCATGGCCGAGGGCAAGACGGTCATCGCCGCACCGCTGATTGCCGAACTCTCGGCGCCGCGCTTCCTGGCCGGAGGCGACCAGACCACCTTGGCCCTGGACCTCTCCAACCTGTCGGGCAAGGCGCAGAAACTCGATGTGCAATTGACCGCGCAAGGGCAGTTGGAACTGGTCAACGGCGGCGCGCAATCGGTTGAGCTCAAGCAAGGCCAGCGCACCACCCTGCGTATTCCGGTAAAAGCCTGGGGCGGTCTCGGCCAGGGCAAGGTCAAGGTCACCGTCAATGGCCTGGACCTGCCGGGGGAAAACCTGCCGCCGTTCAGCCGCGAATGGACCCTGGGCGTGCGCCCGGCGTACCCGGCCTTGCTCAAGCATTACCGCGCTGTGCTCAAGGATCAGCCGTGGAGCCTGCCGGCGGGCACGCTCGATCAGTTCGATGCCTCGGGGCGTGAGGCGCTGTTGAGCCTGTCGAGCCGGCCGCCGTTGAACCTTGGCGCGCAGATCAGTGCGCTCAAGGCTTACCCCTATGGCTGCCTGGAACAAACCGCCAGCGGCTTGTACCCGTCGCTCTATGCCGATGATGCGCTGCTCAAGCGCCTGAGCATCAAGGGCGAACCGGATGCCGAACGCAAACGCAAGATCGAGTTGGGCATCGAACGCCTGCTGGGGATGCAGCGCTACAACGGCAGCTTTGGCTTGTGGGGCGCTGACGGCGAGGAAGAATATTGGCTGACCGCCTATGTCACCGACTTCCTGCTGCGCGCCCGCGACCAGGGGTTTGCCGTACCGCCTGAAGCCTTGAAGAAGGCCAGCGAGCGGTTGCTGCGGTATGTGCAGGAACGCAACCTGATTGAAGTCGACTACAGCGACAACGCCGAGCACACGCGTTTTGCCGTACAGGCCTACGCCGGCATGGTGCTGGCGCGCAGTCAGCAGGCGCCGTTGGGTGCCTTGCGCAGCCTGTTCGAACGCCGCAGTGATGCGCGCTCCGGCTTGCCATTGGTGCAGTTGGCCATCGCCTTGCAAAAAATGGGCGACCAGCCGCGTGCCGATCAAGCCTTGCTCGCCGGTTTGGCGGCGCAGCGCAGTGCCAAGGAATGGCTGGCCGACTACGGCAGCCCATTGCGCGATCAGGCGATGATCCTGGCGCTGCTGGAGGAAAACGACTTGGCCAAGGGCAAACGTGAAGAGCGCCTGTTTACCTTGTCGGACCAGTTGGCGGCCAGCCCGTATCTGTCGACTCAGGAGCGCAACTCGCTGTTCCTGGCCGGGCGGCTCGGCTTCGCCAAGCCCGAGGCTGACTGGCAGGTGTCGCTGACCGGCAGTGGCGGGGCGCGGGAGCTGAACAACCAGCAGTCCACGCTGCAACTGGATGAAAAGCTGCTATCCAGCGACCTGAGCCTGAGCAATCAGGGCCAGACCCCCGTTTACCAGCAGCTGACTATTTCAGGTTACCCACAACTGCCACCGGCAGCGGGCGGCGAGAACCTGAGCATTCGCCGCGAATACCTGGGCATGAACGGCCAGCCGTTGAACCTGCGCAGCCTCGACAGCGGCGACCTGGTGCTGGTGCACCTGGCCGTCAGTGCCAAGCAGCGCGTGCCGGATGCCCTGGTGGTAGACCTGCTGCCCGCCGGCCTGGAACTGGAAAACCAGAACCTGGCACAAAGCGCGGCGAGCCTGGAGAACGCCAGCAGCCAGGTGAAGGAGTGGCGCGAGTCGATGCAGAACGCATCGCTCAAGCATCAGGAGTTCAGGGATGATCGCTATGTGGCGGCGATGAACCTGGACGGCTACGGCACCACGCACTTGCTGTACCTGGCACGTGCGGTGACGCCTGGCACCTATCGCGTGCCGCCGCCGCAAGTGGAGTCGATGTATCGGCCGAACTGGCAGGCGGTGGGCGAGACGCCGGGGGATATGGTGATCAAGGGCCGCTGATCGCTGAAGTTGAAGTGGGGGGCTTTTGTGGGAGGGGGCTTGCTCCCGATAGCGGTGAATCAGTCACAACATCATTGGCTGACACTCAGCTATCGGGAGCAAGCCCCCTCCTACAAGGGATTGGGGCTGTCAGATAAATCAGTGCACAACCCAACTCAGCAACCACAGGCCCAGCAGCAGCCAGATGATGCCCACGATGATCGAGGCCCGCATAAAGGCGCGTACCGCCGAGTACAAGAAGAGCAACCCGACGATCAGGGTGATGATGCTGATGATCGAGGTGTCCATGCCCAAGGTGCGCGACAAGCCATCGATAAAGTTGCCGCCAGCGTGGGTCAAGGCCCCGAACAACCCGCTCAGGCCATCGACGATAAAGCGGATGACGGAGCCGAGCGCCTGGCCCAACCATTCGAAAAAGCTTTCTACCTGCATGTGCGTGTCCTGATAAGAAGGTGGGCGTAACTGAGCCTTTGGTCGTTATTGCGACAGGCTAGTTCCCTACAAGCATAGAGGTTTAGCCGCTTGAATTTGCGTTTTGTTGCCCGCTGGACCCTGGCGAGCCTGCTGTTGGTAATCGCCGTGCTATGGCTGGCCGATCGTATCTGGCCATTGCCCCTGCCCCAGGACGACCTGGCCCGTGTGGTGCTGGCCGAAGATGGCACGCCGCTGTGGCGATTTGCCGATGCCAACGGCGTATGGCGCTACCCGGTGCAGACGCGCGAGGTGTCGCCGTATTATCTCGACGCGCTGCTCACTTACGAAGACCGCTGGTTTTACCAACACCCCGGGGTAAACCCGCTGGCGCTGGTACGCGCGACCTGGCAAAACCTGACCGGTGCACGGGTGGTGTCCGGCGGCAGTACCTTGTCGATGCAGGTGGCGCGTTTGCTCGACCCGCATTCACGCACCCTGCATGGCAAGTTGCGTCAACTGTGGCGTACCGCGCAGTTGGAGTGGCACCTGTCCAAGGACGAAATCCTCAACCTTTACCTCAATCGTGCGCCCTTCGGCGGCACGCTGCAGGGCGTGGCAGCGGCGAGTTGGGCGTATCTGGGCAAGTCGCCCTCACAACTGACCCACGCCGAAGCCGCCTTGCTCGCGGTATTGCCCCAGGCGCCCAGTCGCTTGCGCCCGGACCGTCATCCGCAACGTGCCCAAGAGGCCCGCGACAAAGTGCTGCGCCGCCTCGCTGAATTCCAGGTGTGGCCGCAGCCTGCGGTTGATGAAGCCCTGGAAGAACCGCTGCTGCTCGCCCCGCGCCTGGAACCGAGCCTGGCGCCGTTGCTGGCGCGGCGTCTGAACCGCCCCGACAGCCCGCCGCTGATTCGCACCACCCTGGACGCCACCCTGCAACGCCGCCTCGAAGACCTCCTGTTGGGTTGGCGTGCACGCCTGCCGGAACACACCTCGGCAGCGATTCTGGTGGTGGAAGAGGAAAGCATGGCAGTGCGCGCCTACCTGGGCTCGGTGGATATCAACGACACCAAGCGTTTTGGCCACGTGGACATGATCAGTGCGCTGCGCTCGCCCGGTTCGACCCTGAAGCCTTTCCTGTATGGCATGGCGTTGGACGACGGCCTGATTCACTCCGAGTCCCTGTTGCAGGACGTGCCCCGGCGTTACGGCGATTATCGGCCGGGCAACTTTTCCATGGGCTTTACCGGGGCGGTGCCGGCGAGCACGGCGCTGTCCAGCTCGTTGAACCTGCCGGCGGTGCAACTGTTGGAAGCCTACGGGCCCAAGCGCTTTGCCGCACAGATGCGCATCGGCGGCATGCCGTTGGCGCTGCCGGCGCTGGCCGAGCCGAACCTGGCGCTGATCCTCGGCGGCGCGGGCAGTCGCCTTGAGGACCTGCTGAGCGGCTACAGCGCCTTGGCCCGTGATGGCAAAAGCGCGACGTTGCGACTACAGCCGGAGGACGCGCTCAGGGAGCGGCCTTTGCTGTCGCCGGGGGCTGCGTGGATTGTGCGGCGCATCCTCAGCGGCCAGGCACGGCCCGACCGCGACCCGCGTGCCGAGCTGGTGCAACGCCCGGTGCTGGCGTGGAAAACCGGCACCAGCTATGGCTTTCGCGATGCCTGGGCGATTGGCGTGGGCCCGCGTTATTTGATCGGCGTCTGGATTGGCAGGCCCGATGGCACACCCGTGCCGGGCCAGTTCGGCCTGGCGTCGGCGGCGCCGTTGATGCTGCAGGTGCATGACGTGCTGACCAACCGCGACAGCCAACGCGGCATCAGTGCCCCGGTCAAACCGGTGCCGGCGAATATCGGCGTGGCGGCAATCTGTTGGCCGCTGGGCCAGCCCATGGCCCGCAGTGACCCCAATTGCCGGCGCCAGCGGTTTGCCTGGACCCTGGACAACACTACGCCGCCTACCTTGCAGGCATTGGATCAACCCTTGAGCGTGGGGCTGATGGAGAGCATCTGGGTCAATGCCAAGGGCTTGCGGGTTGATGCCCATTGCCCTGGCGCGGTGCCGAGGCATATTGCCCTGTGGCCCGCGCCGCTGGAGCCCTGGTTGCCAAGGGTTGAGCGCCGTGAAGCGCGCATTCCTGCGCCTGACCCGGATTGCCCGCCACCGGCGCTGGCTGCGGCTTCGCCATTGTCCATTGTGGGCGTGCGCGAGGGCGACCAGTTGCGCCTGCCCGCGGCCAGCCAACAAGCCTTGCGCCTGAAAATCTCCGCGTTGGGCGGCAGCGGTCGGCGCTGGTGGTTCCTTAATGGCGCGCCGTTGGGTGATAGCGCCAATCAGGACAGTATCAATGCCAGTTTTGAGCGGCTGGGGCGCTATCAGCTCAGCGTGTTGGATGAGGCCGGGCAAACTGCGAGGCTTGAGTTTAGCGTGGTTGATTAGGGCCTCATCGGGGGCAAGCCCCCTCCCACATTTTGAAATGTGTTCACAAATCAGAGTGTGGGAGGGGGCTTGCTCCCGATAGCGCCCTTGAGAACACCACCGCTATTCACTTGCCTTCAATCCCCATCCCCCTGAAGCTATACCCATTCAGGAGCCCCCCAATGAACCTCGAACACCTCACCGAACGCCTGCACCGCATCCGCGATGCCAACGACTGGAAGCAGTTCCACAGCCCGAAAAACCTGGCCATGGCCGCCAGTGTGGAAATGGCCGAACTGGTGGAAATCTTCCAATGGCTTACTGAAGACCAATCCCGCCAGCTTCCCGCCGATAAACTCGCCCATGCGGGCCAGGAAGTCGGTGATATCGTGCTGTACTTGCTGTTGCTGTGCAGTGAGCTGGGCCTGGACATGAATGAAGTGGTGCGTGCCAAGTTGGCCGACAGCGAGCGGCGGTTTGCCCATGAGTGATCGTCATTTCGACCAGTTGGCCACGCGTTTTGCCGAGAAAATCTATGGCGGCGCCAAGGGCGCGATTCGCCTGGCGGTGCTTCAGGCTGACTTGCTTGAAGCGTTGCCTGATCGTCCGTTGCGCGTGCTGGATATCGGCGCGGGCCTGGGGCATATGTCGCTGTGGCTGGCCGAGCGCGGCCACCAGGTGACCTTGGCTGAACCCGCTGAGCCGATGCTCGACGGTGCGCGCCAACGTTTTGCCGACGCCGGCCAAAGTGCGACGTTTATTCATGCGCCATGGCAAGACTTGCTCGGCCAACTCACCGAGCCTTACGATCTGGTGCTGTGCCACGCGGTGTTGGAATGGTTGGCCGAACCCCATGCCATCCTGCCGGTGCTGCATCAGTTGACGCTGCCCGGCGGCTGGTTGTCCCTGGCTTTCTACAACCGCGATGCGTTGATTTACCGCAACCTGCTCAAAGGCCACTTTCGCAAAATGCGCAAGAACGACATGGCCGGTGAAAAGCAGAGCCTCACGCCGCAGCAACCGCTCGACCCTCGGGAATTGGCGGCGCAACTCGAAGGGTTGTGGCAGGTCGAAAGCCAGAGTGGGGTGCGGGTGTTTCACGACTACATGCCGATGGAATTCCAGGCCCGCGCCGATTTGCAGGACTTGTTGGAGATGGAGCTCGCTCATCGTCGTCACCCAAGCTTTGCCGGGCTTGGGCGTTATTTGCACTGGATCTGCCGTCCGGTTTAAGCGGCCCAGTCTGCGGAGGTCGAAATGCGTCGTCTCGGTTTAATCCTGTTATCCCTGGGGCTGGGGGCGTGCTCCAGCCCCAACCCTTACGTCGCCGCTTCAGCGCCGATGCCACCGGCTCCGGCGCAGGCGGCCACGACCTTTGATGCCAGCGCCTATCCGGCACCAGTACGCGACTATGGCGCCTATCGCAGTTGGGGCTGGCTCAACGGCCAACTGCCGGCGGGTACGGCCTGGGCCGATTCGGCGCAGATTGCCGAGGCGGTCAGCGGCGCCCTCGACCAGCGCGGCCTGCGCCCCTTGCATGACAACCGTGTGCCCGACCTGCTGGTGAGTGCCGATGTGCGCCTGGAGAAGCGCCTGCGCCAGGTCCAGGACGATTACGGGTATGGCTACAGTGGCTACAACCGCTATGGCAACGGTTATGGCATGTACAACACAGTGCCTGTGGTACGCACCTATGAAGTGACGGTGGCGGTGGCGCGCATCAGCCTGTTCGACGCCCGCACCCGCCAACCGGTGTGGAGCACCAGCGCAGAAACCACCAGCCAGGGCAGCCTGAGTGAGCGCGCCGACAGCTTGCGCAAGGCGATGCAGAAGGCAATGGCTGCCTATCCGCCCAGTTAGCAGCTATTCTCATTTCAGGTTCATGTCGTTTTCTGGAGAACATCATGTTGGGTCGCATCGCTGCACTTGCTGTTGTTGTGTTGCTGGGCGGTTGCCAGAGCAACCAGGTCAACCACGATTTCGACGCCAGCCGCGACTTTGGCGCCTACCGCAATTGGGCCTGGAAAGACCCGGCATTGCAGTACCGCCCCGATGACCCGCGGATCAAGAGCGACCTCACCGAGCAGCGCATCCGCCAGGCCGTGGGCGAGCAACTCGATCAACGCGGCCTGCGCCCCGCAGCGGCAGGTACCAAGGCCGACCTGAATGTACAGGCGTACCTGATCGTCGAAGACCGCCAGCAACAAGTCACCACCAACTACGGCGGCGCCTGGGGCGGCCCATGGAATGGCTACTGGGGCGCGCCGATGTACAACGAAACGCGCAACATCACCTACAAAGTGGCGACCATCCAGATCGACCTGCTCGACGGCAAGGACGGCAAACTGGTGTGGCGCGGCAGCGACGAGCAAATGATGGCCAGCACGCCTAATCCGGAAGATCGCAGCAAGGCCATCCGCAGTACGGTGACCAAAATCCTTTCCAACTACCCACCGCACTAATCAACACCGCCCCTCCCACAAATTTTCCAATGGCAAGAACATCTCCGCCAGTCGCCAATATGGCGAGTTGCCAGCAACCTGCCTGTCCCTTGTCTACACTCCAGTGCAACCCCGGTGAGTTAGCGCAGGAGTGCTTCGATGTCTCCCCGATTCGGTTCCAGGCAGCGTGGGGCAATAGGCTTGATGGCGGCAGGCACCTTGGCCTTGGCCCTGGTGTTTACGTTGCTGGCGGTCGACAGCGGGCGTCTGTATCTGGAAAAGCGCAAGCTGCAGTCCGTCGCCGATACTTCGGCGCTGGAAGCGGCCGGCCTCGGTGGTCAGTGCGGCGCCAACACCACGGCCAACGCCTACGCCACGCAAAACGCTGCGCGCAATGGTTTTGTGGTCGGCAATGGCCGCACCTTGGCCGTAACGTGCGGGACCCTGGCCACCAACGCCCTGAACACTCGGGTGTTTACCGCCGATGCCACCAAGAGCGACGCGATCCGCGTGGTGGCTTCGCGCACGGTGATGAGCAGCATCGCCAACGGTCTGTGGAACCTCTTTAGTGGCGCGCCGATCACCGCGCAAATCAACCTGAGCGCCACCGCTGTCGCGGCGACGCCTCCTCCGGTAGCGCAGTTGTCGATCCGCAGCAGCCTGGCCAGTGTCGATTCGAGCAAGTCGCCAATACTGAACCTGGTCATCGGCAACCTGCTGGGGGGCAACCTGTCGCTCACGGCAGCCGGTTGGAACGGCTTGTTGCAGACCAACGTCAACCTGCTCAGTTATCTGGACCAGTTAGCGATCGACTTGCAGGTAAAGGCTGGAGACTACGATGCATTACTTAACACCGCCGTCTCCGCTACCCAGTTGATCGATGCCGCCGTCAAGGTCTTGCAGAAAAACGGCGCGGCGGTCACGTCGGTGATCAACGACGTGATTTCTATTGATGCGATTGCGCCTAATTCCAAGCTGTTGACGGTGGGGGACCTGATCGACATCGCCACTGGCACGCCGACAGCGGCGCTGAACAGCAATGTGCAATTGTTTCAGCTGCTGGAGGCAGTGGCGCAATTGTCCAGTAGCAAGAATGCTGTGAGTGCGGCGGCTCAACTGAATGTTCCGTTGGTGGGCAACGTTTCGATCCAGACCAAAGTCATTGAGCCGCCGCAGTTGTCGGCCATTGGCAATCCGGCATTGGCGAAGAAGGGCTTATTGAATGTCCCTCCGACCGATCAGATTTTTGTGCGTACTGCGCAAGTGCGCACATTGGTGACCGTACAGGCGCCGATTATCAAGGCCGTGTCCGGCGTGGCTTCCATATTGACGGGGCTGGGTACGCCGGTGTCTCAAGTGGTCAAGGGCTTGTTGAACCTCAACCTGCCGGCAGTGGTGGGAGGGGTGCTATGCCTGGTGGCCTGCAATGTGGCTGATGTTGATGTTACGACGTCGCTGGCCATTTACATTGAAGCCGGCAGCGCGCAAACCTATGTCACGGACTTCAATTGCGACTCGCCGGCCTCCAAATCCTTGACGGTGAAAACCACTACGTCCCTGGCTACCCTGGCGGTTGGTACGGTGGATCCGGTAGCGGCTTTTTCTTCATCCGCACCTGTCAATGTGCAGCCTGTCAGGCTGATCGATTTTGGCGAGCGCTACTGTGTTGTCCTGACGCTGTTGTGCAGCCCCACCCGTACACCCAATGTGGGGGGCGGTTTGCTGTTGAAGGCCAACTCCACCATTGCCGCGCAAACCAGCACGATGGTGTTTTCGCCGGTTGCCGAGATGAATGCGCCGCCGACCTATAAGTTCGCGCCGGGCACAGCCAATATCGTCGGTAGCCTGGCGTCGACTTTAAATGGCTTGCAGGTGACTTACGCACCGCCCAGCGGCAGCGTATCCAACGGTGCGCTGGCTGGCGTCGCCGGGCTGCTGGCGACAATCACCACGGCGGTGGTGGGGCTGATCCAGAACGTGCTGTCGCCGATCCTTGATCCCATCGTCAACACGTTGCTCAGTGCCTTGGGCATCAACTTGGGCAACGCCGAAGTTGGCGCCAACCTCACCTGCCATATGGGCCGGGCTTACCTGGTGATCTGATCCTGGACGATGGGCAGTTCTACGCAGAATTTCGCTCCCGCCTCGCCATTGCTGACGCTCAGGCGCCCGCCCATGTTTTCTACAATCCCATAGCTCACCGAGAGCCCCAGCCCGGTGCCTACGCCAATCGGCTTGGTGGTAAAGAACGGCTCGAAAATCCGTTCCAGCAAGCGCGGGTCAATGCCGCCTGCGTTGTCTTCGACCCAGATGCGTACATGGTGGCGGTCATGCTCGCTGTACAGGGCAATCCAGGGGCGCAGTGCGGGATTCTTTTCGCGCTGGCTGAGCAGCGCGTCGCGGGCGTTGACCATCAGGTTGATCAGCACCTGTTCCAACTGATCGACGTAGCCTTTGACCTGCACCGCAAAGTCCGCAGGTGTGATGCGCACTTCCACACCTTTGCCACGCAAGCCTTCGCTGAGCAACGCCAGGGTGCCTTCCAGCGCTTGCGCCGGGTCGAACGGTTGCTGCTCGATTTCCGAGCGACGGCCGAACACGCGCATGTGGTCGACCACCCGGGCTGCGCGTTGCACCTGGGCGTCGATGCGCTGGAGTTTTTCGGTGAGATAGTCGATTTGCACATCGCCATTGCCCAGGCGCTTGAGCACGTTGACGACGGCCATATGCATTACGTTCAGCGGCTGGTTGATCTCATGGGCCAGGCCGGTAGCCATTTCGCCGAGGGTGGCCATTTTGGCGCTTTGGGTCAGTTGTTGTTGTGAGCGGCGCACTTCAGTGTTGTCGCGGCCCACGGCTTGCACTTCCACCAGGGTGCCTTGCTGATCAAACACGCCACGGTCGGACCACACCCACCAGGCATGTTCGCGTCCGGGCAGTTGCAGGCTGATCTCGGCGGTGCTGACCGGGAATTCGGGGGTCAATCGCGCGATGCGTTGCACAAAGGACGCGCGCTGTTCATCCGACAGCCATTGGCCTAGGTCAATGCCCGGCAATTGGGCGGGCTGGCATTCCAGGTAGTTGGCCAGCGGCGTGTTGCCGAAGGTCAGGATCAGGTCGGGCCGGTAGCGGCAGATCATTGCCGGTGAGTCTTCCACCAGGATGCGGTAGCGCTCCTCACTCTGGCGCACTTGCTCAGCCGCCAGGGTCGCTTCGGTCACGTCCAGCCACAGGCCCACGGCTTCCACCGGCAGGCCGAGGTCATCGCGCAACAGCTTGGCTTCGTCGAGCAGCCAGTGGTAATGGCCTTGTTTATCGCGCAACCGGTAGCGGCTGCGCACGGTGCCTTCGCGCAGCAGTTGGCGGGTGCGTTCAAAGTAGAGTTCGCGGTCGTCGGGGTGGATCAGCGTTGCCAGGGTGTCGTGGTTGCACTCGGCCAAGGTCCAGCCCAGCAGCGGTAACAGGCTGGCGCTGAAAAACGCCGGGTGCAGCGCGCCGTTGACGTAGCGCTGTACATAGATCACCGCCGGTGAGCTGGCAATCAGGTTGTCCAGGCGCGCATGGGCGGCGGCGGCTTGCAGTTGCTGGTTCTTGATATCGCTGATGTCGAGCATGAAACCGATCCAGCGCCGCTCACTGCCCACGCCCAGCACTTGCCCCTGTATGCGATACCAGAGCGGCGCCTGCTCGGCCTGTGTGCGTTGCAGGCGTACGCTGGTCAGCAACGGCTTGCCCAGGGCTTGCAGATCTTGCAGGCGACTATTGAGGGCTTGGCGGTCGGCGGGGTGGATCAATCCGAGCCAGGTGTCGAGGGCCTGGCGGGTGGGGCCGTCCTCTTGGCTCAGGTTGCGCAGCAATTGTGGCGCAAGCTGGATCTCTTGGGTGGCGGGCAACAGTTCCCACCAGCCGGTGCCGAGCAGGCCTTGCAAGGCTTCCACCCGTTCCAGTTGTTGGTGGTGGCGCTGTTCACGCAGGCGGCTCAACAGTGGCGCGGCGAGGGCGGCGCACAGGGTGAGCCAGTCACGTTCGCGGGTGTGATCCACCTGGCCGTCGTAGCAGCCACACAACAACCAGGCCGCCACGCCGTGGCTGTCGCGGTAGGGCACCAGCAATCCGCCGGCATTACCGAAGATGCTGTGCAGGCGCGGGTTTTCGCTGCGGCCCAGAGCAATGTCCAGGTTCAGAGGCATGTTGCCGTTCAGGCTGTCGAGGCTGGTGCCAAGATGTTGCCCGGTTTGCCACAGGGCCGGGGCATCATGGGCGGCGTATTGGCTGTAGATGCGCCAACCCTGATCGTCTTCGTCGAGCAGCGCCATCGCTACGCAAGGTATGCGCCAGCGCTGGGCCACGCTGCGCAGGTGCTCGTTGAACACCTGTGGCAGGCGGTTGAAGCTGCACACGCGCAGTTGTTCGCTCATCAGGCCAGCGAGTTGATGGTTCTGTTCGCGCTGTTGCATCCGTGCCCGGTCGGCCAGCAGGTCGGTGACATCCAGCAGACGCAGGGCCCAGCCGTCGCCCTCTGGCTCAAGCCAGCCGCGGGTGTGCAGAACCACGCCGGCGGCACCCTGAAAGTCCAGGTCCAGACCCTGTCGTTGCCATTGCGGCGGTGCACCTTCGACACTCAGCGCGCTGCTTGGGCACAGCAATGTGCGCAACGGCGGGTTGGGCGTGTTGACCAGGTGTTGGTCGAGCAGAGGCCGCAGGCTACCGGCAATGCTTAGCACTTGGCCCAGGTTGTCCAGTTGCAACTGCAGGCCCGGCGCAGGCGTTGCCGGGGCATCCAGGGCCAAGGCGCTGCTGCGCCCGCGCAGGCGTGCGAACAATTTATCCCCCGTCGTCAAAACTGAAGGCTCGAGGTAGCGGTCAGGTTGGTGGGCAGGTTCGGAACGGTGCCAACGCCAGGCAATACCAGGGCCGGCAATACCGCTTTGATGTTGGCTGATGGATAAGTGATTTTCACCGTCAGCAAGTTATTGGTGTAAGTGGCGGTGATGTAGCCGGGCAAAAAATTCAAGGAGCCGGGGATCCAGTTCAACTGCGCCTGGGCTGCATCTTTGGCGCGCTGCACAACCAAAGCCGAATAGCCTGCGGTGCCTGGGTCCAGTGACACACTGCGGCGCACGCCTTCTGCCGCCGCCTGGTGGAACGACTGCATCAGCAGCAGCGGCAAGCTGTAGCTGAGGAGGCCGTAGAACACCGCAAAGAAGATTACGAAGACCAAGGCAAACTCGATCGCCGCCGCACCTTTTTGCTTTCTCGGGAGGCCTGATTTCATGACTGCGTCTACCCTGAGGCGAGTACCTGATATCAGCATAGAATCATTCGGCAAAAAGGGATGTTTTTTACGTGATCCAGAATGTAGTGATATTGCTGTGGTTGGGGCTGTGCGCTTTACAGGATATGCGTGAGCGGCAAATTGCTAATACGCTGACCTTGGGCGTCGGATTACTGGCGTTGATCTACCTGCTGTGGACCGGCTCGACGTGGCTCGGTGCTCCACGCAGCGATGGCGGCCTGGCCCTGGTGCTGGCGCTCGCCCTGACCCTGCCGGGTTATGCGTTGGGCCGCTTCGGCGCCGGGGATGTGAAGTTGTTGGCAGCCCTGGGCCTGGCCTCCAATACCGAGTATCTGCTGGGGTCTCTGATTGGCGCGGGCATCGCCATGGTGGCTTGGGCACTTATGCATCAAGGGCTTAGCTCAAGCCAGGTCGAGGGAGAGGCGCAAGTGTCAACAAAACAGCCTTTTGCACCCTTTGTTTTGACAGGTTACGTGGGCTGCTGGCTTTGGATCCATTAGTCATTCAGGTGGATTAATGCTATGTACATAGTCAGAAAGTACGTCTACGTTTAATGAGTGGTTGTGGGATTTTTCGTCAGAAAGGATAGGTCATCTTTTGGCTTGCCAGGCATGGAGTAGCGCGTGAACAAGCTTACATCTGCAGTAAAAGTGCTCGTAGTCGACGACCAACCGTTAATCGTAGAGGAGCTCTGTGAATTTCTTGAAAGCAGCGGGTACCGTTGTGTCCCGTGCGAGTCCAGCAAACAAGCTATAGAGCGTTTCAGCGAAGACCCTCTGATCGGCCTGGTGCTGTGCGATCTGCATATGCCGGACATGGATGGCATCGAACTGGTTCAGGCGTTGCAACGCGTCGCCGGCAAGCATCGTGCATTTGAAGCGATCATGCTCACCGGGCGCGCCGACAAGCAGGATGTGATCAAGGCCCTGCGTGCAGGGATCGCCGATTACTACCAGAAACCGATCAATCTGGATGAACTGCTCGAAGGCCTCAAGCGCCAGGAAGCGGCATTGGAGGAGCGGCAAAAGGACCTGCAACTGGGTACGCTTAACCAGAAGTTGCAGTACCTGTCCGAATCCATCAATGACTTGTATATGGACCTGGACAAGGTGCGGCGCAACCCGGCGCCCAAGGCCAGCGACGGCGAGGCGATGGCTGACGAAGCCGGGCCAGTGGAAATCCCTGCGATCTTCAATCAGTTGTCTCCGCGCCAGTTGGACGTGGCGCGCCTGGTCGGCAAGGGGCAGACCAACTACCAGATTGCCTGTGAACTGGGGATCACCGAGAACACGGTCAAGCTGTATGTTTCCCAGGTGCTGCGCCTGACCCATATGCACAATCGCACACAGTTGGCGCTGGCGTTGTCACCGAGCAACTCGGCGATGGGCCAGCGGGTGACGGCGCACTGAAAGCCCAGTCAACGGCAGAGCAAAAGCAGGTAGAGATTCAATGTGGGAGGGGGCTTGCCCCCTCCCACAGTCACCCTATTTATTCCCGCTCTGCGCAGACCCGCCCACCTTCTGATCAAAGAACTCCGGGATCGGATGCTTGTTGCTGTCCAGCCAGCGCTTCAGCGCCTGCTCGCGTTCCGCCGGCGTGGTCTTTTGCGGGTTGGCCGAGGCTGCGCGCCCGCTGAGTTGCAGGGCCATCCAGTTTTCTGTTTCCGCCTGCTGCGGCGAAGACGGTCCAGCCTCGATGGCCGATGCTGCGTAGGGCAGGGCCAGCAATGCGAGGCTGGCGAGGTAATGGAGTTTCATCATCGGCTCCCTATTTCACAGACGCCGGCAGCGTGTCGCTGACGGCCGCTACCTGGTCTTTGGATGGACGGACCGTTGCCGCAGCCGCACCCTTGATGCGTTGCGCGCGTGCCTGGGCCTGCGTCACTTGCTCGGGGCTCAGCCCGAGTTGGCCGACCACTTTTGCGGCCTGCTCCCAGTTGTCCTGGTAAATCAGCAAGGTCACCAGGTTCACCGCCGCCAATTGATCGCTCTGCTTGAGTTCGATGGCGGTCATGAATTCAAAGCGTGCGTCTTCAAGGCGCAGTTGATCGAGGTACACCACGCCCAAGTCATTGCGGATTTTTTCGTCGGTGGGCGCCAGGCGTGCCGCACGTTGCAGATGGGCCATGGCCTGGCCATTGTCGCCCTTGGCCGATGCCAGTTGCCCCAGGCCGTGCTCGCCATCGGCGGCCAGGCAGGTGCCGAGCAAACTGCGGTACAACGGCTCGGCCTCGGTGCGGCCCAGCAGGCGATAGGCGCGGGCCTGGCGCTGGCGCACCTGAGGCAAGGTAGCGGGCAGGTTTTGCAGGTTGGCCAGGCTGGCGTGCAGCTTGCCTTCGTTGGCCATGTCGTCGGCCAGGTTCAAGGACAGCTCCTGGTCCGAGCTGGGTTTGGGGCAACTGCCGGGCGCCAGCAAGCCGGCCCACGGAGCCTGGCCATTACTGGCGCAGCCACCCAGCATCAGCACGCTTATGGCGACAATCAGTGGCTTCATAACAGACTCCTCAGAAGTTATTCAGGGCGCGGGAGATGGCGATCATGGCCGGGCCCCCGAGCACAATCAGCAAGGCTGGAAACAGGAACACCATCATCACCACCGACATCTTCGCCGACATTTTCGAGATGTATTCCTGCAGGCGGGTCAGGCGGCGGTCATCGAGCAATTGCTTGAGCGCCAGCAGCGACTTCATCGCGCCGCCGCCCTGCTGAATCAGTTGCTGAAGAATGATGCAGGTGTCGGTGAACTCGTCCACCGCCAGCAGGCGTGCGGTCTTGCCCAGCTCCTCGGACAGCTCCAGGCCCGAGTCGACTCGCGCCAGGATCAGGCGCAGTTCATGGGTCAAGTCAGGGAGCAGGCGCTGGGCTTCGGTACTCAACACTCGCAGTGATTGCTCAACCGCCATGCCGGATTCGAACAGGATGCGCAGCAGTGGAATGAACGTGGAGATTTCCCGAGCAATGCGTTCCTGGCGATATTTGGCGCTGAGGGCCAGGACGCGCTTGGGCAGCAGGTAACCAATCCCCAGGGCCACCGCCGGCGCGATCCACGGCGAGCCGGCATGGGGGAACAGCAGTTGCTGGCCCAGTAGGGTCAGGCCCAGCAGCACGATCGGTACGCCGACCTGGCAGGCGGCAAACATCGAGCGTTGGTTGGCCTTGCGCCAGCCCACACGGTTGAGCAGGGTCTGTGTTTCGTTGTCCAGGCTGACCGAGCGCTGGGCCACCTGGCTGGCGCCCAGTTGGCGCATCAGGCTGCCGAGTTTGTCTTCGCGGGTCAGGTGGCCTTGCAGGCGCTGGCTGACCATGCGCTGGCGCCGCCGTTGCTCCAGCAGGTTGCCGGCTATCAAGGCGACGGCGGCGAGCAACAGCAGGATGCTGATCAGAATCGCCATTTCAAATACTCCGCAACATGCGCCACATGACGAAGGTGCCCGTGATGTCGAGCGCCACCGCGGCCAGCAACAAATAGCGCCCGGTACCGTCATTCCACATGCTCATCAGATAACCCGGGTTGACCATCAGGAAGTAGCCCACCATGACGATGGGCAAGCCCGCCAACACATAAGCGGTCATGCGTGTTTCACCGGTCATGGCCTTGAGTTGGCGTGCGCCCTGCTCACGCTCGCGAATCATCTTGATCAGGTTCTCCAGCAATTCACTGGCGTTGCCGCCGTAGCGGTGGTTGACCTTCAAGCCCAGGGCAAACAGGCGAAACTCATCGCGTTCATAGAACTCGGCAAAGTCGCTGACAGATTCCGGCAGGCTTACGCCCATCTGCACGTTGCGCTGGATGCGGCTCATGGCCTGCTTGAGTGGCGCCTCGGTGCTGTCGATAGCACCCAGTACGGCATCGGCGAGGGTACGGCCCGACTTGAGGCTGCGCACGCTGTGGTCCAGCAGTTGCGGCAATTGTTCGATCATGCGCTGCACGCGTCGCTGGTAGCGCCAGGCAATGTACAAGCGCAGCAGCAGCGGCGGCGCTATCAACAGGGTGAGCAAACCCAGCCAGTCGGCCAGCAGGTAGCCCAGCAACATGCCCACGGCCCAGCAACTGAGCCACAACCCGAGGCGATCGGTGGGTTTGCCCAGGCCGGCACGCTGGAACATGCGCTCCAGCGCAATCCAGCTGCCGTTCGGTTCCTGGGGCAACGGCTGGCCGTCGGCGAGACGCTCCAGCACGCGGTCGGTGCCGGCCTGGCGCAGCCCGCGCTGGAACAGCCACACCGACAGGCTGATCAGCAGGATGCAGATGAGCAGCAAGATAAGTCCGGTCATGGTGCCCTCTACAACGGCAATGCCGATTCACGCCGCAGCTTGTCACCGGCCGGGTTGAGCGCTTCGCGCAGGAAGCCAAAACCGGTACGGCGGTCCAGGCGAAACAGGGTATTGGTGACATACACGTCATCGCGCACGCCCACCACTTCCACCACCTCGCTGACGCACCGGCGCCCATCGGGCAGGCGTGTCAGCTGGATCACCACATCGAGTGCCGCACAGATCATTTGCCGCAGGGTTTTTTCCGCCACCACGCGACCGGTCAGACCCACCAGGGTTTCCAGGCGCAGCAGCGCGTCCTGGGCATTGTTGGCGTGCACGGTGCTCATGGAACCATCGTGGCCGGTGTTCATGGCAGTCATCACGTCGAGTACTTCCACGCCGCGAATTTCGCCAAGAATGATGCGGTCGGGGCGCATCCGCAGGGCGTTGCGGATCAGGTCGCTGGCTTTGACCTCGCCATGCCCTTCGGCATTGGGCGGGCGGGTTTCCAGGCGCACCACATGGGGGTGGCCCAGTTGCAGTTCGGCCACATCTTCAATGGTGACCAGGCGCTCATGGGGGTTGATCAATTGGCTGAGGATATTGAGCAGCGTGGTCTTGCCGGTACCGGTGCCGCCACTGATAAGGATATTGCAGCGCTTGCCCACCGCCTCCTGGAAGAACTCGAAGATGCTGTGGTCTATGGTTTGCATCGCCACCAGGTCGCTGCTCTTGAGCATGTCCTTGCGAAACTTTCGGATCGACAGGCAGGGCCCATCCAGGGCAATCGGCGGGATGATCGCGTTGACCCGGCTACCGTCAGGCAGGCGCGCATCGACCATTGGCGAGGATTCATCCAGGCGCCGCCCCAGTGGCGCAAGGATGCGCTGCATGACGCGCTCCACATGGTGCGCATCGATAAAGCGCAGGTCGCTCTGGTACAGCACACCGTCGCGCTCGATAAACACCCGGTGCGGGCCGTTGACCAGGATCTCGGTCACCGACACATCGCGCAGCAGCACTTCCAGTGGGCCGAAGCCAGTCAGCTCATCGACGATTTCTTCGGCCAGGCGCTCCATCTCATAGCGCGAGATCGCCAGGTGCATGCGCGTGATGTATTCGGCGACTTTGTCGATGACAAATTGCGCCAGGGATTGGCGCGAGCCTTCCAGCAAATTCTGTCCGGACTCCTCGATGGCGTCGATGATGTAGCGATGCAGCACCAGTTTCAGGCCGTCGTGATCGTTGTGCGCGGCGGCGCCGCGAGTTGGGGCGCCGAAGAGTTTTTCGCCGTTCATCGACCTGGCCCCAACAGGCGCTCGAACCAGCGCGTCGAGGGTTTTGCAATGCCCTCGGAGCGTTTCGCCAGGCGCTCACCCAGCTGACGCAGGGCTTGGGTCAAGGCTTCGCGTGGCGCCAAAGTGAACAGGCTTTGCCCCTGGTTCTTGGCGTTCAGGCGCACTTCGGGGCTCAGCGGCAATACGGCGATGCACTCAAGGCCGAAGCTTTTTTCCAGGGCTTCGGTGTCGGGCGCGCAGCCTTTGATATAGCGGTCGACAAGCAGCTTGGCATGGTCGAGTTTCATGCCTTTTTCGCGCCACAGGTTCAGCACCGCGAGGTTGCGGCGACAGTCCAGTACGCCCTGGTCGGTGCACCACAGCAGCTTGTCGCAGTGGCTGACAAAGGTGCGCAACGCTTCGCTGTCAGCCTGGCCGGTGAGGTTCACCACGATGTGCTGGAAGTGCTGGCGCAGGGCGCTGAGCAGCATGTACAGCTCGGCGGCGCTGGTCACTTCCAGGGGCTCTTCGTTGCCGGCGTAGGCGAGGATGCGCAAGCCCGTGTCGGTGCTGGTGAACGCGCTGTTGATCAGTGTGGTGTCGAGGCGGCGCAGGTGGCGCAAGGCGTCGCCGAAATTGAAGGTGCTCTCCAGGCCCAGCAGCGCGAGGCTGTCGCCCTTGGGCAGGCCGAGGTCGAGCAGCAGGGTTTGTTGGCCGCTCTTTTGCACCACCATCGCCAGGTGGCTGGCGAGCAGGGCGCCATCGGTATTGCCCTGGGCGCCGTAGAGCACGGTCAGGCCGCCAAGGTGGGCATTGGGCGCGGTGGGCGGCAGGCGTTTGCTCAGGCGCCGCACCAGCCCGGCGACTTCACTGGAGCGCGAGCCATAGGCGACAAAGTCCCTGGCGCCGGCGCGCATGGCGTTGAGTACCAATTGGTTATCCATGCCATCGCCGAGCGCGACCACCGCCAGCATCGGTTTGGCTTCCAGTGCGCCTTCGATCAAGGCGCTTTGGGCCACCAGGTGCTCGCGGTCCAGGCCCACGAACACCAGGTTGGCGAAGGTCACGTCCACCAGCGCCAGCAGTTCGTCGAGGCTGCCGCCGCCCACGCTGATCACTTGACCCAGCGGTGCCAGCGCACCCTGGAGCCATTCCAGGTCGGTGCTGTTGCGGGTGATTGCCAGGAAGGTCTGGCTCAGGCTATCGCTCATTGGGAAAGTCCACTGCGACGGTCGAAGTTGCCGTTTTCCAGGAAGAACAGGCGGAACCAGTTCGGGTCATAGTTGCGCAGTTTTTCGCCGGGCAAGGACGGCAATTGCGCATTGGCCGCCAAGGGTCGAACCAGGTGCGGGGTGACAATCATCAGCAGCTCTTTCTCTTCGCTCTGGATATTGGAGTCACGGAAAAACGCGCCAAGGATCGGGATATCGCCCAGGCCCGGAAGCTTGGCGATGGTGGAGCGGTTGGTGCTGCTGATCAGGCCGCTGATCACGAAGCTTTCGCCGTCGGCCAACGACACGCTGGTGTCGGTACGTCGCACGGTCAGGGCCGGCACCTGAATGCCTTCGATGCGGATCGCATTGTTGTAATCCAGCTCGCTCACTTCAGGCGCGACTTTCAGGGCGATGCGGTTGTGGTCGATGACCGTGGGCGTGAGGGTCAGGCGAATGCCGAACTCCTTGTACTCGATGGTGATGGTATCGCTGCCGGCGCTGGGCACCGGGATCGGCACTTCGCCACCGGCCAGGAAGGTCGCGCTCTGGCCGCTCATGGCCACCAGGCTCGGGCGCGCCAGGGTGTAGGCAAAGCCGCTGCTTTCCAGCGCGTTGATCAATGCCTTGACCCGCCCACCGCCAAAACCGATGTTGAAGCTGTCAGCGCTCACCGGCAATTTGAACACGCTCTCGGCTGGAGACAGCAGGTCAGGGCTGCCGAGAAAGAAGTTTTTGCCCATGCCGAGGATCTTGGTGCTGGCTTCCTTGAGCTTGGTGCGGCTGACTTCGACGAAGCGAATGTCGGTCTGCACCTGGCTGGGCAGGGTCGGGTCTTCGGAGGGCGACAGGGATTGGCTGGTCAGCGCCGAAGTGGCCTTGCCCTTGACGAACACCATGCTCTGGCGCGGTGTGGTCGAACAGCTCGTCCACACCATCAGGCTGGTGGCGCCCGTGCCGACGCCGGTCAGCAGAAAATTGCGCTCGCCATTGACGCGCACGTCGGCAATTTTCGGGTCACCAATGGCCAGGCGCGTGATCGCCACCGGAGAGTGCAGTTCGGTTTGCAAACCCTCGCCCACTTCAACCACAGCGGGCAGTTGGCCCAGGGCGTTGCAGTTACCCGGTGCTGCCATCGCCATGCCCACGGGCAAGCACGGCAGCATCAAGGCCAAGGCCAATTGAGCGTAGCGTTGGCTCATTCAAGGCATCCTTGTTCAATCAGGGGGTTTGGGGTGCTGATGCTGCGCCGCGAATCACTTCGATGCCGCGACGCTGGCCAGTGTCGGCAACCGTGGGGGCGATTTTCTTCGGCGGTCCGCTGAGGGCTAATTGAGTGAATTGGTAGAGGTCGCGGTTGGCGCTTTGTACCTTGTCCGGGGTGTCGCTTTCGCCGGCCCAGTAACGGCTGAGCAGTTGCTCGTCGGCGCTGCGCACGGCCAGGCGCAAGGTGCCTGCCTGGGAGGCGAGCATCAGCCGGCTCAGCAGCGCTTCGGGCACTGCCAACACAACACTGCGCGCGGCGGTACGGCGCTGCGCTGCCTGGGCGCGCTCTTCGGCCGTGGCCGGTGGCGGCACTGCGGGTTGACCGTCGTTGGCCAGGCCCAGTTGATCGCCGACGCTGAGCAAGCGAATCGCCGGAATAACCACCTGTGCCGACTGCTCGGCATTGGCATTGTCCTGGCGCAGGAACAGCAACACATCGACGTAATCGCCGGGGCTCAACTGGCCACCGGCCCCGATAACTTCATCGACAGCCACGGCCAGGGCACGTTCATTCGCCCGGATCATGCGGGCCAGGGGGCCGCCGGCGGTGAAGCTTTCTTCGTTCAGCCAGGTGCCGGCACCCAGGGCACGCAAAGGCGCGCGGCCGATGGCCTGGTCGAGACTAGTGAGGCTCCCGGCCGGGACGGTGCGCAGTTTTTCCACCGCCACATCGGCGGCAGTGAGAGCGACGAAAGGCGGCACCGCGTGTACCAGCACCACCACCGGCTGGCGGGTCTGGTCCTCGACGACGGCGACGGTTTTTTCAACGGAAATGACAGGTTCTGGTGATGGGGCCGCCACTGGCACTGGAGAACGGCTAAGCACCAGGCCCCAATACCCTGCAATCAAAGCCCCAACAAGCAGCAAGCCAGCCAGGACCATGCTGATGCGACTGTTCATGACGGCTCTCCCTATCCTGTTGCATGGCTTTTTTCCCGTTACTTCAAACGAGTTAAATTCGCAACTTGGCTGTGATGAACAACTAACGATTTGGCTATTTGAAGGTAGCTCAGCTAGGACAAAATGCCATTACCGAACGAAAAAATTATCTGAGGTTCAAGGGGGGGGCTGTAAATACAGGATGTGCGGCGTGTCTACGGCGACTAATACTTTGTGATTAATGCGTTCTTACAGTTGTGAGTGTTAAATTTCTTGACAATGCTCTAGTGGCACACGGCAATCATCGTGCGGGCCAGCTGTAACGGCGCTTTGTGGCGCATGAAGGAGATCTTCCTATGATCCTTGACCTGTTCTTGAAGTTGTACATTCATGCCCAGTTATTTCTGCGTCGCAGAGAGGGGGCGTCGGCTATTGAATATGTGATTATTGTGGCGATAGTGGCGTTGGTTATCGTCGGCATTGGTACTGGGCTTGGCGATAAGATAAAAGGCATCTTTAAGCAAGTGTCTGATGCGCTGCCAGCTGCGCCTTAACCGTAACTGCTGTACGTTTTCGTTCCGGTGATTCTTTTTATCAGGTACTGCCCATGAGCAACCCCTCGTCATCCCGCCAAAAAATCCTATTGGTGGACGACGAGGAGGATGCGCTGATCGAGTTGGCCGAATCCCTAGAAAACGAGGGATTCGTCTGCTTTACCGCCACGTCCGTTACTTTTGCCCTGCAAGAACTGACACTTAATCCCGATATCGCCCTGGTTATCACCGACCTGCGTATGCCCGAGGAAAGTGGTATCTCCTTGATCAAGCGCCTGCGCGAACATACCTCTCGCTCGCATTTGCCTGTGATCGTGATGTCCGGTCATGCCGAGATGGATGATGTCAGCGATATGCTGCGCTTGCAGGTGCTGGATCTGTTTCGCAAGCCGATCTATCTGGTGCGGTTGATTGATACGCTGGATAACTTGTTTCCCCCCTCGAAGCCTCATTGATCGATGGATCAAATGCGAGTGCTGCCTGACAACTGACATGTATTGAACTAATACACCTCGGTCAAAATGTGGGAGGGGGGCTTGCCCCCGATAAGCATGGGTATGGACACAGCTTGTGTAGCCGCAGCCAACCGTAACCACGATGCGAAGCGAGCCGCTCTTGATCTTGATCTGCTTTTGATCTCAGGCGCCCCGTCAAACCACGCTGGCCGGAATTCGACAGGGATTGGGGGGGTAAACCGGCAGGGATGCCGGTTTTAGCCGCCCCGCGCCATGGATGGCGCGTGGCGGCGGCCCCCCAAATCCATGGCGGATTACGGGCACACCGAGCCTAAGCGAGGTGCCGAGTGGTGGGGCAAGAGCCCTTTTGGTTACTTTTGGGGCTCTTTTCCAAAAGGGACCCGCTGTAAAAGCGGAACCAATAGTGGCCGTTACCGCAGAAATGGATATGTACTCGGTCTGATCCAAGACCCCCGTCGGCTACAAGGCCGCCATCGGGAGCAAGCCCCCCCTCCCACATGTTCACCGAGTCTGATCCAACAAATGATCAAGGCATCAAGCTCCTCAAAGCTGATAACTGAAACTCAGCGTATACCGTGGCCTGCGGTTAAAACTGTCCAGGGCGATATCCGACATCGGCTTGGCCGCCTCCAGGGCGATGTTGTAGTACTTGTTATCGCCAAAGCGTAACCCCACTGCCGCCGAAGACATGTCGCTGGCCTTGACCGGCAGGTCGTTGAACCAGGTCTTGGCGCGGTCGAGCACCACGTAGGGTTGCAAAACCTTCACCCAGTTGCCAGCACGGTTGAAGCTGTAGTTGACCTCGTACGCCACCCCCCAGCCCTTGTCGCCCGAGCCTTGATCATCAGGATAGCCACGCCCGAAATTTTGCCCGCCGAAGGTGGCACGTTCGCTGTCAGGCAGCGTGTTGTTGCTCCAGTACAACGCACCTGAGAGCACGCCTTGCCAGTTGTCGAAGAACTTGTCGCTTTGCACGCCGGAGAGGCGCAGGCGGAAGAAATCGAGGTCGGGTTTTGCCACGTCCAGGTCACTGCGCGCCTTGGCGCCCAAACCGTCGATGCCTTGGTACAGGCCGCCGCTGATGATGCGTAACCGGCGTGCGTCGGCCTTGCGCCAATCACCCTCGAAGGCGAGGGCGCGCAGGTTGGATTCGATGTCGAAACTCAGCGGGTAGCCCACCAGCTTGTAACGGGTGGTCTGGTCCACCACGTACAGGCGTGTGCCCAGGCTCAATGACTCGGTGGGAGAGGCGATAAACGGGTGGCTCAGGCCAATGGAATAGCGATCGATCGACTGGTGCGGCTTGAGCTCGAAGCCGCCGTCCAGTTGCACGCTGCTGTTGGGGTCGGCGCGGTAACGTTCGGCAGCGAGTGCCAGTTGGGTGCCTTCGGCATTGATGAACTGGTTGTAGTCCACACGGTAGTAATGCTCTTTGTCCTCGCCGGGCGGGAACAGGCCGCTGACGGTCAGTTGTTCGCCCATGAACGTTTGCGAATTGCTGGTGGCGCTGAGCAAGGCTTGCGTACCGCCACGGCTTTTCTGCACCAGGCTCATGCTGGTGGTGAAAGGTTTGCGGCTGGCCTGGATCTGCATGTGCGTGGCGCCATCAGTGGTGCCGGGCGGTGGCACCTGGGCTTGTACGGTCAGGCCGGGAATGCGGCTCATCAGCGTGGTGTAGCGCTCGAAGGTCTTGCGCGTCAGCGGGCGTTCGGCCAACAGTTTTTTCGCCAGTTTGTCGACGTAGGCCGACACCGAGCCGATGTCACCGGTTTGCTGGTAGTCCTTGATGTAACCCTCCACCAAAACAACGCGGACCAGGCCGTTTTCGAAATTCTGCTGTGGCAGGAACGCGTAGGACAACAGGTAGCCGTCCTCCTGGTAGCGGCGGGTGATGCCACGGGTTGCTTCGATCAATTGCGCGAGGTTGGTCTCGCGGCCAATCAGCGGTGCGTAGACTTGGGCCGTCTCGGTCAGCGGGTAAATGGTGCCGCCTTCGATCTGCAGCTTGCGAATGGTGACCTTGGTGTCCATCAACAGGGGCTGGCCGGCAGTCGGCGGTGCTTCAGGCACTTGGGTTTGTGGCGTGGCCGGTCGATAGGCATCGGCGGGCAGGTTGGGTACCGGCAAGGTGCGCACGGTGTCATTGCTGTTCAAAAAGCTGGGAAGGGGCTCGGCCTGGGCGTAAGCGCTGAGGGTTAGCATTAACAACGGCGTTAATACGCGCATAGGACACTCCATGGTCAACTGCAGCAGCGCTTCGGGCCCGCCGGGTTCTGGGACTCGGTTCGGGAGGGTGGCGGCTCATCACACAAGGCGTCGCCCATAAAAAAGACGAGAGACTTATTTAGGGTCTCTCGTCTCAACCAAGCGTAGGCGCTGTAGGGGAGGCCGTCTAATCGGCCAGGTGCATTTCTATTTGCCGGTCAGGCCGTTCAACAAACCGCCCAAACCGCCAGTGGCTGTAGTGCCGCCGGTGGTTGTGGCAGTGCCTGTGGTCGTGGTGGTGGCGCCGATGTTCAAGCCACCGAGCAGGCCACCGCTGGTGCCGGTAGTGCCGCCGGTGACCAAGCCACCCACCGAACCTACAGTGTTGCCGACAGCCGTTACGGTGGTGCCCACTGCGTTGGTGATCGGGTTTGCATTGGCGGCAGTCAGGTTGGTGCCTACGCTGCTGACTGCCCCTCCCACTTGCGTCACCAGCCCGTTGACCGGAGCGCCAACGCCAGTGGTAGTACCAATGTTTTGCGTCAGCGCGGTGACGCCGGATGTGACCGGGTTAAGCGCGGCGCCGACATTGGTTGCCACTGCCGCGACTGGTGCCGTGGCGCCTGTGTTGGCGACACCTGTACCACCCAGCACAGTCCCTACCGAAGCGATGGTGTTGCCCAGCGCGCCACCGGTTACACCCGCTGCACTGACCGTGCCGTTGGTGTTGCCGACATTCAGGCCGGTACCGACGTTGCTGACCAGGCCGCCGACCAGTTCTGGAATGCCGGGAGCTGCGGTGCCACCGGTTGGGGCGACATAGCCGCCAGACTTGTCGAGCGTGCCGCCAACGCCAGTCAGCACGCTGCCGACCACGGTAGTGACAGGGTTGCCGGTACCGCCAGTACTGGCGACTTGAGTCCCCAGGCTGGTGACCGTCGAGCCGACTTTATCCAGCAGGCCATTGACTGGAGTGCCCAGGCCGGTTGCCGTACCGAGGTTGCCGGTGGTGTTTTCCACCAGCGATACCACAGGCACCACTACTTTGCCGCCGAGGGTGTTGGTCAACGAGCCCAATGGGCCGGTGGTGCTGGCGGTACTGAGGGTATCGCCGAGCATGGTTACCGTAGTGCCGACTTTATCCACTACGCCGCCGACTGCAGTGCCTACGCCACCTGTCAGGCCGCCGACGACGGGTACACCGCCGAGGGTGGTCGACAGTGATTGGCCGGTGGTCGAAAGGCCGCTGCCCAAGTCAGCAACGCCGCCGCCGACACCTGCGACCGTAATGCCCAGCGAGTTGCTGCTGGTCCCCAGGGAACCCAAGCCTGTTGTGACTCCGGTGCCGATGGTGTTGACAGCCGTGCCGACCGAGGTGACCAGCCCGCCTGCTGTTGTGCCTACGATCGGAACCGCGGTCAGGGTGCCGCCGAGATCACCCACCGCTGTGCCTACATTGCCTACGGTGGTGCCGAGGGTGCCGGCGATCTGGCCAGTGATCAGTGGGGTGGTTGTCGAACCTGTTCCGCCGCCAGTGCCACCACCCGTCCCGCCGGTGCCGCCACCTGTGCCGCCAGTACCACCGCCGGTCCCACCAGTACCGCCGCCTGTGCCGCCAGTACCACCGCCCGTCCCGCCAGTGCCGCCACCTGTGCCGCCAGTGCCACCGCCGGTCCCACCAGTGCCACCGTCAGTGCCGCCCGTTCCGCCGCCCGTGCCACCAGTGCCACCGTCAGTGCCGCCCGTGCCGCCGCCGGTTCCACCAGTGCCACCGTCAGTTCCGCCGGTTCCGCCAGTCCCACCGTCAGTGCCGCCAGTGCCACCACCAGTCCCGCCAGTGCCGCCACCCGTGCCGCCGTCACCTGTGCCCGCACCTGCGCCAGCATCCGGCGATGACGCCGCCACGCTGGATTTATGCCCGCCGCCACCACTGCTGCAGCCGCCGAGGCTCATTGCCAGAATCAGGGCCAACGCGGTACTTGCTTTCCACAACACGACTTGAGTTTTCATGATTGAGTTCCTTGCACCTGGTACAACCTGGGTTGTTTCAAACCTTCGCTACTTCTTGGGGCAGCAATAGATTTGTCCGTGGTTCTATCTCAGGCCATGGCACTCTTTCGCACAACGCTCAACTTGGTATTAACAATTTATATACCCTAGGCATCGGTCAACTTAGCGACTAATACAAAGGGTGTATGGCAAGGATGCTTACTGAAATTTAGGTGATGTAAATCAAAAGGTTGAATAAATAAGCGGACCTCGTAAGGTCCGCTATAACTTTGGGTGTATATATACAATTAATCGGTTTTTTCAGGCGATCGGCTGCCACTTTCCGAACATATGCTCAATGCCGCCCGGCCCTTTAAGTTCCAACTCGCCACTGGAACCGGCTGCGCTGCTCATCAATATCACTTCACCGGGCAGGCGCACGGGTTTCCTGAACTCGACATTGATTTCAATATTGGCGGCCGGCAGGTGTTCTCCCAGCGCCGCGAGCGTGCGGGCCTTGTTCCACAGCCCATGGGCGATGGCTTGGGGAAAACCGAACAGCTTGGCCGTAGGCGCACTGAGATGGATGGGGTTGTAATCGCCGGACACGCGGGCATAGCGGCGACCGATATCGGTGGGCGCTTTCCAGCGGGTCAGTTCGTTGAGCGGCCCTGGGACGTGCACGCTGTTATTCAGCGATTCGCCTTCAAGCTTTACGCCACGACAGAGCATCTGACTTTCGGCTTCCCATAGCAGTCCAAGGGCATCTTCGACCACGGTCGCAATGTCAAAGGTCGCGCCCTTGGCGTGGGGCTGTAGGTTGTGCGCGTACACACCGATGCTCAGCTCTCCCACGCCGCCCAGAGGCCGGTGAATGCGGATGCGATTGCTCAGGTGGACCAGCCCCAACAGCGGAAACGGAAACGCCTTGTCGGTCAGCAGTTGCAGTTGCAGACCGAACGCCAGGATGTGCGGGTAAGTCGCTGGCAGCATCGGGCTGTCGGTGAACCCGCAGACCTTGCGGTACGCCGCGACGGCCTTGGGATCGACGCTGACCCGACAGCGCCAGCCGCGTTCGGGCAACGTGCTGCCGGTGATCTTGCGCTTGAGTGCCGCACGCCAGTACAGCGGGAGTAGCGACGGTGTGCTGTCCAAGGTTTGCCATTGCATGCTTATGCTCCCAGAAGACTTTGCCCACACACACGCAGCGCCTGGCCGCTGACGGCACCGGAGCCCGGCTGGCCGAGCCAGGCCACGGCTTCGGCCACGTCCTGTGGCATGCCACCCTGGCCAAGCGAACTCATGCGTCGCCCGGCCTCACGCAGGGCAAACGGGATGTGTGCGGTCATCTGGGTTTCGATAAAGCCCGGCGCCACGGCGTTGATGCTGATCCCGCGTTGCTTCAAAAGGGGCGCCCATGCCTGGGCCAGGCCGATCAAACCGGCCTTGCTCGCGGCATAGTTGGTTTGCCCACGATTGCCGGCGATGCCACTGATGGAGGCCAGCAGCACGACCCGTGCGTTGTCGTGCAGAGTGCCGCTGTCCAGCAGGGCCTTGGTCAGCACTTGCGGAGCATTGAGATTCACCGCCAGCACTGCGTCCCAGTATTCGGGCGTCATGTTGGCCAGGGTTTTGTCACGGGTGATGCCGGCGTTGTGCACCAGGATATCGAGCCCGTCGGGCAAGTGTTCGACCAACTGGCTGGCGGCGTCTTCGGCGCAGATATCCAGCACCACCGTACGCGCATTCAGGCGTGCGGCCAGGGCTTCGAGGTCGGCCTTGGCCTGGGGCACATCGAGCAAAATCACCTCGGCACCGTCGCGGGCCAGGGTTTCGGCGATGGACGCACCGATGCCCCGGGCGGCGCCAGTGACCAGCGCCTTGCGCCCCGCCAGCGGGCGCGTCCAGTCTTCGACCGGGGTGTCGCAGGCTGACAGGCGAATGACTTGGCCAGAAATGTAAGCGCTTTTGGGCGAGAGGAAAAACCGCAGCGCGCCCTCTAATTGGTCCTCGGCCCCGTCACCCACATACAGCAACTGCAACACGCCACCGCTGCGCAGTTCCTTGGCCAGCGAGCGGCTGAAGCCTTCCAGGGCGCGCTGGGCGCTGGCGGCAAACGGGTCGCTGAGGCTTTCCGGCGCACGGCCGAGGATCACCAGGTGCGCGCTATGGTCTAGGTTTTTCAGCAATGGCTGGAAGAACTCACGCAGTTGCTTGAGTTGGTCGGTGTGCTTCAAGTCACTGGCGTCGAACACCACCGCCTTGAGCTTGGGGCCGTGCCCGGGAATCCACACGGATGCCGTCGAGGCTTCTGCGCCGTAGCTGTAGATGGCGTCGGTGAGCCGATTGGCAAACGCCAGCACCTTGCTCGTCAATGCGCCGCCGCCCAGCAACAGTGCGCCTTCGACCGGGCGCAGGCGTCCGGCTTGCCAGCGTTCCAGGCGTACCGGTGACGGCAGGCCAATGGCGGCGACCAGGCGATGGCCGAGGCTTGAGTTGGCGAAGTCGATATAACGGTCAGACATGGAACGCTCTCCGAAGGCTGGGGTTCAAAGGGTTGACCATCCCAGGGTAGCAGTCGTTCGACTAGGCTCAGTGATCAAGCCCATAACCGACAGAGGGAGCTTTTCATGACTCAATTGCGCCGAGTGGCGATCATTGGCGGTAACCGCATTCCTTTCGCCCGTTCCAATGGCCCTTACGCCACGGCGAGTAACCAGGCGATGCTCGCGGCCGCCCTGGAGGGCCTGATCGAGCGCTACAACCTGCATGGCCTGCGCATGGGCGAGGTGGCCGCCGGCGCGGTGCTCAAGCATTCCCGCGATTTCAACCTGACGCGCGAATGCGTGCTCGGCTCGCGGTTGTCGCCGCAGACCCCCGCGTACGACATCCAGCAAGCCTGTGGCACCGGTCTGGAAGCGGCGTTGCTGGTGGCTAACAAAATCGCGCTGGGCCAGATCGAATGCGGCATTGCCGGCGGGGTGGACACCACGTCCGATGCACCGATTGGCGTGAATGAAGGGCTACGCAAGCTGCTACTCAAAGCCAACCGCAGCAAATCCATGGCAGACAAATTAAAAATTCTGTTACAACTTCGTCCCCAGCACCTCAAGCCGGAACTGCCGCGCAATGGCGAACCGCGCACTGGGCTGTCCATGGGCCAACACTGCGAACTGATGGCTCAGACCTGGCAGATCCCGCGTGTCGACCAAGACCAGCTGGCGCTGGAGAGTCATCAAAAGATGGCCGCGTCTTACGCCGAAGGCTGGCACAACGATTTGCTCACGCCGTTTCTCGGCCTCACCCGTGACAACAACCTGCGCCCGGACCTGACCCTGGAAAAACTCGCCGCCCTCAAGCCGGCCTTCGAGCGTAGCGAAAAGGGCACGCTGACCGCCGGCAACTCTACGCCGCTGACCGATGGTGCCTCCCTGGTGCTGCTCGGCAGTGAAGCGTGGGCCAAGGAGCGGGGGCTGCCGATCCTTGCGTACCTGCGTGATGGCGAAGCGGCGGCGGTGGATTTCGTCAACGGTGCCGAGGGCCTGTTGATGGCGCCGGTGTATGCGGTGCCGCGCTTGCTGGCCCGCAATGGCCTGACCTTGCAGGATTTTGATTACTACGAGATCCACGAAGCCTTTGCTGCCCAGGTGTTGTGCACGCTCAAGGCGTGGGAAGACGCCGATTACTGCAAGACGCGCCTGGGCCTGGATGCTCCGTTGGGGGCTATCGATCGCAGCCGGCTCAACGTCAAGGGCAGTTCTTTGGCGGCAGGCCATCCATTTGCCGCTACCGGCGGGCGCATCGTTGCCAACCTCGCCAAGTTGCTGGATGCGGCGGGCAAAGGGCGGGGGTTGATTTCGATCTGTGCTGCTGGCGGCCAAGGGGTGACAGCGATTATCGAACGCTGATTGCCAAAAAAATTGGCCCATTGCATGCATTCTGAAGGGGTCAGAGGTCGGTAGCCTCTCCCACCGGCGAGCTGATTGCCGTATAACGAGTGCCACACGCGTGTTTGGTAATACAGGACCCACAATAAAAGCTGATGAAGACTCCTAAACGCATTGAACCCCTGATCGAAGACGGTCTGGTCGACGAAGTGCTGCGCCCACTCATGAGTGGTAAAGAAGCAGCTGTTTATGTGGTGCGCTGCGGCAACGAATTGCGTTGCGCGAAGGTTTACAAGGAGGCGAACAAACGAAGTTTTCGTCAGGCGGCCGAATACCAGGAAGGCCGAAAGGTCCGTAACAGCCGCCAGGCCCGGGCCATGGCCAAGGGCTCCAAGTTCGGCAAGAAAGAAACCGAAGATGCCTGGCAGAACGCCGAAGTGGCGGCGCTGTTCCGCCTCGCCGGTGCGGGCGTTCGCGTGCCCAAGCCGTACGACTTCCTTGAGGGCGTGCTGTTGATGGAGCTGGTGGCCGACGAGTACGGTGATGCAGCGCCGCGCCTGAATGACGTGGTGCTGGAGCCGGACCAGGCGCGCGAGTACCACGCCTTTCTGATCTCGCAGATCGTGCTGATGTTGTGCACCGGCCTGGTGCATGGTGACCTTTCCGAGTTCAACGTACTGCTTACGCCGACGGGCCCGGTGATCATCGACCTGCCCCAGGCAGTGGATGCGGCGGGCAACAACCACGCCTTCAACATGCTGGAGCGGGACGTGGGCAACATGGCTTCCTACTTTGGACGCTTTGCCCCGGAGCTGAAGAAGACCAAGTACGCCAAGGAAATGTGGGCGCTGTACGAAGCCGGCACCTTGCACCCGGCCAGTGTGTTGACCGGTGAGTTCGACGAACCGGAAGAGCTGGCGGACGTAGGCGGTGTGATCCGCGAAATCGAAGCGGCGCGGCTGGATGAAGAGCGTCGCCAGGCGATTCGCGCGGCAGACGATGCGCCACCGAGCAAAGTGCCGGATGAGCCACCGCCGCCGCCTTGGATGCAGTAACTCAAAACGGCGCGTTCCAATGTGGGAGCTGGCTTGCCTGCGATGCAGACCCCTTGGTGTATCAGTGACACCGAGGTGATGCTATCGCAGGCAAGCCAGCTCCTACATTGGGTTTTGTGTTTATCCGGTCAGGCGCAGCAGTTCCCCGCCGCCAACTCCTTGAGTATCGGGCAATCGGGCCGATGATCGCCCTGGCAGTGCTCCATCAGGTCCTGCAAGGTGTCGCGCAGTTGCCCCAACTCGCGAATCTTGTGGTTGAGCTCGTCTATGTGCTGGCGCGCCAGGGCTTTTACGTCGGCGCTGGCCCGCTGCCGGTCTTCCCACAAGGTCAGCAGCTTGCCGACCTCTTCCAATGAAAACCCCAGGTCCCGCGAGCGCTTGATAAACGTCAGGGTGTGCAGGTCGTCGTGGCCATACACACGGTAGCCGCTATCGGTGCGATGGGCCGTTTTCAGCAGGCCGATGGATTCGTAGTAGCGAATCATCTTTGCACTCAGCCCGCTGGTGCGGGCGGCTTGGCCGATGTTCATGGGCGTTGATCCTCCAGGTCCTTGGGTTTCCAGGTTTTCAACAACAGTGCATTGCTCACCACGCTGACGCTGGACAAGGCCATGGCAGCCCCAGCCAGTACCGGGTTGAGCAGGCCGAAGGCGGCCAGGGGAATGCCGATCAAGTTATACACAAAGGCCCAGAACAGATTCTGTCGAATTTTTGCATAAGTCTTGCGGCTGATCTCCAGCGCGGCCGGCACCAGGCGCGGGTCGCCGCGCATCAGGGTGATACCGGCGGCGTGCATGGCCACGTCGGTGCCGCCGCCCATGGCAATGCCGATATCGGCAGCGGCCAGCGCCGGGGCATCATTGATACCGTCGCCCACCATGGCCACCACCCCGGTTTTTTTCAGCTCGGCAACGGCGGCAGCTTTGTAGGCCGGCAGCACTTCGGCGTGCACGTCATCGATCCCCAACGCCTGCGCAACGACCCGTGCACTGCCGTGGTTATCGCCGGTAATCAGGTGGCTGCTGATGTGCTGCGCCTTGAGTTGTTGCACCGCCTCAAGTGCGCCGGGCTTGAGGGTGTCGCCAAACGCAAACAGGCCCAGCACACGCGGTTGCGCACCTTGCTCGATCAGCCAGGACAAGGTGCGGCCTTCGGCTTCCCATTCCTTGGCACGCTGAGCCAAATCGCCTGCGTCCAGACCGGTTTCCTCCAGCAGGCGTCGATTGCCAAGCGCCAGTGGGCGACCGTCCAGCGTACCGGCAATGCCGCGTCCGGTCAGGGATTGGCTGGCGCTCACATCGGCCACGTCCAGACCTTTCTCTTGGCAGGCATCCAGCACGGCCTTGGCCAGCGGATGTTCACTGCCGCGTTGCAAGGCGCCGGCCTGTTGCAATAAGAGGGATTCATCGCCGTCCACCGCCGCCAGATGCGCAATTTTTGGCGCGCCGGAGGTCAGGGTGCCGGTCTTGTCGAACACCACGGCGCTCACGGCATGGGCGCGTTCCAGGGCTTCGGCATCCTTGATCAGAATACCGTGGCGTGCTGCGACGCCGGTGCCGGCCATGATCGCGGTCGGCGTGGCCAGGCCCAGGGCACAAGGGCAGGCGATCACCAGCACGGCGACCGCATTAATGATCGCGGTTTCCAGCGATGCGCCATACAACCACCAGCCCACTACGGTGATCAGTGCCAATACCAACACGGCCGGTACGAACACCTGGCTGACTTTATCCACCAGTTTCTGGATCGGTGCCTTGGCGGCCTGGGCGTCTTCGACCAGGCGGATGATGCGCGCCAGCACGCTCTCCGCGCCCAGGGCCAGGGTGCGCACCAGCAAACGGCCTTCACCGTTGATGGCACCACCGGTGACCGGGGCGCCGGGCTGTTTCGGCACGGGCAGGCTTTCGCCGCTGATCAGCGCTTCATCGGCATGGCTTTGGCCTTCCACCACCTCACCGTCTACCGGGAAGCGTTCGCCGGGTTTGACCAGCACCAGGTCACCGTGCTTCAAGGCATTGATCGCGACGTCTTCTTCGCGGCCATCCAGCACGCGGATCGCCCGTTCCGGACGCAAGGCTTCAAGGGCGCGGATGGCGCTGGCGGTCTGGCGCTTGGCGCGGCTTTCCAGGTATTTGCCCAGCAGCACCAGAGCGATGACCACTGCTGAAGCTTCGAAGTACAGGTGCGGCGTCACGCCTGGGGCGGCGGTGAGCCATTCATAGATACTCAGGCCGTAGCCGGCGCTGGTGCCGATCGCCACCAGCAGGTCCATGTTGCCAGCGCCGGCGCGTACGGCTTTCCATGCGGCAACATAGAAGCGCGCACCGAGGATGAATTGCACCGGTGTAGCCAGGGCGAACTGTATCCAGGCCGGGAGCATCCAGTGCAGGCCGAAGGGTTCTACCAGCATCGGCAGCACCAGGGGCAGCGCCAGCACAATCCCCGCCACCAGCGCCCAGCGTTCGCGGCGCAGGCGCCCGGCCTGGTCGGCTTCGGTGGCGGTTTCGCTTTGTGGCAGGGTGGCGGTGTAGCCGGCTTTGTCGACTGCGGCGATCAACACGCTGGCATCCATCGGGCCGAGCACTTCGATATGGGCGCGTTCGTTGGCCAGGTTGACGCTCACGCGTTGCACCCCCGGCACCTTGCCCAGCGCGCGTTCGACGCGGCCGGCACAGCTGGCGCAGGTCATGCCGCCGATGGGCAAGTCAAATGTGGTGGATCCATTCATGGGGCAGTCCTCCAGAAGAAGTTGCCACTAGGATCAACCTTAACCTGTGGGGAAGGTCAAGCGTCTTCAGTATTCCAATGCGGCAGGTTTGAGGTACATGCCGTCCTGGCCCTGGGCAATACGCAATTTGCGGACATCACCGGCTTTCAACGTAATGTTCTGCGCCGCCGGCGCCAGCATCCCTGGCTGGCAGCCCGGGGACTGGCCTGGCAATAGCTTGAGGCGCAGCGACACGTTACCTGCGGGCAGATTGAACGAGGTGGCTTGTTCCTGGAACAGGCGTCCGGCCAGTTGGTCCTGAAGATACAGGCCAATTTCGCAATTGGTGGGTACTTCCAGGCGTTCGCGGGAAATGATCAGCACCGCATAATCTTCAGCGGCGAGAGCTTGGGGCGCAGCGGCAGACAAGCTCATCAGGCCGGCAAGGGCAAAAAACGACCAGCGCATGGCGAATGCTCCATGGTTCACAGCGAGGAAAGTTGAAGCTTGGCCGACGTCGCCTGCGAATACCAGCCCGGCCGATTTTTTTGAAGCTTGACCTTGCCATAATGGCAAGCTTGAGACTGGGTTCAACCTCATCAAAGGAGTCATGTCATGCAAATATTCAATGTTGAAGGAATGACCTGCGGCCATTGCGTTCGATCAGTGACCCAGGCGGTACAGAGCCAGGACCCGGCAGCGAGTGTCGAAGTAGATTTGGGCACTAAAGAAGTGCGCGTGGCAAGCAGTCTGCCCTCGGATAAGGTCGTCCAACTGATCACCGAGGAGGGCTACACCGCCAAACTGGCGTGATTTTTTCTGATCGTTAGCGACCTAACGTAATGTTCACGGCACCCAAGCGCGGCTAGACTGTCGAGCTGCCGACTCACTTGGGTGTCTGATGAACCTTCGCATAATCCTGATTCTGGGCGCCTTGAGCGCCTTCGCGCCGTTGGCGATCGACTTCTACCTGCCGGGCTTTCCGGCCATGGCCACGGCCTTTGCCACTGACGAAAAACATATCCAGTTAACCTTGGCGGTGTATTTCGCCGGCCTGGCTATCGGTCAATTGATCTACGGCCCGCTGGCTGACCGTTTCGGTCGGCGCGTGCCGCTGCTCAGCGGCGTCACCTTGTTTACCCTCGCATCCTTCGCCTGTGCCTACGCGCCGTCGCTGGAGTGGCTGATCGGCGCGCGTTTCGTGCAGGCCCTTGGCGGTTGTGCAGGCATGGTGATTTCCCGGGCGGTGGTCAGTGACAAGTGCGACGCGGTGGGCTCGGCCAAGGTGTATTCGCAACTGATGCTGGTCACCGGCCTGGCGCCGATCCTTGCGCCATTGGCGGGGGGGCTGATGGTCGGGGTGTGGGGCTGGCAATCGATTTTCCTGGCACTGTCGTTGTTCAGCGTGATGGCGGCTATCGCCGTGGCAGTCGGCTTGCCGGAAACCTTCCCGGCCGATCAACCGCGCCAGCCATTGTCTGGTTCGTTGCGCCGCTACGGCTCGCTGTTGTCGGACCGCGTGTACCTGGGCTATGCCTTGACCGGCGGCATCTCGATTGCCGGGATGTTTGCCTACATCGCCGGCTCCCCCTTCGTATTTATCAAACTCTACGGCGTGCCTGCCGAGCATTACGGCTGGCTGTTCGGTTCCAACGCCGCCGGCTTTATCCTGGTGGCGCAGTTGAATGCGCGGTTGCTGGCCAAGCGTGGCCCGGCGTTTTTGCTGTCGCGTACGGTGTGGGTCTACGTGGCGGCGGCGTTGACGCTGCTGGGGATTGCCGCGCTGCGTACTGAGGCGCTGTGGCCGTTGCTGGTGCCGCTGTTTATCTGCATCGCCAGCCTGGGCTGCATTTTGCCGAACACCTCGGCCTGTGCCATGAGCGGGCAAGGCGCACGGGCGGGCAGTGCCTCGGCGTTGCTCGGGTGTATCCAGTTCGGCGTGGCGGCGGGTGCGGCGTCGCTGGTCGGCGTGTTGCATGATGGTACGGCGATGCCGATGGCCATGGTCATCAGCTTGTGCGGTGTGCTGGCGGTAACGATTGCAATGTCGACCCAGCGCCTGCAACGGGCAAGGGCCACGCAGGCGCAGGTCTGATAGACGGGTCAGCCAGCGGCAGAGCGCTGCTGGCCGAGGGGGAAACGGTGGGGGGCCTGGATCCGCGCTTGCAGGGTGTCAACGAAGGCGCGGGCCTCGGCTTCACTGCGGAAGGTGATGGCTTCGCCGTCGAGACGAACCTGCCATTGGCTGCCTGGGGATTTTGCTGACGCTTTTATCAGGATCTTCATTGCTGACTTCCTCGCGTAAAAGACTCGTGGCAAAGGCGGCCAATATAAACCCGAATCCCCTTAAAAATATGACAAGGGTCAACTCTCAGACTAATGGTGTCGTCCATTACTTACATGAATAACGGACGACACTGACAGTCGTTTTTTCAGAACCCTTCCAGCACGATCTTGCCCTTGGCCTTGCCGCTTTCCAGCAGCGCGTGGGCACGGCGCACATTGGCTGCATTGATCACACCAAAATGCTCGCCCACCGTTGTTTTCAGGGTGCCGGCGTCGATCAGATCGGCCACGCGGTTAAGCAGGGTGTGCTGCTCGATCATGTCGGGCGTCTCGAACATCGAGCGGGTGTACATGAACTCCCAGTGCAGCGACAGGCTCTTGCGCTTGAGCTTGCTTACATCCAGCGCCTTGGGGTCGTCGATCAACGCCAGCTTGCCTTGGGGTTGCAGCGCTTCCACCAGTTGATCCAGGTGATGCTCGGTTTGGGTCAGGCTGGCGACGTGGGTCACTTGCCCAAGGCCTGCATGTTTCAGCGCTTCGCTCAGCGGCTGGCTGTGGTCGATCACTACGTGGGCGCCCAAGGCTTTGGCCCATTCCTGAGTCTCGGGGCGCGAGGCGGTACCGATGACTTTCAGCGCCGTGAGTTGGTTGGCCAGTTGGGTCAGGATCGACCCCACGCCGCCGGCAGCGCCGACGATCAGCAGGCTCTGGCCGTGATCTTCCTTGCCTTCGGGTATTTGCAAACGTTCAAACAGCAGCTCCCACGCGGTGATAGCGGTCAACGGCAGCGCGGCCGCTTCGGCAAACCCCAGGCTTTTGGGCATATGGCCGACGATGCGTTCATCGACCGTATGCAGTTCGCTGTTGCCGCCTGGGCGCACCAGGGAGCCGGCGTAGAACACCTTGTCACCGGCTTTGAACAGCGTCACATCGCTGCCGACCGCCTTGACCACACCGGCCACGTCCCAGCCCAACACCTTGGCGTCGCCATTTTCCGGGGCGACGTTGTGGCGCACCTTGGTGTCCACCGGGTTGACCGAGATGGCTTTGACTTCCACCAGCAGGTCGCGCGGGCCGGCCACGGGCTCCGGCAGCTCTATATCTTGCAGGGATTTTGGGTCGTTGATCGGCAATGACGTGTAGTAGGCAATGGCTTTCATGAGGGCTCCGGTAAAAGGTCTGAGTGATATAGCTAAGAACGGGATGGGCAGATGATTGGCTATTTCCTACGCAGATAAAAGCGGCTAAAACAGCAGTCTGTTTCAACCAAATTTTGATAATTGGCGGAGTTCCATGCTGCGTTTTGATGATTTGCAGTTGTTTGTACGTGCTGCGGACCTGGGCAGCCTGTCGGCGGCGGCACGGGTGATGGACCTGTCACCGGCAGTGGCCAGCGCCGCGCTCAAGCGTATCGAACAACAGCTGGGCACGCGTTTGCTGGCGCGCTCCACCCGCAGCCTGCGCCTGACTGCCGAAGGCGAGGGCTTCCTGGAATATGCGCGTGCGTCATTAAGTGCGCTGGACGATGGCCGGCGCTTATTGGCCAGTGGCCAGGATCATGTGAGCGGCGTGCTGCAATTGTCGGCGCCGTCGGATTTTGGTCGCAACCAGCTGTTGCCGTGGCTGGATGAGTTCCAGCAGCAACACCCGCAACTGAACGTGCGCCTGTTGCTGGGCGATCGCATTGCCGACCTGTTCCGCCAGCCAGTGGACATAGCCCTGCGCTATGGTGAACCCGAAGATTCCAGCCTGGTGGCTCTGCCCATCGCCCCGGACAATATTCGTGTGCTGTGCGCCGCGCCGAGCTACCTCGCCCGGCATGGCGAACCCCAGCATCTGGAGCAACTGGCCCAGCACAATTGCCTGCTGTACATGCTCGGCAGCCGGGTGCATGACCATTGGGGGTTTTATGACGGCAAGCGCCACGTGAGCCTGACAGTCAGTGGTGACCGGTTCAGTGATGACGCCGATGTGGTGCGGCGCTGGGCGGTGGCGGGCATGGGCATCGCTTACAAATCCTGGTTGGATATCAGCACCGACGTGCTGGCCGGGCGCTTGCGTTTGATCCTGCCGCAGCTGCAGGGCGAGCGCACACCGCTCAACTTGCTATGTGCCCATCGTGCGCAATTGAGCAAACCCATCAATCTGCTGCGGGAGATGCTCGTGTCCCGCTGTGCGACCTTGACGGCGCAACGACCGGGGCGAACGGCGACTGGGCAATAGCCTGCGTAATGATCGGAAATTTCACTCATACCCTGTCCTGATCCGAGCTGTCGGAGGCCGCGGAACCTGCTGCGTGCGCACCTATACTTTGGCGTCAACCGCAGCAGAAAAATGGTCTTACAGGGAGTGAATACATGGAAGCAGCACCTTGCATCAGTCAGATCGCCAGCTTGCTTGCCGAGCCCAAACGCACGGCCATGCTCTGGGCCCTGATGGACGGTTCGGCGAAGTCTTCAGAAGAGCTGGCAACGCTGGCCGGGTTGTCGCCGGCGTCGGCCAATGCCCATTTGGCGCGGCTGACCGGCAGCGGTTTGCTGCGGACCGAGGCCCGACGTGGCAAGCGCTTGTTTCGCGTGGCGGCTGCGGATGTGAGTGCCGCCATTGATGCGCTGGTCAGCACCACCATGGCCAGCGCGGCGCGCAGCACACCGCAAGCCTTGCCGCCGGCACTGATGGCACCGCAGTTGTTGCGCCGTGCCCGCTGGTGTCACGGCCATCTCGGCGGCGAGTTGGCGGCGCAGTTGTATCAACGGATGCTTGAGGCCGGATGGTTCGAGCGCCATGAGCAGCGTACCGAGGTTACGGTCAAGGGCGCGCAGCATTTGGCGGACCTGGGGATTTTTATCCAGGCCCTGGCAGCGCCGCTGGTGTGCGACTGTTTCGACTGGAGCCAGCAGCAACCGCATCTGGGCGGAGCATTGGGGGCGGGGTTGATGCAGCTGTTTCTGCAGGCCAACTGGATCAGCGTGATCAACGAGTCGCGTGCCTTGTCAGTCAACGAGGCAGGGCTCAGGGAGATCAGCCGGCTGGCGGCACGTTAAGCGCGTCGTTCAGAGCTGCAATCAGGTCGCATCCAGCAATAGCCAGGACAAACGATGCCGCACACTCGCCAAGGGGATTTTTCATACGGGGGGATGCGGCATGGTCAGGCAGGGTTATAGCGCAGCGCAGCGGCTGGAACGGTTGCCCATCAGCGGTTACCACCGAGTCATCTTCATCATCATTGCCTTGGCGTTTTTCTTCGACTCCATGGACTTGGCAATGATGACCTTTCTGTTGGGCTCGATCAAAACCGAGTTTGGCTTGAGCACGGCCCAGGCCGGGTTGCTGGCCAGTTCGAGTTTTTTCGGCATGGTGGTGGGTGCTTCTCTTTCTGGAATGCTCGCGGATCGCTTTGGGCGCAAACCGGTGTTTCAGTGGAGCATCGTGTTGTGGGGCGTTGCCAGTTACCTGTGCTCCACGGCGCAGACGGTGGAGGCGTTGACGTTGTTTCGGATCCTGTTGGGCATTGGCATGGGCATGGAGTTTCCTATTGCTCAGTCGATGCTGTCGGAGTTGATTCCCGCCAAACGGCGCGGGCGTTACATCGCGTTGATGGATGGTTTCTGGCCGTTGGGCTTTGTAGCCGCCGGGGTGCTGTCGTACTTTTTGCTGCCGGTGATTGGTTGGCGCGACATCTTCCTGGTGTTGGCGGTACCGGCGGTGTTTGTGTTGGCCATCCGCTTCTTTATTCCAGAGTCGCCGCGTTGGCTGGAACAGGCCGGGCGCCACGAAGCGGCGGACAAGGTATTGCTGGGTATCGAGCAGAAGGTACGCGACTCCCTGGGCCGCGCCGATTTGCCGGAGCCGATGGCCCTGCCATGGGTAGAGAGTACGCCGGGTACATTCTTTTCCGCGTTCCAGCAGCTGTGGTCGGCGCAGTACCGCCAACGCACGATGATGATCTGGAGCGTGTGGTTCTTTGCCTTGCTCGGGTTCTACGGGCTGACGTCGTGGTTGAGCGCGCTATTGCAGCAATCGGGTTTCGCCGTGACCCAGTCGGTGTATTACACGGTGATCATTTCCCTGGGCGGGATCCCCGGCTTTTTGATGGCGGCCTGGCTGGTCGAGCGCTGGGGGCGTAAACCGGTGTGCGTCGTGACGCTGCTGGGTGGCGGGGTGATGGCGTTTCTGTATGGGCAAAGTGCTGTGTTTGGCGGCAATGTGGCCCTGCTGATCACCTCCGGGTTGTTGATGCAGTTTTTCCTGTTTGGCATGTGGGCGGTGCTGTACACCTACACGCCGGAGCTATATCCCACTTCGGCGCGAGCTACAGGTTCCGGATTTGCGTCAGCAATTGGCCGCGTAGGCTCGTTGCTGGGGCCGTTGGTGACCGGGTTGGTATTTCCGATAACCGGGCAGGGCGGGGTATTTGCCTTGGGGGCGTTGTGCTTTGCCGTGGCGGCGCTGGTGGTGTGGGTGTTCGGGATGGAGACCAAGGGCAAGACGCTGGAAGAGCTCACCCAAATCTAAAGGTCAGCGCAAAACCTATGTGGGAGGGGGCTTGCTCCCGATGAGGGAGTGTCAGTAAACACATCTGTGACTGACCCACCGCCATCGGGGGCAAGCCCCCTCCCACATTTAGCCTGCATTCGTTCAATGATGGCCGGTTATGGCTTTACGAGCCGCGCATCCAGGCTGTTCTGCGCCAGGCGTTTGGCCTGGTCCTGGGTCATGCCCAGGGAGGTATGCAGCGCGTGGAAGTTCTCGGTGACATAACCGCCGAAGTAGGCCGGGTCGTCCGAGTTCACGGTAACTTTCACGCCACGTTCGAGCATGTCGAGGATGTTGTGCTGGGCCATGTCGTCGAACACGCAGAGTTTGGTGTTGGACAGCGGGCATACCGTCAGCGGGATCTGTTCGTCGATGATGCGCTGCATCAAGCGTTCATCTTCAATGGCACGCACGCCGTGGTCGATACGCTGGATTTTCAGCAGGTCGAGCGCTTCCCAGATGTACTCGGGCGGGCCTTCTTCGCCGGCGTGGGCGACGGTGAGGAAGCCTTCGTGGCGGGCACGGTCGAACACGCGCTGGAACTTGCTCGGCGGGTGACCCATTTCCGAGCTGTCCAGGCCCACGGCCACGAACGCGTCACGGAACGGCAGGGCCTGGTCGAGAGTTTTCTCGGCTTCGGCTTCGCTCAGGTGGCGCAGGAAGCTGAGGATCAAGCCGCTGGTGATGCCCAGTTGCTGCTCGCCATCTTTAAGCGCAGCGGCGATGCCGTTCAGCACGACTTCGAACGGGATGCCACGGTCGGTGTGGGTTTGCGGATCGAAGAACGGTTCGGTGTGGATCACGTTCTGGGCCTTGCAGCGCAGCAGGTAGGCCCAGGTCAGGTCGTAGAAATCCTGGGACGTGCGCAGCACATCGGCACCTTTGTAATACAGGTCGAGAAACTCTTGCAGGTTGTTGAAGGCGTAGGCCTTGCGCAGGGTGTCGACGTCGTTCCACGGCAGCGCAATCTTGTTGCGCTCGGCCAGGGCGAACAGCAACTCAGGCTCCAGCGAACCCTCCAGGTGCAGGTGCAGTTCAGCCTTGGGCAGGGCGTTGAGCCAATCGTACATAGTTAAAATCTCATCAGGTTGCAATGGCGGCATTCTACAGGCCATGGCTGAAATAATCGGCAAAACCTGACCAGCAGGAGAGTATTTGTGTCACTCACGCAAGGGTGAGCTGAACTAAGGTGTAACGAAACGTTAGCGGCTTGGCGCAGTCTGTACCCCATCAATGACTGATTCGCTGCACGAAAAGGCCCGTAATGCTCACACACTTCAAGCAAGAAAAATTCATGCTGCTGGCGCTGATTGCCGCCATTGCGGCTTATCCGCTGGAGCACTGGATGCTCCACAGCGGGCAACTGGTGGCCCTGCTGGCCGGTGCTGCGCTGATCGCGTTTATCGTAATGGCCTCAATGCGCGTAGCCCATCACGCCGAGCAGTTGGCAGAAAAGGTTGGCGACCCCTACGGCACCATGATCCTGACCCTCGCGGCCGTATTGGTGGAAGTGGTGATCCTGGCGATCATGATGAGCAACGAGCCATCGCCCACCCTGGTGCGCGATACCATTTACTCGGCGGTGATGCTGGATATCAACGGTATTCTCGGCCTGGCCGCCTTGATGGGGGGCATCAAGCATGGGGAACAGTCCTACAACGATGACTCAGCGCGCACCTACAGCGTGATGATCCTCACCGCCATGGGCGTGTCGATGGTGGTACCGGAATTTATCCCCGAGGCCGATTGGAAAATTTACTCGGCCTTCACCATTGGCGCGATGGTGGTGCTCTACACCTTGTTCCTGAGGATGCAGGTAGGCCCACACAGTTATTTCTTCAGCTACAGCTACCCGGAAAAACGCCGCAAGAAATCAACCGAAGAAGAACACACACCGCCCGTTAACCTCGCGTTCTCGATAGGCACGTTGGTGTTTGGCGTGATTGTGATTGGCGCGTTGGCCGAGGTGATGTCCAAAACCCTGGATCTGGGCCTGGAAGGCACGGGCGCGCCGCCGGTGATCACGGCGATTGTGGTGGCGGCTATCTCGGCCGCGCCAGAGATTCTGACGGCATTGCGCGCTGCATTGGCCAACCGTATGCAGTCGGTGGTGAATATCGCGTTGGGTGCTTCGTTGTCTACGGTGATCCTGACGGTGCCGGTGATGGAAGCCATGGCGCTCTATAGCGGCCAGCCGTTCCAGATGGCGATGACGCCGGTGCAGACGGTGATGGTGTTTATCACGCTGATTGTCAGCGCGATCAACCTCAACGATGGCGAGACGAATGCCATTGAAGGGATGACTCATTTTGTGTTGTTTGCGACTTTTATTATGTTGTCGCTGCTGGGGCTGTAACTGTTTTTGATGACGCCGTAGACCCAATGTGGGAGCGAGCAGGCCCCCCTCCCACATTTTGATCGGCGTCTGGCTCAGGTGCCGGCGATGAGTTGGCGAGCCGCCTGGGTGTGATCGGCGATCAAGCCTTTCAGGTCCAGGCCTTCGACTTGGCCGTCGATCACCCGCCACTGGCCGCCGATCATCACTCGATCCGCCCGGTCCGCACCGCACAACAGCAGCGCTGAAATCGGATCGTGGCTACCGGAGAAGCGCAGCTCATCAAGTTTGAACAATGCCAGGTCAGCCTGCTTGCCTACGGCCAATTCACCGATGTCCGTTCGGCCCAGCAACTGTGCCGAACCTTTGGTTGCCCAGCCCAGCACGCCTTCTGGGGTGATCTTTTCTGCGCCATAACGCAGGCGCTGAATGTACAGGGCCTGACGCGCTTCAAGGATCATGTTCGAGGCATCGTTGGACGCCGAGCCGTCCACGCCCAGCCCGATGGGCGCGCCGGCGGCAAGCAGGTCCAGGGTCGGGCAGATACCGGAAGCCAGGCGCATGTTGGAGCTTGGGCAGTGGCAGATCCCCGTACCGGCGGCACCCAGGCGTGCGATTTCATCCGGGTTGAAGTGAATGCCGTGGGCCAGCCAGGTGCGTGGGCCGAGCCAGCCGACGCTGTCGAGATAATCCACGGTACGCAGGCCGAAGCGTTGCAGGCAGAAGTCTTCTTCGTCGAGGGTTTCCGCCAAGTGGGTATGCAGGCGCACATCCAGGCGGTTGGCCAATTCGGCGCTGGCTTGCATGATCTCGGGGGTGACGGAAAACGGCGAGCACGGAGCCAGGGCAATCTGAATCTGCGCGCCGTCACCCCGCTCGTGATATTCGCGGATCAGGCGCTGGCTGTCGTCAAGAATGACCTGGCCCTGTTGCACGGTCTGCTGCGGTGGCAGGCCGCCATCGGCTTCGCCCAGGCTCATGGAGCCGCGGGTGAGCATGGCGCGCATCCCCAGTTCGCGCACGCTGGCTACCTGCACATCAATGGCGTTTTCCAAACCATCGGGGAACAGGTAGTGGTGGTCGGCCGCGGTGGTGCAGCCCGACAGCAGCAATTCAGCCAGGGCGACTTTGCTGGCCAGGGCGAGTTTTCCCGGGGTAAGCCGCGCCCATACCGGGTACAGCGTTTTCAGCCAGGGAAACAGCGGCTGGTTGACCACCGGGCCCCAGGCGCGGGTGAGGGTTTGATAGAAATGATGGTGAGTGTTGATCAGCCCGGGCAGGACCACATGTTCGCGAGCATCGAACACCTGCGTGCAGGGTTGTGCCGGTTCTTGGCCCTGGGCCAGTAATTCGGTGATCACACCGTCTTGCAGCACCAGGCCGCCACGGGCGTCGAGGCCATTGGCAGTGAAAATCGCGAGGGGGTTTTTTAACCAGATACGGGTCGCAGGCATTGGCCGGCTCCTCTGAATGATGGGTTCAGGTTTGCCAGCTCAGTGTTGCCCTGTCTGCTGATCCAGGGTCGCCGGGGAGGGCGAGGGGGCTAGATTACGTGTAGTTCATTACGGGGTCTAGCTGTAGGAGTAGGTACAGAGTGGGAGGGGGGCTTGCTCCCGATAGCGGTGGGCCAGTCCACACAGCATTGACTGACACTCAGCCATCGGGAGCAAGCCCCCTTCCACAGGTTGATCGGTGTATTTACCAGGCGATGGTGTCGCCCTTGTAGTCCACGAAGTGATGGCCGCCCTTGCCGGTGTAGGCATTTACTTGATCCACCAGGCCGCGCACGCTGGTGTCGACGTCGATATGTGCGTTCTCTCCGCCCATGTCGGTTTTCACCCAGCCCGGATGCAGCGACAGAACCGTCGGCTTGTGGTCGCCCAACTGGGTGATAAAGCTGTTGGTCATTGAGTTGAGGGCAGCCTTGCTGGCCTTGTACAGCGCCAGGTCCGAACCGTCGGGAATGGTCACGCTGCCCAGCACCGAACTCATGAACGCCAGCACGCCGGTGTCTTTGCGGATCTGCCCGACAAAGCGCTGGGCCAGGTTGATCGGCGCCACGGCGTTGGTGAAAAACAGCTGGCCGACCTCTGCGAGGGTGGCGTGGCCTGGCTCCTGGTTCGCCGGGCCCTTGACGCCAGCGTTGACGAACAGCAGGTCGAAGGTGCGGTCTTTCAAGCGTTGGGCCAGGGCGATCACGGCTTGCTGATCGTCCATATCCAATTTCTCGATCTGCACCGGGCCCACAGCTTTGAGGGCATCGGCCTTGTGCGGATCACGCACGGTGGCGGTGACGTCCCAGCCATCCTGGAGCAGTTGCTTGACCAGGCCAAGGCCCAGCCCGCGCGAGGCGCCGATGATCAGTGCGGTTTTTGGCGTAGACATGAAGGCTTCCTTTGAAGTCGCGGTTCAGGGAGTTCAGCGCCTAACAGTAGCAGTTTCAGCGTTGCAGCAGGATGCGCCCACGGCTCAGGTCGGCGAGCTGGGTTTGCAGGGTGTCGATGTGTGCCCCTGCCAGTGCAAGGTGTAGCTCCACGCCGTTGGCGGTGAAGGTTTCTTCCAGCACTAAACCGCCGAGTTCGGCGACGCGCAGCTTCACCAGGTTCAGCTCGGAGAACCCACAGGCGCAGCTCAGGGGCACACGGCTGATCAGTTCGATACGCTCGGCATTTTGCAGGCATTTGTTTGCGCCACCACCGTAGGCGCGGGCGAGTCCGCCCGTCCCCAATTGAATGCCGCCGTACCAGCGGATCACCAGCACCGCGACCTGATCGAACCCCTGGGCCTCGATAGCCGCGAGGATCGGTCGCCCGGCGGTGCCACCGGGTTCGCCGTCGTCGTTGCTGCGGTATTGATCGCCCAGCTTCCAGGCCCAGCAGTTGTGCGTGGCGTTCAGGTCGCTGTGCTGCTCGAAAAACGCCTGGGCGTCCTGCGGGCTGGTGATCGGCACCGCCAAGGTGATAAAGCGGCTTTTGCGTATTTCTTCACGAAATTCGCAAAAGCCTGTCAGCGTAAAAGACATAACTCGCTTCGTTTTTTATAGGGCCGGCTTGATGCCGCAGCCTTTGAGAATGATATGGATCAGGTTGGTGCCGGCGTCTTCCATGTCCTGCTTGGTCAACTTGGTGCGACCGGTGACTCGGCAGATCTGGGTGGCGAAGTCGGCGTAGTGCTGGGTGCTGCCCCACAGCAGGAAGATCAAGTGCACGGGATCGACGGGGTCCATTTTGCCGGCGTCGATCCACGCCTGGAACACCGCGGCTCGGCCACTGAACCAGGCGCGATAGTCCTGACCGAAATATTCGGTGAGGCATTCGCCGCCGCTGATGATCTCCATGGCGAAGATCCGCGAGGCTTGTGGTTGGCGCCGCGAGAACTCCATCTTGGTGCGGATGTAGCGCGCAAGCGCCACGGCCGGGTCATCCTCGGCGGTCAGCGCGTTGAAGGTGCTGTCCCATAATTCGAGGATATTGCTGAGCACCGCGATATACAGGCCCAGCTTGTTGGTGAAGTAGTAGTGCAAGTTGGCCTTGGGCAGCCCGGCACTGGCAGCGATGGTGTTCATGCTGGTGCCTTTGTAGCCATGGCGGGCGAATTCATCTTCAGCAGCCTGGAGAATAGCTTGTTCGTTCTTTTGCCGAATGCGGCTGGCGGGTTTACCGGCGTGGTTGCTGTGGGCAGGAACTTCGAGGCTCATGGAGGTTTCCGTGCTGATCGATAAAGGCGACGTGTGCACAGATAACCCACCCTCAAGCCTCAGACAAGTCCCGATGCAATAAAACCGTCAAAGCGGCTCCAGGCTTTCGCTTTGCGCTGTTGGGTTTGTAGCGCATGTACTCACCTTGGCTTCCGGCAGCAACAGGCACAATACGATGGCGGTGAGGCCGCCGCTGGTGATGGCCGAGTCGAACAGGTTCTGTACCAGTGTCGGCATCAGGTGCAGCAAGTTGGGTTGAGCGGCGATACCCAGGCCGACGCCAAACGAGGTGGCAATGATCAACATGCTGCGTCGATCCAGCGGCGCCTGGGCGAGGATACGCACGCCGGCGGCGGCCACGCTGCCGAACATCACCAGGGTCGCGCCGCCCAGCACCGGCTTGGGGATTTGCTGCAGTACGGCGCCGATCAATGGAAACAGGCCCAGACAGAACAGCAGCACACCGATATACAAACCGACGTAACGGCTGGCCACGCCGGTGAGCTGGATCACGCCATTGTTCTGGGCAAAGGTGGTGTTGGGGAACGCGCTGAAGGTGGCGGCAATCATGCAGCTCACGCCATCGCCCAGCACGCCGCCCTTGAGCCGGCTTATATAAGATGCACCGCTGATGGGTTGGCGGGCGATCATGCAATTGGCCGTGAGGTCGCCGACGGTTTCGATGCTGCTGATCAGATAAATCAGCGCAATCGGCAGGAAAGCGCTCCAGTCAAAGTTGAAACCAAATCGGAACGGCATCGGCAGGCTGATCAAGGGCAAGTCGGGCAGGGCTTGGGGCACCAGTTTACCGCTGAACCACGCCGCGAGGCTCCCCAGGGCCAGGCCGATGATAATGGCGCTCAAGCGTACCCACGGGGTATTGGAGCGGTTAAGCAGGATGATTGTCAGTACCACGAACAGGCCGAGTGCCAGGTTCGCAGGGGCGCCGAAGTCTGGCGCATTAAAACCGCCGCCGAGGTCGGTAATCCCCACTTTGATCAGGCTGATGCCGATCAACGTGATGACGATCCCCGTTACAAGGGGGGTGATGACACGACGCAGTTGGCCGATGAAGCGGCTCAACACGATCTGTACCGCCGCGCCGAAGAAGCACACGCCGAAGATCATCGCCAGAATGTCTTCCGGGCTGCCGCCGCGTTGCTTGACTAGAAAGCCTGCCGCCAACACCGCGCCGAGAAACGCAAAGCTAGTGCCTTGCAGGCAGATCATACCGGCGCCGATACCATACGGCCTGCGTGCCTGGATGAACGTGCCTACGCCGGACACCATCAGCGCCATGCTGATCAGATAGGGCAGGTGGGCGGTGAGGCCGAGCGTGGAGCCGATGATCAGCGGCGGAGTAATGATGCCGACGAACGCCGCCAGCACATGTTGTAGTGCTGCCAATAGAGCCGGCAGTGGTTTGGGGCGGTCGTTGAGGCCGTAGATCAGGTCGCTGGGGCTGGCAGATTCTGGTGGCATGGCGGGTAGACTCGAGGCGGACGGTTCAAGGTCCTTGTGCCTTGCAAAAAGCTGTCCATGTGCTCAGCTTTTTGCGTGAGGCCCGAGTTAGCGCGTCGCGGCCAGGCTTTCAAGGAAACTTTCCAGCACCAAATGAGGGCGCCGGCCTTTGCGCGTGACCGATGCCAGGCTCAAATCGTAAAAACGTGTAGCCGGTTTCAGCGCGCGCAGTCGGCCTTGTTGCACCCACAGGCTGGCGTAGTGATCGGGCAAGTAGCCGATATAGCGGCCAGTGAGGATCAGGAACGCCATGCCTTCACGGTCCGAAGCGCTGGCCGTGCAGTTGAGCGCCTGGTAGTGGGCCTGGATCTCTGCGGGGAGGCGAAAGGTAGGGGCGATGGCGTCCTGGCTATCGATGCGCTCGTCATCGAGTTGTTTGTTGTCGGCGTAAAAGAGCGGGTGCCCGACCGCGCAATAAAGCAGTGAGCGCTCGCTGTACAGCGGTTGGTATTCCAGACCCGACAGGGCGCTGGCCTGGGGCACCACGCCGACATGCAGACGGCCATCAAGTACACCTTGTTCTACTTCATTGGGGGCGATCATGCGGATCTGGATCTGCACGTCCGGGCCGCGTTCCTTCAACTGCGCCAGTGCGTGGGTGATGCGCATATGCGGCAGGGTGACGAGGTTGTCGGTGAGGCCGATGATCAACTCGCCGCGCAAATGCTGGTGCAGGCCGTTGACCTCGGTGCGAAAGCTTTCCAGGGCGCTCAACAATTGCAGGGCTGACTGATAAACCTCGCGGCCTTCCTCCGTCAGGGAAAAACCGGCGCGGCCGCGTTGGCAAAGTCTGAGGCCGAGCCGCTGCTCCAGGTCGCTCATCTGCTGGCTGATGGCCGAGCGGCCGATGCCGAGCACGGTCTCTGCCGCCGAGAAGCCGCCGCATTCCACCACGCTGCGAAAGATGCGCAGCAAGCGAATGTCGAAGTCGCTGACTTGGGCCAAAGGGTCGGGACGACGGCTGCTCATAGTTTAGTGAAGTCCTGACTGAAGGTTAGAAGAGTTGGATTTCACCGACTTTATCCCCGTGGCAATTTAGCTGCAACAACGCTTTTTCAATCCCGACGCTGCCTGTTGCCCTGCGAGGTTTTGCTGATGAACATGCCCGAAAACGCCCCATCGACCCTGGCCAGCCAACTCAAGCTGGATGCGCACTGGATGCCCTACACCGCCAACCGCAACTTTCAGCGCGACCCGCGCCTGATCGTGGCCGCCGAGGGTAGCTGGTTGACCGATGACAAGGGGCGCAAGGTTTATGATTCGTTGTCGGGCCTGTGGACCTGTGGCGCCGGGCATACGCGCAAGGAAATCCAGGAAGCGGTCGCTAAGCAATTGGGCACCTTGGACTACTCTCCGGGCTTCCAATACGGTCATCCGTTGTCCTTCCAGTTAGCGGAAAAGATCACCGACCTGACCCCAGGCAACCTGAATCATGTGTTTTTCACCGATTCGGGCTCTGAATGTGCCGATACGGCGGTGAAGATGGTGCGGGCTTACTGGCGCCTCAAAGGCCAGGCCACCAAGACCAAGATGATTGGTCGCGCCCGTGGTTACCACGGCGTGAACATCGCCGGTACCAGCCTGGGCGGTGTGAACGGTAACCGTAAGCTGTTTGGCCAGGCGATGATGGATGTCGACCACCTGCCTCACACCTTGCTGACCAGCAACGCCTTCTCCCGGGGCATGCCGGAGCAGGGCGGTATTGCCTTGGCCGATGAGTTGCTCAAGCTGATCGAGTTGCATGACGCGTCGAACATCGCAGCCGTGTTTGTCGAGCCGATGGCCGGTTCAGCTGGCGTATTGGTGCCACCGCAGGGTTATCTCAAGCGCCTGCGCGAAATTTGCGACCAGCATAATATCCTTTTGGTGTTCGACGAGGTGATCACAGGCTTCGGCCGTACCGGCTCAATGTTCGGTGCCGACAGTTTTGGCGTGACCCCAGACCTGATGTGTATCGCCAAGCAGGTCACCAATGGCGCTATTCCGATGGGCGCGGTGATCGCCAGCAGCGAGATCTACCAGACCTTCATGAACCAGGCGACGCCGGAATACGCCGTGGAATTCCCCCACGGCTACACCTACTCGGCGCACCCGGTGGCTTGCGCGGCGGGCTTGGCGGCATTGGACCTGTTGCAGAAAGAAAACCTGGTGCAGAGCGTAGCCGAAGTCGCACCGCACTTTGAGAATGCGCTGCACGGTTTGAAGGGCAGCAAGAATGTGATCGACATTCGCAACTACGGCCTGGCCGGTGCTATCCAGATTGCCCCGCGTGATGGGGATGCCATCGTGCGTCCATTCGAGGCCGGCATGGCATTGTGGAAGGCCGGTTTCTATGTGCGTTTTGGCGGCGACACCCTGCAGTTCGGGCCAACCTTCAACAGCAAGCCGCAGGACCTGGACCGTCTGTTTGACGCGGTCGGCGACGTGCTGAACAAGATCGACTGATTTCTCCTTCTATATAGAACAATTTTTCAGGAGCCCTGCATGAGCCTTATCCAGCATTTGATCAACGGTGAGCTGGTCAACGACAGCGGTCGTAGTGCCGACGTCTATAACCCGTCTACCGGCCAGGTGATTCACCAGGTGCCGTTGGCCAGCCGTGAAACCATTCAACAGGCGATTGACTCAGCCAAGGCGGCGTTTCCGGCCTGGCGCAATACGCCTCCGGCCAAGCGTGCCCAGGTGATGTTCCGTTTCAAGCAGTTGCTGGAGCAAAACGAAGCACGTATCTCGCAGTTGATCAGTGAGGAGCATGGCAAGACCCTGGAAGACGCGGCGGGTGAACTCAAGCGTGGGATCGAGAACGTGGAGTACGCGTGCTCGGCACCGGAGATTCTCAAGGGCGAATACAGCCGCAACGTGGGGCCGAACATTGATGCCTGGTCGGACTTCCAGCCGCTAGGCGTGGTGGCGGGTATCACCCCGTTCAACTTCCCGGCGATGGTGCCGTTGTGGATGTACCCGCTGGCGATTGTGTGCGGTAACTGTTTCATCCTCAAACCTTCGGAGCGTGATCCGAGTTCTACGTTGTTGATCGCGCAACTGTTGCAGGAGGCTGGGCTGCCTAAAGGCGTACTGAGTGTGGTGCACGGCGACAAAGGCGCGGTGGACGCATTGATTCAAGCGCCGGAAGTTAAAGCCTTGAGCTTTGTAGGCTCGACGCCGATTGCCGAATACATCTATAGCGAAGCGACCAAGCGCGGCAAGCGTGTGCAAGCGTTGGGCGGGGCGAAGAACCATGCGGTGCTGATGCCGGATGCAGACCTGGACAACGCCGTGAGTGCCTTGATGGGCGCGGCTTATGGTTCTTGCGGCGAGCGTTGCATGGCGATTTCGGTGGCGGTGTGCGTGGGCGACCAGGTGGCGGACGCGTTGATCGCTAAGCTGGTGCCGCAGGTCAAGGCGTTGAAGATCGGCGCGGGCACCTCCTGTGGCCTGGATATGGGCCCGTTGGTGACGGGGCAGGCACGAGATAAGGTCAGTGGCTATATAGAAGAGGGTGTTTCGGCGGGTGCAGAGCTGGTCGTTGATGGTCGCGGCTTGAGCATTGCCGGGCATGAACAAGGATTTTTCCTTGGCGGCAGTCTGTTCGACCGCGTTACCCCCGAGATGCGGATCTATAAAGAAGAGATCTTTGGGCCAGTGTTGTGCGTGGTCCGGGTGGATAGCCTGGAAGCGGCGATGCAACTGATCAACGATCATGAATACGGCAACGGTACCTGCATCTTCACGCGTGACGGTGAAGCAGCGCGGCTGTTCTGTGATGAGATTGAGGTCGGCATGGTAGGGGTTAACGTACCGTTGCCGGTGCCGGTTGCATATCACAGCTTCGGTGGCTGGAAGCGCTCTCTGTTTGGCGACTTGCACGCCTATGGGCCGGACGGGGTGCGTTTCTATACCCGTCGCAAGGCGATCACTCAGCGTTGGCCGCAACGGGCCAGTCATGAAGCGTCGCAGTTCGCCTTCCCTAGTCTGTAAGACTCGATAAGCGAAAGCCGGCCCCCTTGGGGCCGGCTTTCGCGTTTCTAAGGCATTTTCGACCGATATGACAGAAATGTGAAAAAGAAGGTTGACGGCAGATTCTGGAAGCCTATAATTCGCCCCACTTCCGGCGCAGTCG
>NZ_SPKP01000003.1:0-353086 GCF_023127835.1 Pseudomonas sp. B329 | reverse complement strand
GCCATTACGACTACGACGCCTTCGGCAACCTGATCCGCGAACGGCGCGGCAAGGGCCATCAACTCGTTACGGAGTACCGCTACGACTGCCAGCATCGGTTAATAAAAATCACAAAACCGAACAGCGAAACCGCTAGTTATCGCTATGACCCGTTTGGGCGACGTGTCAGCAAGACCGTGGATGGCAAGACCACCGAGTTTTTCTGGCAAGGCGACAAGTTGATTGCCGAACATCATGCGGACCGCCACCGCAGCTACATCTACGAACCGGACAGCTTCCGTCCACTGGCACTGCTGGAAGGCTACGGACCACAAGCCACAACACCCTACCACTACCAACTCGACCACCTCGGCACACCGCGGGAACTGACCAGCCCCGAGGGCGAAATCGTCTGGTCCGCCCACTACCGCGCCTACGGTCAGATCGCACGGCTCGACGTAGGCAAAATCGACAATCCGCTGCGTTTTCAGGGGCAGTATTTTGACCAGGAAAGCGGCCTGCACTACAACCGCCATCGCTACTACAATCCGGATATTGGTCGTTACCTGACGCCGGATCCGGTGAAGTTGGCGGGTGGGATCAATGGTTACCAGTATGTGCCCAATCCTACTGGGTGGATTGATCCATTAGGTTTAGCTTGTGCGCCTTCAGACTGTCCTAATCCAAGCACGGGAAACAGCTGGAAACTTAACCCAGATGTCGATCTGGACTGGAGAAAACAAGCCGGCGACAGCTACCAACAAATGCATAATGGTTTGGATGAGGCTTTTCGCAGAACGGGTATACCCAAGACCGAGTACAGCGTATCGAAATGGAGCAAAGACCAATATGGAAAATCATTTCCAACGGAATGGCGGGTACAAACGGGTCCCAATAGGGGAGCTGAAGTGAATATTGACGATCCAGTACTCGTGCCAAGTAAGGAAGGCCCGAAATCCCCTCATATTGGCTATCAAACGCCTGGAAAGAGAGGTGAGGGAGGAGCAAAAAGAGGCCATATCCTGCTTCAACTCGTTCCCGTCAGCCGGTCAAGAATAGGTGTCCCCTGATGAGCTATTTGGAAGACGAAATAGACGCAGCCTTTAATACCTTGAACATCGGCGCTGGAAAGCTTGACTCAAGCGAACTCAACTTATTGATAAACGCCCTGACGAGAAAATTCTTCAAATCGCAAAGCAATGTGCTTGATCCCATCGAGCTGAACGAAAAAAGCACGGAGCACAACCCTGACTTTTGGAAGGAAATACCGTATCGCATCAGCGAGAGGGATCTAATTCTGGTGGTATTTGACTCAGCATATACCGCCTGGAAAATTGATAACTCTCGAGTTCTAGCATCTGTTTTAGGCGAAACCACCGGCTATCCATTTTGGATAACCGATAGCGAAATAACGTTTTTGGTGCATATGGATGATCATAACTGCGTCATTTGGGCATGAGGATCACTCCGCCAAACTGTTCTCTATAACCCTAATAGCCAGCCTTGATTCGCTACCCCGCCCGTGCGCACCTAAACTCTGTCCAAGTTGTTCCAACGGACAGAGGACTCACCACCATGGGCAAACGTCACCCCAATCTCCCCGCCTGGCAATGGCGTCATTACCCACAAAACCATCAGCACCCGACCAACCTGGCGTTGCACCTGATTGCCGTGCCGCTGTTTATCGTCGGTTTCCTGCTGATCGTTTCAGGGGTGTTCAGCCTGAGCCTGGCCAGCTTGGCTATCGGTGTGGTCGGCATCGTGGCGGGCCTGGCGTTGCAGCGTCACGGCCACAGCCTGGAAGCCCAGGCCAGTGAGCCGTTCAGCGACCGTAAAGATGCGGTGCAACGCCTTGTTGTCGAGCAGTTCGTGACCTTCCCGCGCTTTGTGTTGAGCGGTGGCTGGTGGCGTGCCTGGCGGCAACGTCACCACCACTGAAGGGGCTTAGGCGAACACCACCACGGTCTGGCGGCTGAGGGCGATCAACTCGCCGGTCGGGCTCCACAGCGCAGCGGCCGCATGGCCGTAGCCGTCGCGGGCATGTTCGATGTTGACGTGGTATTGGCACCAATCGAGGGTGGTCAGGTCTTGCAGCGGCTGGATGAACTCGATGGTCCAGGTCAGGGTGCTGCCTGGCGCAGGCTTTTTCAGGTGTGGCAGCAGGGCCGGCGGCCAGGCGTCGACCAGGGCGAGGATATGCGCCTCGGTCAGTGGCTCTTCTTTCACATCCCCGCGCAACCGTACCCAACCGCCCATGTCGCGGGATTTGTTACCGGTGAACGGCAGGCCGCCGACACTCCAGCGCATCGCCAGATGGCGCATGAATTCAGGGGTGACGCCCTTGATGTAGGGCAACTCCTGACATTCATCCCAATGTTTGAATACCGGCGGAGCTTCGCTCGCCACGTCAATTTCCGATGCTCGAGACGCGCCAAAGCTGGCCTGGACCAGGGTCGCCACTTCGCCGTTCTGCAACACGCGGCCGAGCAACTGGCTGACGGCCTTGCCTTCGCGCAACACTTCGACTTGATAACTGGCGGGCACATCCGGCGCGACCGGGCCGACAAAGGTGATGGCCAGGGAGCGCAAGGGGCGATCCGCCGGCACCTGCGCGCGCAGGGCCTCATATTGCAGGGCGGCGACCAGGCCGCCAAAGGTGGCTCGGCCCTGAGCCCATTCGGCAGGAATGGTGACGTCCAACGGGTTGCTTCGGGCAGCGTCGAGCAAATCACTAAAGCGCATGGCGACCTCACATCAAGAAAATCGATGGGGAATCTTAACCATCGAGACGGACCGGCACACCGCCCATTCCGGCCAAAAGCCGGACCGCGTTAAAAACAATCGGCGCTGAGTTTGTCCAGCACACGGTCAGCCTGCCCTTGAGCCTTGAGCATGGTGCGCTGCCAGATGGCAACGCAGGGTTGCAGATCCGCCTGCTGCCCGGCCTGGGCCAGCCACTGCCAGCAGTCATGCCAGTCGCCCAGGGCGCTTTGGGCTTTCTTCAATCGCGACATGGCGTTGGGGGATAGCTTGTCCAGTTCGGGGTAAGCCTCGGCGGCGTAACGCACGCGCTTGATCAGCAACCGCAGGCGGTGGCGATCATGCTCGGGATCCTTCAGGGCTTCATCGAGTTTCTGCCATTGCTTGGCCAGGCGTTTCTCGATGCGCGGGCGCAGGCCTTTGAGCAGTTTCTGGTGCTGGGAGGCGCGAATAAAGCGTGGGAATGCATCCAGAATCAGTAACAGGTGCGCCAGTTCCGGGCTTTGCGCCACATGGCGATAGGCCTCGGGTTGCAGGCGCAGGCGCCGATCAGCCGCCTCGTGATAACCGTGCTGATGCAGATACGCCGCCAGGACCTCGCGGTCACGCAGCGGCGTGGTCAATTGGCCAACCGTACTGGCGGCCAATTCAAGCTGTTCCACACCGGGCAGCCCGCGCAAAGGCCGCAACAAGCTGCGCAAGCGCCGCACGGTGGTGCGCAAATCATGCAGGGCTTCATCGTCAGTGACGGCGGCGAGGCGAGCCTGGCAGCTCAGTAACCCTACTTCCAGGCCTATGACCTGGGCGACTAACTGATTGACCAACGCTGACATCCTGCCCTCACTTTCCAATGAATAATCCTACTCGCCGCTACAGGTCAACGCCCGGCGCGAGACTCACGAATATAGAACCGCGCCTTCTGGGCTTTGTTGGAGCACCCTTCAAACGCTTCAAACTGCTGCTGGGTCTTGGCGCCAGTCAATAGCGACAGAGCCTTGGAGTAGCTCACGGTGCCAGCAAAACCTTCAGCCTTGGCCAGATCGAGTTCTTTCCAGGCGGCATCCAATTGGGAACCGCAGCTGTCGCGGTAGGCCGTCTTGCCGGCACAGCCGGCCAAGGCCAGCACGATCACAGGCACACACATCCAGGCTTTCATTGATGACACCTCAAAATAAGCAAAATCATTCGTAGCCTGTAGACGTTGCCCACAGGGAAAAGTGCCTTGTCCCTAGCCTGAAATCGGTCGTACCTATTGCCAGAGCATACCCGAGCGCAAAGGTTATCCTCTAAAAATAACCGAAGATTGAAGCCGCCCCCCGGATGGGTGCATTGTGGGCACCTGTTTTGCGAAGGACTGGGACATGAAAAAACGTGTTGCCTTAGTGCTGGGCTCCGGGGGAGCCAGGGGCTACGCCCATATCGGGGTGATCGAAGAAATCGAACGACGCGGCTATGACATCGCCTGTATCGCCGGCTGTTCGATGGGCGCGGTGGTCGGCGGCATCTATGCCGCAGGCAAGCTGGACGAATATCGAAACTGGATCGAAAGCCTGGACTACCTCGACGTATTGCGCCTGGTAGATGTGAGCTTTCGCCTGGGTGCGATTCGTGGCGAAAAAGTTTTCGGGCAGATTCGCAAAATCGTCGGCGAGATCAATATCGAAGAGCTGCGCATCCCCTACACCGCTGTGGCCACCGACCTTACCAACCAACAGGAAATCTGGTTTCAGGAAGGCTGCCTGCACCAGGCCATGCGCGCATCGGCGGCGATCCCAAGCCTGTTCACCCCGGTGATGCAAGGCAATCGGATGCTGGTGGACGGCGGTCTGCTCAACCCCCTGCCTATCGTGCCGGTGGTGTCGAGCCACTGTGACTTGATCATCGCGGTCAACCTCAACGCCACCAACCAGAAGCACTATCGGCTGCCGGTGATCCAGCGCCCGCCGGCGTTCAAAAGCCGCTTCAACAGCCTGGCCAAGTCACTCGGATCGCACCTGCCATTTCGCCGCAAACAGGCCGAGCAGTTGATGAAGCTCGAACAGGAAGCCTTGCAGGCCCAGGCAGCAGAGATCAACCCGTGGCTGGAGTCGGCTGAACCCGAATCCCAGCAACCCGCTGCCGCGCCGGAAAAAGCCGGCGCACCGAAGTCGGCGACCGGCTCGTTCATCATCGATAACGTCGGGCCTGCGTCGCTGCTGGACCTGATCAACCAGAGTTTCGAGGTGATGCAAACCTCATTGGCGCAGTACAAGATCGCAGGCTACCCGCCAGATGTGCTGATCAACGTGCCGAAGCGAGTGTGCCGGTTCTTCGAGTTCTACAAGGCGCCGGAGCTGATCGCCTTGGGGCGGGAGATCGCCAGTGATACGTTGGATCGGTACGAGAGTGAGCAGAGTTGAGCGCGTGGGTGGCGCTGATGGCCTCATCGCGGGCAAGCCCCACATTTTAATCTGTGAATACACTCAAAATGTGGGAGGGGGCTTGCCCCCTCCCACAAAAACTCAAGCATTCAGCAACCGATACCCCACCCCCGCCTCGGTCACGATAAACCGTGGCTGCGTCGGGTCATCCGCCAGTTTCTGGCGCAGGTGCCCCACCACGATACGCAGGTAATGGCTGTCTTCGGTGTGAGTCGGGCCCCAGATGTCCTTGAGCAATTGCTGCTGGGTAATCACCCGCCCCGGATGCCGGGCCAGTTGCGCCAGCACTGCATACTCCTTGCGGGTCAGCGCCACTTCGGCACCGTCCAGCAGCACGCGGCGATAAGCCAGGTCCACCGTCAGCGGGCCGAAATTCAAGGCGGCTTCCTGGGCCTCTCCCGCCGGTGCCTGACGCAACAACGCACGCACCCGAGCGAGGAATTCCTGGATGCCGAAGGGCTTAGTCACGTAGTCATTGGCGCCACCGTCAAGAGCCTCGACTTTCTGGCCTTCACTGGCCCGCACCGACAGCACCAGCACCGGTACCGTCGACCACTCGCGAAACTCGCGCAGCACCTGCTGGCCGTCCATGTCGGGCAGCCCCAGGTCGAGCACCAGCAGGTCCGGTTTGTTCAGGGCCGCTTGCGCCAGGCCTTCGTTGCCGGTGCCGGCCTCGATCACCTTATAGCCCTGGGAGGCCAGGCTGATGCGCAGGAATTTGCGGATCTGCGGTTCGTCATCTATGACGAGAATCGTCGCGGTCTGGCTCATGGTGTCTCATCAAAATCCGTTAAAAAATCACCCCATTCAGGAGCTATTCAAAGGTCAGTGTCCAAGCCAGGTTGAGATTGTAGCGGCAGAAACAACGTGATGCAGGTACCCCGCCCATCAATGCCATCGGCCACGCTGATATGCCCGCCGTGCGCACCCACCATGCCCTGGCAGATCGCCAAACCGAGGCCAGTGCCCTGTCCGCCCCGATCACCGCGGGCAGCGGTATAGAACATGTCGAAAATCTTCGCACGCTCCTCCTCGGGAATCCCCGGCCCTTCATCCGCCACGGCAAAAAACAACTGCTCATCCTGCACGCCAGCGCGCAACTGCAAGCGACCCTGGGGCGGCGAAAACCGGGCGGCGTTTTCCAGCACATTGACCAATGCCTGTTCGATCAACGCCGCATGCACATACAACAAGGGCAGTTCCGACGGCACCTCGGTGCTCACTTGCAATGGCGCCAGCACCGCGCGCAAACGCCCGAGGGCACTGCCGACGATATCACCGGGCGACACCCAGTCGCGCGCCAGTTTCAGCGCGCCGTGGCCCAGCCGCGTCATGTCCAGCAGGTTCTGGATATAGCGGTCCAGGCGCTCGGCCTCATCACGGGTGCCTTCAAGCAATTCGCGACGATCCTCCATGGGAATGGCTTCGCCGAGGGCCAGCAGGCTATCGATACTGCCGCGCATGGAGGTCAACGGCGTGCGCAAATCGTGGGACACCGACGCCAGCAAGGCGCTGCGCAGTTGTTCGGTTTCGCCGTGCAGACGCGCCGACTCCAACTCTTGCCCCAACTGCGCCCGCGCCAGCGCCTGGGCCAGTGGCTGGCTCAAGGCAGTGAGCAAACGTCGGCGTTGCCCGCTCAACTCCAGGCCCGGTTTGGCGCTGACACCGAGCAAGCCCAGCGGCCCCTCTTCACCCGACAACGGCCACCACCACCAACGTCCGAACGGCAAGGTGCCGGTGCCCATACCGGCAGGCTGATCATGCTGCCAGGCCCAATCGGCGGCAGCGCGTTCGGCTTCGGTGAGGGTCAGCGGGCCACCGGTCTCGACCGTCCAGCCGCCCTGACCGTCGCGATTGACCAGACACAAGTCAAGGTCGCGCCAGCCTTGCAGATGGTGGGCGGCGGCGCTGATCACGGCTTGGCGATCGGTGGCCGCCGTGAGCTTGCGCGACAGGTCGAGCAGCTCGCTGGTTTCTTCCTGGGTATCGCGCAATGCCTGCAGCTGGCGGCGCTGGCGCGCGGCGAGGTTGCCGGTCAGGGCTGCCATCAGCAGGAAGAACAGCAGGGTCAGCACATCCTCTTCGCGCTGAATGGCGAAGGAAAAGTTCGGCGGGATAAACAGAAAATCGTAGGTCATGAACGACAGCGCCGCGCATACCAGCGACGGCCCCAGGCTGCTGCGCACCGCCACCAGCAATACGGCAGCGAGAAACACCAGCGAGATATTCGGCAGCGGCAACACACTGGACACGGCCCAAGCCACGGCCGCAGCAACCACCGTGGCAACCACCGCCAAAGCGTAATCGAACCACACTAACCCGCGCACATCCGGCAAGCGTGGCGGCGTCGGTATGTCATCGCTGTCGAGGACGTTGATTTCCAGGCCACGGGCATTGCGCAACAGCCGCGCCGCCAAGCCACCACCGAACAAGCGCCGGCGCCAGCGCATCCGCGACTGCCCCACCAGCAACAAACTGGCACGGCGTTCGGCGGCGTGCTGGATCAGGGTCTTGGCGACCTCCCCGGCCCGCAGTAACACCACTTCGCCGCCCAACCGCTCCGCCAGTTGCTGGGCGTTCTGCAGACGCAGGCGCGATTGCTCATCCCGCGCTCGGCCGTTGTCGACGTGCACCAGGCTCCAGGGTAAATGCCGACGCTGGGCCACGCGACTGGCATGACGCACCAGGCGTTCGGCTTGCGCATCACCATCCACGCCCACCAGCAAACGCCCACGTACCGCCGGCGCGGCCTGTCCGAGTTGGCGATAGCCCTGGGCCAGATCATCGTCGACGTGGGCGGCGGCGGTTTGCATCGCCAGTTCGCGCAGGGCCATGAGGTTGGTCTGGGTGAAAAACGCATCGATAGCCGCACGCGCCTGTTCGGGCACATACACCTTGCCGTCACGCAGGCGTTCGAGCAGTTCGCGCGATGGCAGGTCGATCAGCAACAGTTCGTCGGCCTCTTGCAGCACCCAGTCCGGCAGGGTTTCGCGCACTTGCACGCCGGTGATGCCACGCACCTGATCATTGAGGCTTTCCAGGTGCTGGACGTTGACCGTAGTGAACACGTTGATGCCGGCGGCGAGCAGTTCCTGAATGTCTTGCCAGCGCTTTTCATGACGGCTGCCGGGGGCGTTGCTGTGGGCCAGTTCATCTACCAGCACCAGCTTGGGCTTGGCGGCGAGCAGGCCGTCGAGGTCCATTTCTTCGAGCATCACGCCGCGGTATTCGCTGCGCAACAGCGGTTGTTGCGGCAGGCCGCTGAGCAAGGCTTCGGTCTCGGCGCGGCCGTGGGTTTCGACCACCCCGGCAATCAGCCGTACGCCCTGGCGCAGTTGGGTGTGGGCCGCCTGGAGCATGGCGTAGGTCTTGCCCACGCCAGGCGCGGCACCGAGGAAGACCTTGAGCCGGCCACGGCCAGCCCGGGGCAGATCGGCTAACAGGGCATCGGCGCGGCCGGAGTCGCTCATACGGGTTCCTTCAGGTATTTATAGAGAGTCTTCAAGGCCGCCATCGCGGGCAAGCCCGGCTCTCACAGTGGAATGCATTCCAAATGTGGGAGCCGGGCTTGCCCGCGATGGCGATCGCCTTGCTTACAACACTTCCAAAGCCATATTCAACGCCAGGACATTCACCACCGGCGGCCCTACCAACGGGCTTTCGATGTGCTCATCCATCAACCGCTGCAAGGTCGCCACCGGCACATTGCGCGCTGCCGCCACTCGCGCCAGTTGATAGGCAATCGCCTGCGGTGGCAAGTGTGGATCAAGGCCGCTGCCGGAGGTCGTCAGCGAGGCCAGTGGCACCGGGCCCTGGCCAGGCACTGATTGTTTGCCGGCATCCTCGACTATGCGGGTCGCCAAGGCCGGATTGCTGGGGCCCAGGTTACTGGCACTGCTGGACACCGTCGCAAAGGCTCCTGCTGACGGGCGTGGATGAAACCAGCGGTCGCCGGTAAAGTCCTGGGCGATCAGGCTGGAGCCGCGCACCTTGCCGCTGGCGTCGTGCACTAGGCTGCCATTGGCCTGATCGGGGAAGGCCACTTGCGCCACGCCCGTGACCACCAGCGGGTAGGCGACGCCGGTGATCAGGGTCATGAGTACCAGCAGACTCAGGGCGGGGCGGATGATGTTTGTCATAGTCAAATCCTCAATAAATCAGACAGGTCAAACCAGGTGCAGCGCCGTCAGCAGCATGTCGATGGCTTTGATACCCACGAACGGCACCAAGAGCCCGCCCAGGCCGTAAATCAGCAGGTTGCGCCGCAGCAAGGCCGCCGCACTCGCCGCTTGCACCCGTACACCGCGCAGCGCCAGGGGAATCAGCACCACGATAATCAAGGCGTTAAACACAATGGCCGAGAGGATCGCGCTCTGCGGGCTCTGCAAGTGCATGATGTTGAGCACGCCCAGTTGCGGGTAGATCGAGGCGAACAGCGCCGGCAGGATTGCGAAGTACTTGGCCACGTCGTTGGCGATGGAAAAGGTCGTCAACGCGCCACGGGTTACCAGCAATTCCTTGCCGATCTGCACCACGTCCAGCAGCTTGGTCGGGTCGCTGTCGAGGTCGACCATGTTGGCCGCTTCGCGCGCGGCCTGGGTGCCGTCGTTCATGGCCATGCCGACGTCAGCCTGGGCCAGCGCCGGGGCGTCGTTGGCGCCGTCGCCGCACATGGCAACAAGGCGACCATCGTTTTGTTCATGGCGAATACGCGCGAGTTTCTTCTCTGGCGTGGCTTCGGCCAGCACGTCATCCACCCCGGCTTCAGCGGCAATCGCGGCGGCGGTCAGGGGGTTGTCGCCAGTGACCATCACGGTGCGAATCCCCAACTTGCGCAACTCGGCAAACCGCTCGCGGATGCCGGGCTTGACCACGTCCTTGAGATGGATCGCACCGAGCAATTTGCCATCGGCGCAGACCAGCAATGGGGTGCCGCCGCTTTGGGCGATCTTGTCGATTTCCCGCGACAGCGCAGGTAAAAGCTCGCTGCGTTGCTGGCCGATAAACGCCAGCAGCGAATCCACGGCGCCTTTGCGGAACACGCGGCCCTGATAGTCGACACCCGACAATCGGGTCTCGGCGCTGAAGGGTACGGCGGTCAATTCATCCAGGCTTGGCTCGGCCTGCGGGTGCAAGGCACGCAGGTATTCAACGATGGATTTGCCTTCCGCCGTGTCATCGGCCAGGGATGCCAGCAGCGCGCCTTCAGCCAATTCCCGACCACTGACGCCAGGCGCCGCGACCACGGCCGAGCAACGACGGTTACCAAAAGTAATGGTGCCGGTCTTGTCCAGCAGCAACACATGCACGTCCCCCGCCGCTTCCACGGCGCGGCCGGACTTGGCGATCACATTGAGACGCACCAGGCGATCCATGCCGGCAATCCCGATGGCGGACAACAAGCCGCCAATGGTGGTGGGAATCAGCGTCACCAGCAGTGCGACCAGGAACACCAGAGGCAGGCTGCCATTGGCAAAATGCGCGAACGGCTGCAAGGTCACCACTACCAGCAGGAAGATCAGGGTCAGGCCGATCAGCAGGATATCCAGCGCGACTTCGTTGGGGGTTTTCTGGCGTTTGGCGCCTTCCACCAACGCAATCATGCGATCCAGTGTGGACTCACCCGGGTTGGCGGTGATGCGAATCAGCAGCCAGTCCGACACCAGCCGTGTGTTGCCGGTAACGGCTGAGCGGTCACCGCCGGACTCGCGGATGACCGGGGCGGATTCGCCGGTGATCGCCGCTTCGTTGACCGCCGCAATACCTTCGACGACCTCGCCGTCACCGGGGATCATTTCCCCCGCGGCAACACGTACCACATCGCCCTTGCGCAGGCTGGTGGCCGGCACCACCTTGAAGCTGCCATCGGCCTCCTGGCGCCGGGCGCTCAAACCTTCGCTGCCGGCCTTGAGGCTGTCTGCGCGGGCCTTGCCGCGGCCTTCGGCCAGGGCTTCGGCGAAGTTGGCGAACAGCACGGTGAACCACAGCCACACGGCGATTTGCACCGCAACAAAGGTGGGCACGGTGGTATCGGGCACAAAGCACAATACGGTGGTGAGGATGGCGGTCAGTTCGACCACCAGCATCACCGGCGAGCGTTGCAGTTGGCGTGGGTCGAGCTTGACGAAAGCCTGGACCAGCGCCGGGCGCCAGAGCGCCGAGATGGCGGTTTTGGCAGGCTCCTGGGTTTTGACCGGGGCCGCGTTTTTTGCAGGCATATTCATTTTCATGTCCCTTTAGAAGCCCATGCTCAGATGTTCAGCGATAGGCCCAAGCGCCAGCGTCGGCAGGAAAGTCAGGCCGCCCACCAGCAAAATGGTCACGGTCAACAAGGTCACGAACAGCGGGCCATGGGTGGGGAAGCTGTTCTGGCCAATCGGTGCGGCCTTCTTCATCGCCAGGCTGCCGGCCAGAGCCAGCACCGGGAGGATGTAGCCAAAGCGGCCGATCAACATGCCCAGGCCGAGCATCAGGTTATGGAACGCGGTGTTGGCACCGAGGCCGGCAAACGCCGAACCGTTGTTGGCACTGGCCGAGGTGTAGGCGTAAAGCAACTGACTGAAGCCGTGGGGGCCAGGGTTACTGATCGCGCCCGCCGGGCCCGGCAGGCTGGCGGCGATGGCACTCAACACCAGCACGCCGACCGGCATGACCAGCAGGGTCACCACCAGCAATTGCACTTCCTTGGCCTGGAGTTTCTTGCCCAGATATTCCGGCGTGCGGCCGATCATCAGGCCGGCGAGGAACACCGCGATCAGTACGTTAAGCAGCATGCCGTACATGCCAGCACCGACGCCGCCAAAGATCACTTCGCCAACCATCATGTTGACCAATGCCACCATCCCACTCAGCGGGCTGAGGCTGTCCTGCATACCGTTGACCGAGCCGTTGGATGCCGCGGTAGTGGTCACCGACCACAGCACGGTGCCGGTGGTACCGAAGCGTGTTTCCTTGCCCTCCAGCGGTGCGGTTTGCTCCACGGCCGGGTTGTTCAAGGTCGGATTGGGCTGGTATTCGGACCACAGCGACGTCGCGCCGCCGATCAGGAACAGCGCCAGCATACACGCGAGGATCGCCCGGCTCTGACGCAGGTCTTTGACGTAGTGGCCGAAGGTAAATACCAACGCCACCGGGATCAGAATGATCGAGGCCACTTCGAACAGGTTGGCCCAGGCTGTCGGGTCTTCGAACGGATGCGCCGAGTTCACCCCGAAGAAGCCGCCGCCATTGGTGCCCAGTTGCTTGATCGCAATCTGGCTGGCCGCCGGGCCCAAGGGAATCACTTGGTCCACGCCCTGCAGCGTGACGGCGTCAACATAGTGGGCGAAGGTTTGCGGCACGCCCTGCCACACCAGGAACAGTGCGAGCACCAGGCACAACGGCAGCAGGCCGTAGAGGGTGGCGCGCGTCATGTCGACCCAGAAGTTGCCCAAGGTCTGGGCAGATTTGCGCCCGATCCCACGGCACAAGGCAACCAGGACGGCGAGACCGGTCGCCGCACTGACGAAGTTCTGCACAGTGAGGCCGGCCATCTGGCTGAGATAACTTAGGGACGCCTCACCGCTGTAGTTCTGCCAGTTGGTATTGGTCATGAAACTGACGGCGGTGTTGAACGCCAGGGTCCATTCCTGGCCCGGCAACTTCTGCGGGTTCAGTGGGAGGGAGCCCTGGAATAACAGGATCGAGAACAACAACAAGAAGCCCGCCAGGTTGAACGCGAGCAAGGCCAGCATGTATTTCTGCCAGCTCTGTTCCTGCTGCGCGTCCACGCCCGAAAGGCGATAACAGGCCTTTTCGACAGGCCCCAACACCGGCGTCAACCACGTGCGCTGGCCTTCCATCACCTTGTAGTAGAACCGCCCCAAAAACGGTGCCGGCACCAGTACCACGGCAAAAAAGGCGATGATCAGCCAATAGTCATAACTGTGCATAGCCCGCTCCTAGTTCCGATCCGCGCGTAACAGCGCAACCAGCAGATAAATGAACAGCGCCACGGCCAATAGCAGTGACACTCCGTCCAGAACGCTCATGGAAATTTCCCCGTCTTGCGGCGATTGCCGCGTGTGGGGCAATTGTCGGCAGGAGTGGTGTAAAGGAACGAGAGCGAGGTGTTGGGTGGGGCGTAAAGATGGCGTAAAGAGTGGGTTTATGCCGGGTTTACAGGAGATTCGCAGTGGCAGGGAGGGCCTCATCGCGGGCAAGCCCGGCTCCCACAGTGGAATGCATTCCAAATGTGGGAGCCGGGCTTGCCCGCGATGGCGGCATGTCAGACACCACCGCCCTTATCTGGTGCGCGCCAAGCCACATTCAAACGCCAAACCGTCCCGCAGGCGACACCAGCACTGCTTTGCGACAGGGTTTCGTAGCCTGGCATAACCACTGCAACACCCTGAATCATTCCAACCCCTTCAGGGAGCACGCGAAAATGACCACACACCTAAAACCCACCTTGGGCACCCTGCATCTATGGGGCATCGCCGTCGGGCTGGTGATTTCCGGCGAGTACTTCGGCTGGAGCTATGGCTGGGGCGTGGCCGGCACCTTGGGCTTCTTGGTGACCTCAATGATGGTCGCCGCCATGTACACCTGCTTTATCTTCAGTTTCACCGAGCTGACCACCGCCATTCCCCATGCCGGAGGCCCCTTTGCCTACAGCCGTCGCGCCTTTGGTGAAAAAGGCGGCTTGATTGCCGGGCTGGCTACCTTGATCGAATTCGTCTTCGCCCCGCCCGCAATTGCCCTGGCCATCGGCGCCTACCTGAACGTGCAATTCCCGGCACTTGATCCCAAGCACGCCGCCGTCGGCGCTTATATCGTGTTCATGGGCCTGAACATCCTCGGGGTCAAACTTGCCGCGACCTTTGAGCTGGTGGTGTGCGTACTCGCCGTCGCCGAACTGCTGGTGTTCATGGGCGTGGTCGCCCCGGCGTTCAGCTTCAGCAACTTCGCCCTCAACGGCTGGGCCGGTTCCGACACCTTCGGCGCGCCGGCGATTGCCGGGATGTTTGCCGCCATCCCCTTCGCCATCTGGTTCTTCCTCGCCATCGAAGGCGCCGCCATGGCCGCCGAAGAAGCCAAGGACCCCAAGCGCACGATTCCAAAAGCCTATATCAGCGGCATCCTGACCCTGGTGATCCTGGCCATGGGCGTAATGTTCTTCGCCGGTGGCGTGGGTGACTGGCGCACCCTCTCGAACATCAACGACCCATTGCCCCAGGCGATGAAAACCGTAGTCGGCGAAAGCTCCGGCTGGTTGCACATGCTGGTGTGGATTGGCTTGTTCGGGTTGGTGGCGAGCTTCCACGGCATCATCCTCGGCTACTCGCGCCAGTTCTTCGCCCTGGCCCGCGCCGGTTACCTGCCGCCTTTCCTGGCCAAACTGTCGCGTTTTCAGACACCCCATCGAGCAATTATTGCCGGCGGCCTGGTCGGCATCGCCGCCATCTACAGCGACGGCCTGATCAACCTGGGCGGCATGACCCTGACCGCGGCGATGATCACCATGGCGGTGTTCGGCGCCATCGTCATGTACATCATGAGCATGCTCAGCCTGTTCAAACTGCGCAAGACCGAGCCCCTGCTGGAACGCACCTTCCGCGCACCGGGCTACCCCATCGTGCCAGGCATTGCACTGGTACTGGCGGTGGTGTGCCTGGTGGCGATGGCCTGGTTCAACGCCCTGATCGGGCTGATCTTCCTGGGCTTTATGCTGGCAGGCTTCATCTATTTCCAACTGACCGCGCAAGACCGCGCCGACGCCCCGACAGATGCGATGTTGACGGGACTATAGCGCCCGCGAGGCAGAACGGGCCTACACTGAACTACTCAGAAAGCCCGTGACTCAAAGCAGTCATTACCGTGGGAAACTTTCCCACGGACATCTGCCTCAAGGAGAGCCTTATGCCGTGGTATGCGTGGTTGATTATGGTAGTCGCAATCGGCTCGATCGTCGGAGGGCTGATGATGCTGCGCGACAGCGCCAACAAAGTCGAACTCACCGACGAACAACGTAAACGCGTGGCCGAGCGCAATGCGCAGGCGGATGCCAAGGATGCGCAGGATCGCTGAACCTTGAGTTACTCCCAATCCGCCTTGGCGATATGCAAACCGTGCTGCCCCTTGTAGGCAGCACGTTCCGGCTGGCTCCAGCCATTGAGCAACTCATCCTCCAACCGGTAGATCTCCACCCCCAACGGACGACACACCGTCAGCGGATCCTGCGCATCCGGCCCCCACATCGGTAGCGATAAATCCCCGCCAGGGCACGTCGACAACGCACACAGCAAATCAATCTCGGCAAAAAACTCCAGGTAATCACCCTTCTGCGCCGGACAGGCTTTCATAAAGTACATGTCATCGTGATTGAGGCCCGTGCACTGGAAAATATTCAACACGTCATGCACGTCGAATTCCGTCAGCCCATGGGGCAATACCGCACGGGTCAGGTTCGAGTGGCAATGGTGATGAAAGTCCTCCCCAGTCAGCATCCGGTTCACATAGGGATCGCAGCGCGTACCGAGCAAATCGTGCAGGCGTCCGCCGTATTCATCGATGCCGTAACTGGCGAGGCTGTCGTCGGTGATGGTCACCAGTGGCCGTAGAAAAGGCAGGTTCGACCACAAGCGATCATGGGTGCTGACATGGGCACCCTGAAGCTGCCGAGTGCGCGCAGCCCACAAACGCTCGCGCGGGTCATTGGCGTTCCATACGTTGAAGTCCCCCACCTGCGGGCCCACCGGCGTGGTCACACGGAACACATGCCCGGCCGGCACTTTCCATGCCCTGCCCGTACGGATAGGTACCTCGAACTGTTCGATCAACGTGCGCTGGGTTTTCTGATCACGAATGCGCTCATAGAACGCCGTATCCACCTGCAATGCTGAGCCTTTGCTGACTTGGTACGCGGCCGGATAGTCTTTGTACATGGGGCAATCCTCCATCAAGGGTGATCAAACAAGGCCAGGGAAAGATGTTCCGAATCATCCAGGTACAGGCTCATCGCCTCGCTGGCGGCCTGGGTTTGGTTGCGGGTTAACAGCGTGTATATCTCATGGTCGCGCTCCAGCCAGGGTAACTGGAAACTCTGCTCATCCGGCGCGGCGCAAAACACCAGGCGCAGCTGGGCGATCACCTGGGCAAAAAACTCGTCGAACAGTGGGCTGTCCATCAACGCGACGATCTGTTGGTGGAAAACAAGACTGTGGGTAGCCACCGCTCGCCAATCTTCGCGCTCCCGGGCCAGGGTGGTGGCGTCGATAGCGTTTTGCATGCGGCCTGATTGAGTGTCCGTCAGCGGGCCGCTTTGGGCTATGGCCTGCAATTGCAGGGTGCGGCGGACTACGAAGAGGTCACGTACTTCTGCCCGCTGCAGGCGCCGAACCATTACGCCCTTATTGCGGACATAGCGGGTAAGCCCTTCTTGGCCCAAGCGATGCAGCGCCTCACGGATAGTATTGCGCGAGGCGTTGTAGCCCTTGACTAAGTCGGCCTCGACGAGCGACACACCCGGCAGCAGCCGCCCGCCGATAATGTCGGCGCGTAATTCCAGGGCGATTTGGTCGGCTAAAGACAAGCTGGACGTCATGTACACCTCAAGATTGTTGAACAATCGTTGAGTTGAATGTAATCACGTTTCATGCCAACGCGGCCTGAGAGTAAATAGACGCAGCTTTGATAAAGGAAAGGCCGGTCAATGACCGGCCTTCTGGGGCTATCTTCGCATCTTCAATTAATAACCAATCTGTCGCGATTCTTCTCCAGCAGTGCTTTACCGATGCCTTTTACTTCCAGTAACTCATCCACCGCCGTGAACGGACCGTTGCTTTCGCGATACGCAACGATTGCCTTCGCCTTGGAAGCGCCGATACCGAACAGGTCGCGGCGCAGGGTTTCGGCATCGGCGGCGTTGAGGTTGACCTTGGTGGATTGCTCGATCTTGGTCATTTGGGTGGAGATTGGGCTTGAAGCTTCCGGCTTGATGGAGGGCGCAGCGATGGTGGCGACGGAGAGGCTAGTGAGGAAGGCGAAGACGAGGGATGAAATGTAGAGGTTTTGCATTGGTGACGCTCCATGACATCAGTAAGAGAAAAGCAGCTTTTCCGAAGCTGCTTTTCTAACTTAGGTGATTGCTAGAGACTGTCAAAAACTGATAAGTAACCGTGTGTGTTTAAAAATCAGGTCATAAAATTGCACCAGGGCCGATCAAACGTAAGCGTCCGAGCTTCACCGCCTTGCGGCTCAAACCTAAATTCGTTTAAACCACTGACTCACGCGCTCGCACTTAATGCCGCTGGATCAAAAACATCGCCATGCCATTCAACCATGTCGTCATGCTCTGGATGATTGGGGTGGGCCATCGCCGCCAAAAAGTCCTCATAGCCAGCCCCGCCACCCACATTTTCCGGTGGGCAAGCATTGGCGCCATCGATGCAATACGGCACCTGAGGACAGGCAATAGCGGGTAACGTTTTTTCGACCTTGATACTGTGATGCCAGCTGTCACCAAAGTCGTAGAGATAATTAAATGTCCGCTTTCCGTTCAACGCCTTGATCAGCGTTTTACGAGCTTCCGGATTAACCGTCGGCCTCCCAGCCATTGGGATAACGCTCACCGGCAATTTCAAACTCATGCAGATGGCTATCATCTCCAACCCATCACGGCCTGGATGACACGGTGCAGTTTGCCCAAGGTGGTGTTTCAGGCCCCGCGAACCGGCGCCAAATCTTCGGATTGATCCACTTCAGCTCAATGCGCAGCAGCAACAGGTCGGAGGCGGGTTTGGGTAAACGGACAATTTTAACCATGGATCAGGCGGCCTCGCAGTGTTCAGAGTGGTTCAAAGAAATATTCAAGGGCAGCAACTCACTTACCCGATTGATTGGGTGTTCGGCAATGTGCTCCAGCACATAAGTCAGATACGCCTGTGGGTTCAATCCGTTTAGCTTGGCCGAACCCACCAGGCTGTAAATCGCCGCTGCTCGTTCTCCGCCGGTATCGGAACCGGCAAACAGATAGTTTTTGCGCCCCAGCGCGACGGCGCGCAGCACCCATTCGGCGGCGTTGTTGTCGATTTCGATTCGGCCGTCATCGCAGTAACGCGTTAAAGCCTGCCACCGGTTTAGGGCGTACAGGATTGCACCGCCCAATGTCGATTTTTTCGACAGTTGAGTGAGCGTCTGGTTAAGCCATGTGTGTAGTTGTTCCAGCAGCGGACTGGCCCGGCTTTGCCGAATCGCTTTGCGTTGGTCTGGCGGTTGCCCTCGAATTTCGCTCTCGATGGCATACAGGGCAGCAATTCTTTGCAGCGCCTCACCAGCAAGTGGTGAAGCCTGGTCTTTGTAGACATCGTAAAACTTGCGGCGGGCATGAGCCCAGCAGGCGGCTTCCCGAATAATGCCCGTCGCATACAACTGAGCAAAACCGGCATAGCCGTCAGCCTGCAAGATCCCGCTGAAACTCTTGAGATGAGCGCGGGGATGTTCTCCCTTGCGATCTGGCGAGTAGGCAAACCATACAGCCGCGGGCGTCGTGTAACCAGCAGACCGGTCGTCGCGCACGTATGTCCAGAGGCGAGCCGTTTTGGTTTTGCCGTGGCCCGGCGCGAGCACGCCAATTGGTGTGTCGTCGGCATGAACTTTGTGCCCGCTCATGACATGGCGCTCAAGCGCGTTGACCAGTGGCCTGAGCAATTGGCTGCTCTGGCCCACTCAGTCGGCCAGGGTTGAGCGCTCCAGATCCACGCCCTCACGGGCGTAGGTCTCAGACTGGCGATACAAAGGCAGATGATCGACAAATTTAGAGACAAGCACGTGAGCCAGCAGCCCAGGGCCTGCAAGGCCTCGGACTATCGGGCGACTCGTTGCAGGCACTTGGGCAATGTGCTCGCAGCAACTGCAAACCATCTTCGGGCGCACATGCCGGATCACTTTAAAACGCGCCGGGACGTACTCCAGCACCTCAGACACATCCTCACCCAACTGGCGCAGCTTCCCACCGCAGCCAGAACATTGCGACTCGGGCTGATGCACGTGGATTTCGCGAGGCAGATGTTCAGACAACGGCTTGCACCGAGAGACGACGCGAGGAGGCGATTCGGTTGGCGGCGTCAGTTCACAGTCTGGATGACTTGCAACTCTTCAAGGCTCAACTGGAGTTGATCGATCATCGCGCCCAATTGCTCGGAACTGCGACCGAACTGCATACAACGCAGCTTGGCGATCATCATGTTCAACCGCTCAATCTCTGCCCGCTGGGCAGAGACCAGAGCTTTCAAGGCTTGAAGATCGTTAGGCAGGGAGTCGGTCGCGACACGGAGGCGCCAGGCTGGAGGGTCGCCTCGACGACTTGGCGTTTGAACGCCAGCGAAAAGTTGGGGTGGCGACCGGTTCGACGAGCGGGGGCAACTGTATCCAAGATAGTGTCCACTAAAAAATGGTGTCCACTATCTTGGCTAATTTGGAGGGCGGCCAGGAGAGGGTGCTGACCGGACGGTTACCTTCATTAAGCTGCGGAACGTCATTTAACGCCGGCATAGCCCGTGCCGTAGGCTTGGTACGCAAGCACAGCCATTATGGCGCTGGCTCCGTCGGCAGTGATGGCGGCGGCGGTTGACAAGCGAGCCTGCCTGGTTTTACAGGAGGACTGGCGCAACCGCTAACCCCTCCAAAGCGCAAAGTTTCGGAACTCCTCTCATAAGCCGCCCCCCAAAAGCGCAAAGCGCTCCATTACCTCAAGGAAATGATAGGGCTGGAGACCGCACTCTACAAGGGGGGCGCCTTTAGTTCTGGAACGGTCCACCTTCCCTCGGCGTCCTGCCGAACGAAATTTACCGACTGCCCTGTCGCAATTTCAAAACACGTCTACAGTCTCTGTTACTCGAACGGACCTCGATTACAACAATACAAAGGAATCATCATGCATAGGATCGCTTTTGCGAACGCCTTGCGCGGTATCGCCGCCCTCTGCGTGGTCAATGCCCACTACGTCCTGATGTTCAATTACATCAAGGGCGCATACGGCGGGCTGCTTCCCCTGACGGAGCCTGTATTCCCATCCTGGATGCTCGAAACCTTCAATCCTATCGGAAACATGAACATGGGCGGCTTTGGCGTGGCCTTGTTCTTTCTGATCAGCGGCTTGGTCATTCCGATTTCTGTCGCAAGTCTTAATGGAAGCGCTCTCGCAAAAACAAAATTTGTGATCGGTCGTATTTTCCGTATCTGGCCGACGTACGCCGTTGGCCTGCTTGTCACCCTTGGAGCCCTCAGCGTAGCGGCCGCGTATATGGACAATAACGCTCCCTATACCGCTTCGCAGGTTCTCATGCAGATGTCCCTATTCCGTGATTGGTTCGGCAGCTCGGCGCCGCTGGATGGGGTGGTGTGGACGCTGGAGGTTGAAGTTAAATTCTATCTAGCAGTGTTGCTGTTCTGGTCGATGATTAGCCGGGGAAAACTTCTCCCTCTATACGCGCTAAGCGTATCTACCGTGATGGTGGCTAACTTTTATCCGGGGAATATCCACCAGGCCGGCGCGCTAGCCGCCTTCGTTTTTCCGATAAAATACATTTTCTTCATGATGATCGGCGTGGCATTCAACTATCACTACCGGGGTTTTATTAGCAGCGAAAAACTCTTTGCCATAAGTATCAGTATGCTATGCGTTTTTGGTTACAGTGGATTCACCGAGGGGTGGCCCTTTGAAGTAATCGCGGCCTACTTTATGGCTTTTGCCTTTTTCACAGTTCTATATCTTTTTGCAAGCAGTTGGGCGGGCGGCCCTATCTTCACTTTTTTTTCAAACATCAGCTATCCGCTATATGCCTGCCATGGCGCACTAGGCTTTGTTGGCATGAGAATTATGATAGATCATGGAATTGGTGCCATTCCTGCCCTAATCATCCAAACGACGGTTACTATTTTTGTTTCATGGATCATCCACAAGGCGGTTGAAGACCCAACTCACCGTATGGGGAAAAGGATAGTCGCAAGCATAGGGAAGTCACGACAGATAAGCAGGTTCACTAGATCTACTGTCTAGTCCTGAAATAGGTTTACACCTGTTTCAGTCTCAAAACGCCCGATGCACCGCATCGGGCGTTTTGTATTTCAGGGACAGGTGTGGCCGTTCCCCGTTGTAGATCAGCACCGACTCATCCACCATTTTCACTGCGTCCGCCAGATTTTTAGGGCGATACAGCAGGAACTCGGTCTTCAAAATGCCGTTTATCCTCTCCGCCAGAGCATTCTGGTAACCAGGTGGCGCAGAAGGTGGCAGGAAACACCTGCCACTGGTGGCATAACAGTCGTCTGGAGCTGAATCGCGTGCTTACTATTGCGTGGTTCGACAGGCAGGGATTAGTACGTCTCTCATAACCTCAATCTCTCGAACCGCCCGGTGCGGAGCCGCATGCCGGGTGGTGTGGCAGGGGAGCGGCCTGTGAAGGCCGCCCCCTATGCCGATGCCTGCGCAAAACTATCCGGTGATTTCGCTAATATTCACGTCCGGGATCGCCTCGGACCAAATGATTTCCTCGCGATCTCGCTGGTAGTTTTTGGTCATGCCCTCACTCGCATGGCCTGCGATCTTCTGCCCATCCTTTCCGGCTTTCTTGTACAGGTGCAGCGACAGCGCTCACACCTCATGGAAGCGTGGCATCTCTTCCTCCTCCCATTCTACGTAGCAGTTTTGCGGCCTCTCCGGCCTCCTTGAGCACTTACGTCAAATACCGCTCCTCAATCTGCGTCCAGTGTCCTTTGTCTGTGCCTGCTTATGTTTCAGCCGGGCCGACTTGCAGTATACAAGGTATGGTGAAAAGGCCGTCTTGGCGAGCAGTCGGAGCGGGAGGCGAACTGCGTGCCGATGCGGCTCTATGAGAGCGGAACGCCCGGATCGATCAAGGACGTGGCACTGCGGCAAAGCAGACGCTACGCCTGGGTCACCACAACTTCTTCAAGGACGTGTAGTGATGATGCCCCGTCAAATACTGGGCGCGATCCTGCTGGCGATGGTGATCAGCGCCACCGGCACATGGCAGGTGCTGGACTCGCGCATGAGCCAGAAGTTGGCCGAGCACGAGGGGCTGCACAGTGATGTCCCGGCCGCGATCAGTAATGCCGATGCCTCCAGCTTGCATTGCTTATCTCCGGCTGGCTGTCAGTTTTCCTCGAGGATTCAGCCAGTGGCTGAAATGAGCCTGCCACTCGTAGCGCCGGTGGCGTGGTTCATGCAGCCCATCTAGCAAAGCTTGACCCCGCGCATGTTCCAAGAATTACTGCCATAACCGACGACGGAAACAAAGCCGTAATAGTCCAGTGCGCGTGTCAGGCTTACGCGCGTGCGTTTACCTGTTGGCTGCGCTTAAAGGACTAACTGGCAGCTATTGGTGGTGAGGTGATCTGGATCAGCTGAGGTGTAGAAAAAATATATTTATCAATTGGTTACGTAATTACTTTAAAAAATAGCTGTATATATGTACAGTTGTTGGTGCGCCGATTTGGCGTTACTTAAATAGTTACGAGGAGAATCATGCCAATCTATAAAGATACCCCTTACGTTTTCACCCCCGACCCTGAAAATGACAACGGCCCTCAGATTCAGTCCTTGCTAAAAGCTGGCTACCGCTGGCTGCAAATCAATGGTCCTGAATGCCCAATTGGAACCACGGTCCTTCTCAACCGTGACGACAACTGGCCCTATAGCGGCCAGATAATCGAGCCGGCACCAGGCATCGACAAGGTGACAATTGACGTTTCTGGCGTTGGGAGAAATTCAGAACAGCCGACCGATCCTAGCTATGCCGGCATCGACTACCAGGGGAACGTGCGCCCGGGAAGCTACCTGACGGCGCCGGCATACGTAAATACGACTCAAATATTTGTCGCTGACACGACGCCTTATACAAATGGGTCGTGGATCGTGATCTCGGACGCATCCACCGACTTCGACACCTACTCGATGCCGCTTGATGGGCCGCTCGAGGTGCGCCAGGTCATCTATGTATTGGCAGACTCTCTGATTCTTAACCGAGTTATGAAGCGTGATCACCCCGAGAACGCTATTGTTGCCTTGTGCGAACCCATCAAGAATGTTTACATTCGGAACCTCGAGTTCACCGGTAACGCCACTGTTGGCTTGCACTTGCACTACGCGCAGCACTGTGTGTTCGAGAACATTACATCAGTAGATTGGACTGGCCGCTGCATGCTTTTGCTTGATAATGGCGGTGAGTACAACACGATTCTTAATAGTTACTGCACTGCGACGGAGCCTGGTATTGAATCCGGTCAAACCGCATGGGGCGTTGTCATTGAAGGACAGGACTCCACCCGCGTGATCAATTCAGGCGGTGAGAACTGTGGCGTTGGGATGGGCATGAATTACAGTATTGATTGCGTGTCAATTAATGCGCGCGCGCAGCTCAACACAGTAAATGTTGGAGTTTATACTTCGTCAATTCGGACTGGATTTCTCCGACCTACTGTTGAGGGCGGGATTATTCTAGATACAGTGATCACGGATGATTGTGTGGATTGCTATATGGTCGAGCCACTACCTTTTTCGTGAATTTTTAGTGAAAGGAAAGCCCGCAGAACGCGTAATGCTGTTCACTTAAGCATTTGAGCTCACGCTGGGCTTCCTAGAAAATCCGATGCCAAACTCCTAGCATCGGATTTTTTATGTCTATTCAGCAAGAACTGCTCGACCTTGGCGACCTTTTTAACTTCTCAGACCTGAGCACCTTCACCCAGAACATCCCGGTCGAGTGGGTTGCATCGGCACTCGGGCTCTCCTCCCAAGCCACCATCCGTAGGCGCCGCTTGCCAGCCGATCAGGTGCTTTGGCTCGTTCTGGGGATGGCGTTGTTTCGTATGCGATCCATAAACCCCACCTGCCCAACGGTTTACTGTGGCATTTCGGGTGAGTAGTTCCACGGTAGCAGAGCTTCGTAGTCTGTTACTGACGAGGCGTGCGGCAGCCACGTAAAGGCTCTTGGCCGTTGACCTTGGCGGTCTCGACCAAGCTGTAGATCTTCGCGCTGGCACTGGCACCGTTGACGGTATCACTGAATAGCCAGGCCTTGCACCCGATGACAAACGGCTTGATCGCTCTTTCGGCCGCGTTGTTGTCGATGGACAAGTAACCCGCTTCGACATAACGCTCCAGCCGGCTCCAGTTATTCGCCAGATAATGCACGGCCTTGCCCAACGCACTTTGTGCCGTCACCTTCGACTGGGTTTTATCCAGCCAGCTTTTCAGTTGGATCAGGATTGGCGGCTTCTCTCCTGTCGACCGACAAACCGCTGTTCATCGCTGACGTCCTTGAGCTCACGCTCAATGCCGTACAGCTTGTTGATCATCGTCAGCGCGATATCGGCCCGTCCGGTTTTACCCATGGGCTGCACTTTTTGCGCGTCCACGAACTTGCGACGCGCGTGGGCCATGCACGCCAGACGTTCCACACCTGGCTGCAAAGCCAACGCGTTATAGCCGGCGTAGTCGTCGGTCATGACATAGCCACAGTAACTTTCCAGCAAGCGCAACGGCACTTCCTGCGCACGGCTGGACGTGTAATCAAACAGCACGACTTTTCGATCAGGTGGGCCACTGGCCCGCCCCCACATCCAGGATTGACTGGTCGGGTCTCGATCCGGTTCTTTCAACACCTGGACACGGGTTTCATCGCAGTGGATGACCGGGCTTTCCAGCAGCCGGTCACGCATCAAATTGATCAGCGGCTGAAAGTGTTCGCTGCACTGGATAATCAGCGAGCCAGCGTTTGCCGAGGGATCTCGATGCCGTGTCGGCTCAGCACACTTTCGAAGCGGTGCAGCAACAGACCATCGACGTATTTGGTCGTTAGCAGCATGGCCAGTACGCTTGGGCTGGCCATGCTCCTTTCGATCAGTTGCGCAGGTTTATCAGCCGTGACCGGGGCTGATTCGCAGCCTCTGCACCCATAGACCTTGCGGATATGTTTGATGACCCGGATCTGTATCGGCACGATGTCCAGTTGCTCGCTGGTCTCTTCGCCGATGGCATGTTTGCGGCAACCGCAAGTACAGGTCAGTTCGTGTTCGGGCAGTTCATGGATGACTTCGATACGCGGCAGATCGGCCGACAACGGTTTACGCTTGCCACGGCGTGCTGTCGGCGAAACAACTTCTTCATCGGCGTCACCGACTGAAGGCATCGGCTCACTTTCAGGCTCATTGAACAAGGCCAGTTGCGGCGTATTGGGCTCACCGGTTTGCTCGGACTTTCGCCCCAACAGACGGTCGCTCAACAACTTGATCTGTTCTTTCAGATCGACGATGTGCGTCTAATAAGCCTGGGACGATTTCTCCTGGCGATTGAGCGCCTCAAGCAGCAATTGCTTGAGCAAGACAGATCATCAGGAAGGTCATCGGGTCAGGCCACATAGCGCGGCGTCAAAACCTGATGGGGACGATTCCAGAGATCAAAACCGTCGAGCAACTAGTTCAGTTCCTGAACGCTGAGGATGATCGCCTCGTCCGTGGCATCGGGCGACCTTGATGCGGTTACGGGCTTTGTTGAGGAAGACGAACAGTACAGGGTCAAACACGGCCACCTTGATATCTAGCTCAACCAAGGCTGTAAGGCCGTCGATGGACTTTCGAAAGTCCACGGGCTTGGGGTAGAGATAGACTTTTTCGACTTTGCTGTCGGGGCGCATCATGGCTGGCAGCCCCCCAGAAAGAAATCGGGAGCGCAGCATCGGGCTTCAGTTAGTTGCTTGGAATGTGGGTTCGTAGAGCGGTTACAATCAATGAAGGCCCCCAACCCCTCGATAAACCCAAGAGATCGAAGAGGTTGGAGAATAGTTGACTCTAAGCAAACAAAAACTTGTACTTGTGAAGTCGCCACAAATGCCTGAATTATTATTTTTTGAAAAGGCAACAAGAACTGTAGAGAAAAAATCAGGGATCAAGTCGTCGTTGCTGATATATCAAATCGACGATTTCACCGTCAGGAGAGTAACCACTGACCGTTTCACGTAGAAGCTGACGAACGCGGCTGTAATCGTCCTTCTCAACAGCATTAAGCAATTCTGTCAGACGCTCCTTCAATATATCCCAAGACAAATAGTCCTCACTCGCGCTCATAATCATTGGGTGCGACGTCATTACAACATTGTCACCAATTAAAAGTTCTTCATAGAGCTTCTCGCCCGGCCGCAGCCCAGTAAACTCGATGGAGATATCACCTTGAGGGGCCTTCTCAGACCGAATACTCAGACCCGATAAATGAACCATTTTTTCTGCCAACTCAACGATCTTCACTGGCTCGCCCATATCCAGAACAAATACGTCCCCACCCTGCCCCATTGAGCCGGCCTGGATAACCAATTGGGCTGCTTCGGGAATACTCATGAAATATCGAGTGATTTTTGGATGTGTAACTGTTATTGGGCCACCCGACTTGATTTGCTTATGAAACAACGGAATCACTGACCCGGAAGAACCCAAAACGTTTCCGAAACGCACCATTGTAAAGCGGGTTTTATTAATATAGGAAACATTGGCTTTATCACCAAACAAGACCGGAGCCATCTCCTTACTCAATGCCTGCAGCGTCATTTCAGCAAGACGCTTGGTACTCCCCATTACATTGGTTGGACGCACAGCCTTATCAGTAGAAATAAGCACAAAATTCGCTACCTTTGCTCTTAAAGCCGCCTGCGCAGTGCTCAATGTGCCTATCAGATTATTCATTACTCCTTCAGCAATATTGTGTTCAACCATAGGTACATGCTTATAGGCTGCTGCATGATATACCGTATCAACATGCCAAGTATTCATGATATCCAAGAGTTTTTCCTGGTTACGGACAGACCCTAGGATAGGTAATAATCTTACAGTCAAAGACTCGCGTAAAACCCGCTGCTCCAACTCTTGCAAAATGCTGTAGAGATTGAACTCACTATGTTCATAAAGCAGTAATGTTGTCGGCTGAAGAGCAAGAATTTGTCGACAAAGTTCCGATCCTATTGAACCGCCGGCCCCGGTTATAAGGACCGACTTCCCCTTGATACAATGTTCCAACAAATCATCTTGCGGAGGCACGGAGTCTCGACCCAGCAAGTCGGCTATATCAACTTCCTGAATATCATCAACCTTCACTCGCCCACTGGCCAGATCCATAAAGCCAGGTACGCTTTGCACGTGAAGGGAAAAACCCTCAAGAAAACTCAATATTTCTCGGCGGCGCCCACGATTGGCAGAAGGGATTGCAAGAAGTATTTGCTGGGCACCAGTCATATCAACCATCTGTTGGATATGCTTGGGTTTATAAACATGTAACCCCGAAATGACCCGATCAGCAATACTGCTATCATCATCAATAAACGCGACAGGACGCATGAGTCTCCCCATCCGTAAGGCCGCAACCAATTGATTACCCGCTGCGCCAGCCCCATAAATAGCCACCCTCGGTAATCCATCGTCTCGGCTAGTGAACGGAACATGCTGTGCAGCAGCGAACCAATCGCCTAGAAAATATTGACGCATAGCAAGACGTAGGCCGCCAATCATAATCATGCTCAATCCCCAGTAATTGAAGATGACCGAGCGCGGAACGAAGGCTTGTTGATTGTTGTTCCAATAAACTATCAGAGCGAGAATTAATGCTGACAAACTCACAGCTTTAATAATAGCAATTAATGCGTCGTTGCCGAAGTAGCGCATTACCGCGCGGTACATGCCAAAACGCACAAACAGAGGAATAGCAACGATTGTGGCGCTCAAGAACAACCAAAGGTACTCCTTGAACGGATTGATCAACTCATCAACCCCTAAGCGAACAACAAAGGCCATCCACAGAGCAAACCAGACGAGAAAAACGTCGGTCACTACTTGAAAGGCGCGTTTTTGCCGTCGCGTCAGCCCCAATAAAAAGACTCTTAACTTATCCATAACACCTTGAAACACCTCTGCTACTCCTAAGATCACACCTGCGCCTTGTTGGGTAACGGCAAGAAAACTCTTGAAGGATTCTCGTTGACCAAGACGTTAAGAATATGCTTAAGCTTGGAAAAACACATGCCACTACCCATGTACTAACCGATTACTCCTCGGTAGCTAGCTGCATGACCGCTTTTAGGACCGAACATGTTTTTTCAATTTCAGACCGCGTCAGCGTTGGATGCACAAGAAACATCATACTCGTTTCACCGAGTTCCCTCGCCACCGGCAACCGGCTCGCTGGCCGCCAGCCAGTATTGTCAAACGCCTTCTCGAGATAGACCTCGGAGCAGGACCCAGAAAATACCGGAACTTCTCGTGCCGAAATCTCCGCCAGAATACGATCACGATCCCACCCGGCCTTGAGTGCCTGAGGCTCGACAAACACGTAGCACTTATACGCCGCGTGAACACTACCCTCAGGCGCGATTGGCACACGCAAACCCTTGAGTTGGCTGGCGCACTCCCATATCTGACCCGCATTCGCAAGCCGACTGGCTTGCCAATCTGTCATGCGTTTGAGTTGAATCCGACCGATTACGGCCTGAACCTCTAGCATTCTCCAGTTCGTACCGAAGCTTTCGTGCAACCAGCGAAAGCCAGGGGGATGGTCACGTTCATAGACTGCCTCCCAGCTTTTGCCATGATCCTTGAACGACCACATATCCGACCAGAGCTTACGATCGTTGGTTGTGACCATTCCGCCCTCTCCGCCTGTCGTCATGATCTTGTCCTGACAAAAGGACCAGGCTGCGATGTGGCCAATTGACCCCACTGGGCGCCCCTTATAACGAGCACCATGAGCTTGGGCACAATCTTCGATCACTTTAAGATCGAACTCCTCGGCCAAAGCCATGATCGGATCCATGTCACAAGGCCAGCCGGCCAAATGCACACAGATTAGGGCTCGGGTGCGAGGAGTCAGCACAGCGCGGATAGTCTGCGCGCTGAAGTTCTGAGAATCGCGATCCACATCAGCGAAAACCGGAACAGCCCCGGCATTTACAATGCTGGAAACAGAAGCAAGAAAAGTGCGTGAGGTGACAATTACTTCATCGCCGGCACCAATGCCCAAGGCCTTCAAGGCAAGGTCCAGGGCAACCGTTCCGTTGGCCAGCCCGATGGCGAATTCGGTTCCCGCCCATGCCGCGAACTCCTTTTCAAACTCACGCCCCTGTGTACCGGTCCAGTAGTTAACCTTATTGGACAGAACCACATCACGTACGGCATCAGCCTCTTCTTCAGTAAAAGAAGGCCAAGGAGAAAATGGTGAATTCAACACAACCAGTACCCGTCAGTTTTCATTCGAAAATATGAAAGACTCGTCAACATGAGCCCCGTTGCAATTCGCTTGACACGTTGTTCGCGCAGCGACGACTTTTCAAGAACCGTGCAATAACCTGGCCGGTACTCCGGCGACTGTAACCTCGTCTGGCACGTCTCTGACTACTACGGCTCCAGCGCCAACCATGACCTTTGAACCGATGCTCACAAGTTGTCGTACGCAGGCGCCTATGCCTATCCAGCTCATATCCTGAACGCAGACGCCCCCTGCAAGCCGGGCGCCGGGGCTGATGTGCACACACGACCCCAATAGACAATCGTGGTCAACACTGCAGCCCGTATTGAGAATAGCGCCACTGCCAACTCTCGCATCGGCATTCACAACCGCTCCAGCAAAAATCACCGATCCCTCACCAACCGTGGCATACCGGCTGACTGTTGAACCCGGATGGCGCAGCGTAACCAGTTTAGCGCCCGCCGCCTTTAGTTGGCACAGTTTTGCTTGGCGGACCCGATTGTTGCCGATCGCCACCAGCACTCCGTCATATTCATGCACAGCGGCCATCAGCCTCTCGGTGTTGCCTACGACATTCCAGGCACCATTTCGAACCAAGCCAGGCCACGCGTCATCGAAGAACTCAATGATGTCCCATCCACAGCATTCGGCTGTATCCGCGACGACTTTGCCATGGCCGCTTGCACCTAATACCGCAAGGCGGCTCATGACTTGGAGCCCGTAAACTTCGATGCTGTAGCTTCGCCCTCGGCACTGATACCATCACGTACCAGAACTTTCTTGATCGTCAGGAAAATGACCTTAATATCCAGCCAAAAAGACTGATTATCAACGTACCAAGTATCCAGCTTGAACTTTTCTTCCCATTCGATTGCATTGCGCCCGTTGACTTGCGCCCAACCACTCACGCCCGGGCGCACCTCATGACGACGGTATTGCTCTGCGTTGTAGAGAGGCAGATATTCCATAAGCAGCGGACGAGGGCCCACAAGACTCATATCGCCTTTAACCACATTCCACAACTCGGGCAATTCATCCAGGCTACTGGACCGCAGGAAACTCCCAAAGACTGTCATGCGTTGTGAATCTGGTAAAGGTTCGCCGTTCGCATCATGAGCATCTCGCATCGTGCGGAACTTGATCATTTCGAACGGTTTGCCATGACGTCCTGGACGTACCTGACGAAACAGAACGGGAGATCCCAGTTTCTTGCGGATGTTCCAGGCAATTACTGCTATGACCGGGGAAAGCAGAATTAGTCCAAGCAAGGACGCAAATAAATCAAACCCACGCTTGATCATCTGGCAACACCCTCCAGCCAATCCACAAATCGATCGGCCAACTTGCGTCGATCAAACTCTCTGACCGCCAATTCTCTGCCGCGTGCGCCCTTGTCCAGCAGGTCGTCACGATCATCCGCCGCCTGTATCAAGGCATCTGCAAAAAGCGCAGCATCGTCAGGAGGTACGACAAAACCGCAGTTTTCCTTGGCGATCATCTCAGCAAGCCAACCAGGATAGTTATTTAAAACAGGTAACCCCGAAGCGATATAGTCGAAAAACTTGTTAGGCGACGTACCGTAGTAAAAGGCTGGTACGTTTGCCAATATTTGCAGGCCCAGATCTGCGCTGGCCATCAAACCCGACAACCGGGCCTTGTTCACCGGGTCGTGAAATATCACATTGTCCAAGTGTTCTTGCGCTGCGCGTTTTTGAAGCGCGGGTTTGAGCTTGCCCTGCCCGATCAAAACAAGCCGGATATCATCGCGCTTTCGCAGTTTCAGTTCTCGAGCCGCATCCAGTACCGCATTCAGGTTGTTGGCCACCCCGTGAGTGCCGGCAAAAACCGCAACCAGATGACTTTTATCCACGCCAGCCGGCAACCATGGCGCAGCATGCGTGTTGAAAATATCAAGGTCACAACCGTTTGGAATCATTTCGATTCGATCATGTGCTACACCGCGGTGCGCAATACCTTTCACAATACCGGGTGACAAGCCAATGAGACGGTGAGCCGAACGATAACTCGCCCACTCAAGGAAAGACATGGCAGCAAGGATCACTGGATTACGAATGACGCCCATCGCTTTCGGCAGCTCGGGCCAGAGATCCCGAACCTCGAATATAAAAGGCTTATTGCGAAACCACCGGGCGAATATTCCGGGGATACCAGCTGTCAATGGCGTAGTGGTCGCAAAAACCAGGTCGTAACGCTCGGTTAACGCAATACCGATACTGCGCACGGCAAACTTCAAAAAGCTCAGCGCTCGGACAAACAGGCCATCGCTGTTGGAGTACGCCAAGTCAAATTCGATGATCTCGATACCATCGACCATACCTTGGCGTTTTCCACCAACGAAAGGGCTTTCCAGCCCGGTTTGGCCACCACCATAGCTGCCACAGACCATTGTCACCTGGTGCCCCCTGGCAACCAGACGGCAAGCCATCTCATAAGACCGAATACCGGTCGCTCCTTTCGGAGTCGAAAAATGCTGATGAAAATAAAGGACTTTCATGTCTACCAGTGATACTCCGTAGTCAAAACGCCCGCCGAAGTCACCTCAACCTCTAGCACCGGCACTTCAGTTTTTTGTAAGTAGTAACGAGACTCCCAACCCTGGACGAGCTCTCGACGAACGATAGGCATGCTGCCAATGACCGATATTCGATGCGAGCCGTTGGTCAGAACGTCGCCTTCAAGCCGCCAGTCCCCCGGCTGCAAGCGCCATCGTAGAACTGCACGATCCTTGAACCCGGTAAATTCATCTCTGACCTGCAAGCCGACATCCGTCAGACTGACGTGCCGCTCGTGACGGACTCCGCTACCATCGACATACGTGGCGCCGCATGAGCTGTCGGCAACCTGGTCAACCAGGCTTTCGACCTCTCGCGTTCGCAGCCATTCCCCAAAAAGAAACCGGCTGAGTCTGGGCATCTGGTCTCGCCCATCAAATTGAAGCGTGTTGTGGCTGGCGGTTCCAGGAAAATAACTCAACCACTGCGCTGAGGTGTTGTAGCTGAAAGTACCTGCGTCCCGGAGCAAGTTAATACCTGCACGCCATAGATCCACATGCAGGGCATCTGCCTGGCTGGGCCGAAATCGGAATCGCGGATAGCGCAATACGGCGTAGGTCTGCTCACGCCGTAACAATGCATAACCACCATGATCAAACAGTTGACTAGCTGGCCGTGCCGCTACAGCCGATGGACTCGGCAGCAGCAGCCAGCGCAGTGGCAGATCCCACTCACCTGCAGCTTCGTAGGCTCTCTTTCCGGCAAACAACGCCATGGACAACTGGACGGCAGGCCTGAAATCGCGATAGTCCGTATCCGTCAGAGGGAGCAGTCGGGCGCCATCATTTGCGCCAATGTTCGGAGCATCACCCGAATGCTCGTCGACTAAAGAAAATAACCAATGCGCGGCTGCGCGAGCCCTGAGCTGGAAGGTGGCAGAGAACGCCGGGAGCGCCAGTTTTTTTCTCCAGGCTTCAACCATGGAAAAAGTGTCGAGCATCACCCGGTGATAATTGACGGAGTACTGGCTGAAGCTGCCGTCTTGCTCAATCAACCGAGCGGCACGATTTTCAAGCCATCTGCGCCCCAAACGCTGCCAGCGTTCGCCCTCAGGGCGACCACTTAACGTCAACCAACTGCCGCCGACAAAAAGCGCAGCCGCCTCCGAAGTCCCGTGGTTATTATCCTGAGCCATCGCATAGCTCAGCGTCGGCTCAATACGCTGGAGATGCAGCAGAACCAGGTCCACGAGACCTGGTAATGGGCTGGCAAACTGTTCGAGAATGACCGAACTCATTGCCAAGTGTAGGACTCGAATGGACGCCTCCTGGCCGCACTTCCAGTTAGGACCGCAATAGGGAGGATTATTGACGCACCAATCCGCCAGCCAAGCGTTTAACTGTACAGTTCCCGCAGAGCCGCCAACACAGGACTTCTGGGCAAAGGTCAACGTCCAGTCAAAGCGCGACGCTTCCCAGATATTCTTTATATCACCGACAGCGGCATCAAAATCAGGAATCCGCCACCATTCCCGTCCAGGATCAGGCACTCGAACTCCATTCAGAGGATTCAAATGCCAATCAGGAGGTGCGTCAGATATCGGGCATTCCCATGCCCCGAAATATCGGACCTGGGAATCCCATTGGGATGCACATGGTAACGAGGCGGCCTGCCTAGCACTTTCCGCAAAAAACGGCCCCTGGGGAACTTCAGCCCGAAGGCGTCGGACCGGGTTCAAGCCCGTCTTGACCCCAAGCCGGTAGCCCAATGCACGCGCCAGATTGCCAAAACCGAGAGCTATCGCAGTTTTGGCCTTAACAAGAAGAAGGCTCATTGCTCGCGCAGAATCCGGGCAACTTCAATGCTCACGCGTGCCACTTCGAATATTTCATCAGAGGTGATCGGCGTGACAGTCCCATTTTCCACCGCGGCCAGGAAAGCCGCAGCACACTCGCTTTGCCCCTTGTTCTGCTTCCAGAGATTCAGCTTGCTGAAGCCCGGCCAACCGAAACCTTTCAACTTGCGGAAGTTATCCAATTGCAGGACACGCCCAGCAGCGAAGACTTCAACCCGCTCTTTTGGAAAGCTTGAAGCTCCATTGGCCAGATAGTGGATTGTGCCGAAAGAGCCATCCTCAAACCCGAGGGTAATTGCCGCTTTATCTTCAGTAATTGCTACAGCTGGCGTATCCCCCATTCTACGGGCCTGGATCGAAACAATTTTGCTACCTGCCAGAAAGCGCATCAGATCAATGAAATGACACGCTTCACCAATAATACGGCCACCGCCGACTGAGGGGTTCTGGGTCCAGTGATTCGAGGGAATCGCTCCGGCATTCATCGTCATGATGAAAGACTTAGGCTCTTTGACAGCCGCAAGCAACGCCTTCATCTTTTGTACCTGAGGCGAAAAACGTCGATTGAACCCAACCATCAAATGTGGTTTGAGCCCTTTTTCAACGGCATTTCGATAGGCTTCTTCAACCGTCACCAGATCCTGGGCTTCAATTGCCAAAGGCTTTTCGACGAAGACATGTTTACCTGCCTCCAACGCCTGGCTGACAAAATGAGCATGGCTGTCGTGACGAGTGACAATTGCGACGGTGTTGATCGTACGCTCGCCAAGCATCGCATTGATATCAGTCGAGGCCTGTGCAAATCCTGCCTTGCTACCGTGAATGACACCATTGATACCGCCGGCAGTAACAATCGTATGGAACTGAGCACCTGCGGCCTTAAATGCCGGTATCAGCATTCTTGATGCATAGTTTCCTGCGCCAATGAAGCCAACAACAGGTTTGACGGGGTCGAAACTGGCCGCCGCACCGGGTGCCAGTACTACTTCCTTGATGTTTCGCTCGGTATCTTGGGAGGTGTATTGAAGAATGATGCCCAGCGCCGAGTTATCCGTCGTAAGCGTCTGATAGGCATCCGCTGCTTCTTCGAATGCAACCCGATGGGAGATCAACGAGTTAACCTCCAATTGGCCGCTGGCGAGCATATCCAGAACGGCTTCGAAGTTGCGCTGTTCAGTCCAACGGACAAAACCTATCGGGAAGTCGTTGCCTTGATCTTCGTAACTTGGATCATAGCGCCCGGGCCCGTAAGAACATGAAACCTGAAATGTCAGTTCCTTTTCATAGAAGTCAGCTCGACTCAACTCAAGCCCGGTTACCCCGACCAGAACAATACGCCCCCGTTTGCGACACATATGTGCCGCTTGGGTGACAGGATCGGAAGACTTGGTAGATGCCGTGATAATGACGCCATCCACCCCTCTTCCGCGGCTGAACGTCATCCCCGCAGAAACAACATCCTCTCCCTTGCCGGGATTGCAGGTTTCGGCACCATAACTGCGAGCCAAAGCCAGCTTTTGTTCATCGAAGTCAATGGCAAGTACTCGACAGCCTTGAGCCCGCAGGAGTTGAACCGTCATCAATCCGATCAGACCAACGCCGGTGACTACGAAGGTTTCCCCTAGTGTCGGTTGAGCGAGCCGGATACCCTGCAAGCCAATACTGGCCAACACCGTAAACGAGGCGGCTTCATCGCTCACCGAGTCGGGAATCAAGGCACACAGATTCTTGGGAACAACAACGATATCGGCATGAGGACCATTGGAAACAACACGGTCGCCGGGCTTGAAGCCGGTCACATCCTTCCCGACGGCACCCACGACACCTACATTGCAATATCCCAGGGGCAACGGTTGTGCAAGCTTCGAGCGAACGGCTTCGACGGTTGTCGCCAAGCCATCGGTCTGAACCTTTTGCAGAACCATACGAACCTTGTCAGGTTGCTGGCGAGCTTTTTCCAACCAGTTGGCCCGCCCAAACCCTACCAGCATGCGTTCCGTGCCGGCAGAAATCAGCGTATTGGTTGTATTGATCTTTAGCGCACCACCGCGAACAGCGGGAGCCGGCGCGTTAACCAATGACGTCTCACCGCTAGCCATGTTCTGAACAACCTGCTTCATGCATTCACACCAATAAAGTTAAAAATTCACTCATCACTGAGAAACTTGTATAGAGCTGTCTATCCTACCATCGGATATGGTCGGGGCGTCGGCGCCCACTCAACCGTCGAGGGCGAAATTGCCGTCCAGGTACTGCTTGCACCAGAGTTCCATGCAAACGATGCCGAACAACGTATAGGCAGCGTCTACCCGACCAGAACGATCTGCATCGATCAGATGCGCCACTGCCTTAGGGTCGAAAATCCCCCTCTTAAGCAGGGATGCTGGGGAAAGCACCTCATCGACCAAAGGCTTCAAACGTCCTTGCAACCAGTTGCGAAGCGGCACACCGAAGCCGGTCTTGGGTCGGTAGATAACATCGTGAGGCAGATAGGGTTCCATGGCTTTCTTGAAAATCCATTTCCCCTCCCGACCTTTTTGTTTGATATCCGAAGGCAATGAACCTGCCAGGCGTACCAAATCAAGATCCAGCAGCGGTACACGCACTTCAACGCCCGTCGCCATACCCATTTTATCGGTGTAATTGAGATTGTGATCGGTGAGAAAATGCTTGCACTCCAGGGTAAGCATTTTATCCAGGGGCGTAGCATCCGAAGGTAGCCGCGAGAGTGTTTCTCGCATGGGGGCAAACAGATCATCTGCTGCCAACTCACGTCGCAAGTCCGGGGCTAACAAACTATAAGCCTGATCAGGCTCAAGCCAAAGGAAATAACTGATCAAGCGATCATTTGCCGGCAAGTCCGCGTATCGAAAAGCCTTCCCGAGACGGCGAGACAGCGGAGAGGATGCCGGAAGCAAACTTGAACTACGGGCCAGTACCGAGCGCAGCGGGCGAGGCATCCCTCCCCACCAACGCTCTTGCGCCAAAGCGAAATGACGGCGATAGCCGGTAAAAATGTCATCCCCCCCAGCACCGGACAACAGAACCTTAATGCCGTTCTGGCTTGCCAGCTCGGAAATGAACAACGCATTCAGTGCAGCTGGATCCGGTGTAGGCTCATCAAGCAGATAAACCATTTCTGGTAGACGATCCATCATCTCGTCACCGACGCCTACAACATGTAGGTCGACGTCCAGATGCTTGGCAACGCGCTGTGCGTACGGAAGGTCATCCGCGAAGCCTTCGTTTGCAGTGGATCCATTGTCGACACGAATACTGAAGCACTGCAACCGCCCTTTATCGCGTATTTCCTGTGCGGCAAACGCAACTATGGCGCTGGAATCCAACCCGCCTGACAAGAATGAACCCAACGGTACATCAGACACCAACTGACGCTGGACGGCAGTCCTGACTGCATCGGCGACATCGACAGCGACATCGGCAACCGTCTTTTTCAGGGGTTTCTCTGAAATAGGCAGTTCATAGTAGAACCAGCTCTTCTCGATATGCCCATTACGGACACATAAGGCTTGGCCAGGTAAAACCTTTTTGATATCCCGCACAATCGTGCGATCGCCTGGCGACCAAAGAAAACCAAGGTGCGCCAGCACGGCTTGCGGGTCAATTTCAGTTTTACTGAAGCCCCCTCTAATCAAGCCTTTCATTTCACTTGAAAATGCAAAGCAACCATTATTGGAATGGATATAAAGCGGTTTGACGCCGAGCTGATCCCGGGCCACCCAAAGTGTTTGAGTATCACGTTCCCAGAATACGACCGCGAAAATCCCGTTTAACCGATTCAAACACTCGATTCCGTAGCGACAGAAGAGCGCGAGCAATACTTCGGAATCTGACTGGCTGGAAAAATGATCTCCCGCAGCTTCGAGATGAGCTCTTAACTCACGAAAGTTATAGATTTCACCATTAAACACCATCACCACTCGCCCATCGGCAGAGACCATCGGTTGATGCCCGGCTGAAGTCGTATCAAGAATGGAAAGGCGCACCTGACCCAGCCATACACCAACGTCGGTATCAGACCAAACACCTTGATCATCTGGCCCGCGACGTCGAATAAACGAAAGCGCTGAAGAGAAATCAATAGACTCTCGCGTTCCGTTATGAATGTAGCCCAAAATTCCACACATATCAATTTCTCTAAATTGGGTTGTTAACAGGCTCGTCGCGCTTTGAGCTCAAGAACAAAAAAGGTATTAATATAGACGCTATGAGAAGAGCGACCGAAGCCAATTCGCCTCGAAAAAGGTGAAGCAGGGAGGCCACCGCCAATGCATATAGACCTAGCGCTCGATCACTTTGAGGGTTATAGATAACCGCGCCATAAAGCCGTCCTCCTATAAGCCCAAGGAAAAAACCGCCAAACAGTACACCTAAGGTACCAAAATTCATGTAAAGCTCACCAAAAATACCCGGTGGCATTGTCGTGCCCTGCAAAAGCCATTTATCTGGCCAAAAGGCTTCTGTAAATACGCCCGCGGCAGTGAGCGGCTTATCGGGAAAAAGACCCGAAGGGATCAAAATCAACACGAGCATCAACAGAGTTGTTCCGTTTTGCCATTCAAGCCTCTCAGGCATCGCATCTACCAGCACAGTCATTGTTTGCAACTGCATTAGGTTGCCTGTGAACTGAGTCGCCAAAAAGTGAATGAAGGATAGAAAAACGCCTTGCTCTTCGTTAATAAAAAAGAACTTGCCAGCCACAAGAAATTCTTGCTTAAAAAGATGATACGCCATTAAAGAGATAAACATCACTCCGCCAAGCACAGCCCCTTTTATGACGTTGACACGTTTAACACGATAATGTCTAACGACAATCATCGCCAATATAATGATGAAAATTGTCGACTTCTGACCTTGAAGCGCGCAAATAAACAAACCACTAAAAAAATATAACCAAAAACAAAAGCGTTCGGACAGCGTTCTTTTTTTACTGCCCGTCAGGCGTATAAACCAGGCAAGCGAGACAGACAGAAACAGATTCTGAAGAAGAAACAGGCCGTTCAACCCTGCAAATGCTCTTATTCTATCGCTCGCACCATAAAGCAGCCCCCATACCCCTCCGAGGATTATAAGAATGGCTGCAAAGGCCAGCAGTGCCATTAACGTAAATATTGTAGACCTTTGAGAGAAGATTCTGGAGCTCACTATGTAGCGAACCTTAACGGGAAAATTCAAGTGAGTCTTTCGCCCTAACCAACAGCCCATTAAAACAAAAACCAAAGCCAGAACATATAACAAAACAGCATAATCTATAGAACTACCTTTATCCGAATAGTTGAAATCCCAATACAGACTAAACCCATCGAACCCCATAATGAATGGATACAGCGGAACGATCACGCCGGCAAACCAGATCACCACGAAGAAAAAACCAAAACCAAAACAATCAAATACTCTCTTTCCAATAGGCGTTTGTAAACGCCCTTGCTCCGAATATTTATCTTCCAAGGCATTATCCTCTAGAGTCATAAATCAGCGAGACGGAGTCTCACCGCAACCAAAAGCAGCATAGAGGACAAAACAACACCCGTTGCATACCCCAAAACACCCGCCCACGCCCCAAAATGCGTAATGCTCAAGTATAAAATCAAAGCAACGCTCAGCCCTTCGACTATATTGACTTTCAAACTCAAACTAAATACACGCAGTGCAAGCAACATAGTACCACTCACAAGAGCAATAGCTTTCAACGGCAGCGTTAATGCCAGCACAAACATATAAATGGCTGCCTGTTTGTAAACACCTCCCACAAGCAAAAACCATACAAGGGAAATCACTATCAACAACAACGCAACCGAAGAGGATATCTTCAACATACTTCTGAAGAACGCATGATGCCTTTCACGCAATATCTCTTTATCGTTGACTACTTCCACCAAATCCGGGATAGCCCTTTGCGCGATGATTGTCAATGGAAGCAAACCAAGACTAAGACTCAACAAAGCTATACCAAAAAAACCGATCTCATCAATTTTCACATGATAAGCAGTCAACATAAGTACGGGCAAACTATCGACCATCAAACGCACAAATAGACTTGCATTGACAGTCACCCCGGACTTAGCGGTCATTATCAACTCACGCCTGTTTACCAAGCGAAAATCCAGCGCGCTAAAAATATACGACCGCAGCTTCCACCACACAGCAACAAGACAGAGCAACTCTCCAATATAACGAGCCGTCATCCAGCCTTCGATACCAAAAAACTTGGTCAACACAACATGCAGAACAATGCTGACACCCGTAACCAACATCAGTGCAAAGTAAATCTCACGTATCACCTTCGCACCCTGCGCAAACCCCGTAGTTACACGGAGCAAGTTAGTTAACAGCACTAAGCCACAGGTGGTAAACACGTAGGAGCTCATTACAGAGTTCCACACGAACTTATTTGCAACATATATACAGGCAATGACACCGATTGATGCTATAACTACTAGCAGAAAAACCTGTCGAAGCACTTCATTTTTATCAGTAGTGTCATTACTTGCCGCGGTATCACGAATGGCGATACTCTGCATACCCAAGCTACCTGCAAGGATAACAAGAGCAATAATTGTTTCCAGCGAGCGCACCATGCCAACAACTGATGGGTCAACCCAAGGCGTGATTAAAAACTGACTTATTATTACCCCACCTTGAATGCAGGCGGTGATGACAACAAGCTGTAATAGCTTCGAGTTTTCAAACATGCCGATCAGACGACTCAACACGCGGTACCACCATCGACTTTTATGTGTACTCTCACTGGAACTCTCCTTATTTCGCCAGCGACAAGGAATCCAGAACACTTTTCAGCGCCGAACGACGAGCTGCGATGGAATAGTTCGAGGAAATCCATTGGTGTCTGGCTTTGGCGTCTTCAGCACAAACCGGCGTTGCGACAACAGCCTCCATGGCGGATGCAATTTCCTCTGGGCTGTCTGGCTGGACCCAGTAAGCGAAGTCACCCGCAACTTCTGGCACCGCCCCCCGTGGAGAAGTTATAACTCGCGACCCACACGCCAGTGCTTCACCGATTGCATGCCCGAAACCTTCGTAAAGCGTTGGCTGAACATAGGCCAGGCAATTTCGATAATGGTGCAGTTTCTCTTCATCAGAAATCATTCCGACAAACTCTACCTTTTCTTCTATGCCCAAGCGCTGTGTCAGGGCCTTTAGCTCCTGCAGATAATCACCATGCTTACCAGCAACGACCAGTCGAAGATGGCTGGCACTAGCCGAAACCCGCGCGAACGCCTCTATCGTCGGAATGAGCCCTTTGCGAATGGCATTGGTACGGCTCGTCCAAGTTACCGTGAAAAAATAATCCGACTCAACAGTTAGAGCCTCGTCAGGAGAATAGTAATCGGTGTCGATCGCTAGCGTTGCATACACTGGATTTCTGACACGCAGGTTAGCGGTAACCTCTTCACACTCTGATCTTGAGATAAACAGGTTTCGATCAGCTAACAACAAAGAGGTACGCAGTACCGCCTTCTGCCACAAAGGCCGATCTAGGTAACATAGACCCGGAATTTCCTTCCGGCAGGTAGAATAATCAAAAGCTCCAGTCACTATCACCGGCCGACGGCGCAGCTTTCCGGCGAGCAATGGAAGCGGCGAGTGCCCCCACCACCAACAAAAATAAAGATCCGCCTTCCAGTCTAATGTGCCTGGCGTCCCGGACAAAACAACTTCATGCCCAAGCTCCTTGAGAATTCGGATATCCACCCGATAAAACTCGACTTTGTCAAACATCTCGCGCCAATTAGCATGAGCAGACATATTAGCAAAAAAACATATGCGCACTAGAGCACCGACCTGTTACCAGCCACGATATTAAACAAATGCCTTCTGCTGATACATTGATAGCAATGTATCGTGCAAGCTAGGCACATCAATTTTACCTACCGTATCAAAGAGTTTGGCTGGACTGCCGTAAAGTTCTTTAACTTCATCCTCTCTGACAAAGGCAGGATCAACTACAACCGCTGGCCGATAACCTGCGATCTGCTCCATCTCATCAATCACGCTTAACAAGGAAATGCTACGACCCGAGCATATATTTATAAACTCGCTGCGCTGATTAGTCGTCAACAATCTTGTATATGCCTCAACCACGAAACCCACATCAGATAGATCACGAGAAACATCCAGGTTACCTAATCTGAGCTCTTTTTCCCCTCGAGCAAACGCGCCCACGATCTTGGAGAAAACGAACGACTCCGATTGGCCGGGGCCAGTGTAGTTGAAAGGCCGCACTACCAGTATGGGCATACGAGAAAACCACTTGCGAACAAGCGCCTCCATCGTTAGTTTGCTCAACGCATAGTGATTAACAGGCTGCGGCTCACTGCTTTCAGAAACAGGCGACGAGATTGCATTTCCGTAAATATTTGCACTGCTCGCAATTATAATTTTTTCTACAACTATCTCCGCCTCCTTAATCGCATTAAGAAGGCTTTCCGTACCCAATACATTGACGCGATAGTATGATAAGGCATCGCTGCCAGTAACATGGGCCAACGCGGCTAAATGAATAATATGAGTAGGTTGAACCTGCTTTATCCAATCACTTAGTCGCTTCGTATCATTAAGATCCGCGTCTAGGTGATCAAACTCACAGGCGAGCCGCACTCCTCCCAGGCCAGCAACGCGCCAGCCGGTCTTGGTGAGATTTTCCGCCAAGTGCTTTCCAGTGAAACCCGAGAGCCCCGTAATCAGCACCGTCCGCTCTTTACTTTGAAGTGCCATTGCGAACCCTTCTTAGATCAGCGTCAACCATCAACTGGCACAGTTGCTCTAGTGTGGTTTCTGGCTTCCAACCCAATCGCTCTTTTGCAAATGACGCATCGCCAATCAACAATTCTACTTCTGCAGGTCGATAGAAGCGCGGGTTGATTTTTACCCTAGTGATACCAGTTCGACGGTCAACACCAAACTCGTTCTCAGCGCTTCCAGACCACTCGATATCAACACCCACAGCTTTAAAACTCATCGAAACAAAATCACGAACGGTTTCAGTGCGATTGGTAGCGAGCACAAAAGTTTCCGGCGTGTCGACTTGCAACATTCGATGCATGCCATCTACATACTCTTTAGCGAACCCCCAATCCCGCTTGGCATCCATATTTCCAAGTTCCAGGACTTGCTGCTTGCCAATTTCGATACTGGCAACAGCATCAGTAATCTTGCGAGTAACAAATTCTTTCCCTCGCAGAGGAGACTCATGATTGAATAGAATGCCGCTGGTAGCAAAGATATCGTACGACTCACGATAGTTAATCGTTGTCCAATGCGCGAACAGCTTCGCAACACCGTAAGGACTACGCGGATAGAAGGGTGTACTCTCAGATTGAGGAACCGCCTGGACCAATCCAAACATCTCAGATGTCGAAGCTTGATAGAAGCGAATCTTGGGATTTACTATACGAATTGCTTCGAGCAAATTGAGCGCACCGACACCAGTAATCTGCGCCGTTGTGATTGGCTGATCGAACGAAACACCTACAAAACTTTGAGCCGCGAGATTATAAACCTCGTCCGGTGCGCAATTCTGAATTAAACGAATAGCCCCGGACAGATCAGTTAAATCAAATTCTACGAGGTGGAGATCGTCATGCTCAAGAACTCCCAGCTCCTCTAACCGCCAGAAACTTACAGAACTTGTCCGGCGATAAGCGCCATAGACTTTATAACCCTTGGACAACAGTAGTTCGACAAGGTACGCCCCGTCTTGACCTGTAACACCCGTAACCAGCGCGTGCTTCTGCATCGATACAACTCCTAAAAATTTAAACCCTAAACACGTCCATAAGTATCGTCAAATCGAACGATATCATCTTCGCCCAAATACGTTCCTGACTGCACTTCTATGATCTCAAGAGGAATAGTGCCGGGATTGGAAAGGCGATGAACATGGCCAATAGGGATATAAGTACTCTGATTTTCATTCAACTGAAAAACACGATCTTCACAGGTCACCTCTGCGGTGCCAGACACAACAATCCAATGCTCCGCCCGATGGTAATGCTTCTGCAAACTTAGCGTTGCTTTAGGCTTCACCAATATACGCTTCACCTGAAAGCGCGAGCCGGAATCTATGCTGTCGTACCAGCCCCAGGGTCGATGAACGCGGCGATGGAGCTTTGACTCTGGCCTGACCTTGACATTCAACGCTTCGACAATGGCCTTCACGCCCTGACTGCGGTCTTTATCCGCGACTAACACAGCATCAGGCGTTTCGACGATAACGATATTTTCAAGCCCCACGGCCGTTACTAAACGGTGAGAGGCGTAAACCAATGTATTAGAACTGGAGTCTAATATTACATCCCCATGGGTAGCGTTCTGTTTTTCGTCCTTCTCACTCGAACGCCAAACAGCATCCCATGCCCCCAGGTCGGACCAACCGGCGTCCATCGTCAGCATTTTCAACGTCAGGCCGGCTGACGGCGTTTTCGCACAATGCTCGATCACAGCATAGTCAATCGACTCTGGCGGTATCAGGGAAAACGCGTCCAGTTGTGGTCGTATAAACCCGTTATCCTGGGCCCGGCCCTTCCAGGCGGCTTCAGTGGCATCGAAGATGTCTCTTCTGAACGCGCTCAGTGCTTTCAACCAGATTGACGCACGCAGCACAAAAATACCGCTATTCCAGAAATAGCTTCCATCTTCCAAGTATTTTTCTGCAGTTGACCGCCCAGGCTTTTCAACAAACGAATCCACCCTCTTGACAGCAGAGGGGTCTGCAGAATGGATATAACCATAACCCGTTTCAGGGCGATCAGGCTTGATGCCCAAGATTACAATGCTGCCGTCTTTTGCAACGTCTACAGCTTTACTGACCGTATCAGTAAAGGCTTGAATATCGAGAATCATTTGGTCGGCCGGGACCACAACCAGGACGGGGTCAACCTCCATCCCAACTTCATCGCGTGCATAGAGCGCCGCCAACGTAAGCGCAGGGGCTGTATTGCGTCCTACCGGCTCAAGAATGACAACAGCTTTAGAAACATTCATTTCCCGGATCTGATCTAGGCAAAGGAAGCGGTGCTCATCATTCGCAACGATGCAAGGCTGCAGTACCTCGACACCTTGCCCACCTACCTTCAAAACTCGATCAACAGCCTGCTGAAACAAAGTTTCCCGACCTGAAATAGCCAGAAACTGCTTTGGGTAGAGAGTTCGACTAAGAGGCCAAAGTCGGGTCCCCGCCCCCCCTGACATAATAACGGGTAGTATCTTCATACCAGCCAAATTCCACGTGTATCAACAATCTGGCGGCCTTGAAGAACCGATGCGGGAATAGATTTAAATGGTTTGTGGTCTACTAGTAACAATAGAACGTCAGCACGAGAAATTGCTTCTTCTGCTGTGCAGAGTTCAGCATTTTTGAGCGAGCCAGGTAAAAAAAGAATATTAGGCTCTACGACTAAAATTTTTCCCGCGTGGCGACTTGAAATATTACGCGTAATTTCCAGAGCCGGGCTTTCGCGCAGATCATCAATATCTGGCTTGAATGCAAGACCGAAGCAAGCAATGACGACGTCTTTCTCAGACTTCTCTGAGTGAGTCGAAAGATGATCAGCCACCGCAGCATCGACCTTATTCATAACCCACTGCGGTTTCGAATCATTAACCTCCCGCGCAGTCTTGATCAACCTGGCCTGGCCTTCTGCCTGACTTACAATGAACCAAGGATCAACAGCGATACAGTGCCCACCGACACCAGGCCCCGGCTGCAAGATATTGACACGCGGATGTCGATTGGCAAGCTTTATAAGCTCCCATACATCCACATCAAACTTATCGCATATCATAGACAACTCATTGGCAAACGCGATGTTAACGTCGCGAAAGCTATTCTCAGTCAACTTGCACATCTCTGCAGTTCGGGCGTTTGTTATGATACATTCACCCTCCACGAACAACTTATACAATCGTGCTGCGGCATCAGAGCATTTGGGAGTCATTCCACCAATGACACGATCATTTTGTACCAACTCACGTAACACGTGACCAGGAAGCACCCGCTCCGGACAGTGTGCGATACGAATATCGGATGATTCACCATGAGTTTGAGGAAACGTCAAGTCGGGACGAGCCTCCGCCAACCATAAAGCCATCTTTTCAGTCGCACCGACAGGTGAAGTGGACTCGAGGATGACCAAGTCCCCACTTTTAAGAACAGGTGCAATAGACTTACTTGCGGACTCAATATAGGAAAGATCCGGAGCGTGATCACCCTTGAAAGGAGTAGGTACTGCTATTAAAAAGGCATCGGCCGGCTCAGGACTAGTACTAGCGCGGAGATAACCTTCAGTCACGGCGGCATGTACAACTATATCTAAGTCAGGCTCAACAATATGAATTTTTCCGTCATTAATAGTATCGACAGCCTTCTGATTAACATCAACACCAACAACTTTCACCTTACGCGCGGCAAAAACGGCGGCGGTTGGCAGACCAATATAACCCAAACCGATTACAGAAACCGTGGAAAAGCCCATATTTAAACCTTAATATCAAAATTGGCAAGAGCCGTGATAATTCGCGCGCAAGCGTTACCATCACCATAAGGATTATGAGCAAAACTCATTTCCTGATAGGCGTTTTTATCCAAGAGAAGTTCACGTAGATGATGAGTTATTTCCTCTCTGTTGGTGCCAACCAACCTGACCGTGCCCGCTTCAACTGCCTCGGGGCGCTCAGTCGTATCACGCATGACCAAGACAGGCTTACCCAAGGAAGGCGCTTCCTCTTGCACGCCACCAGAATCCGTCAAAATCAAGTACGAACGATTCATAAGATATACGAACGGAAGGTAATCTAACGGTTCTACAAGGTGAACATTATCGATACCAGCCAATAAACGATTGACAGGCTCACGAACGTTTGGATTCAGATGAACCGGATACACGATTTCAACATCATCAAATTCATGCGCAATCGAAGCGAGCGAACTGCATATCCTTTCGAACCCATCACCAAAACTTTCACGGCGATGGCCAGTAACAAGAATGATGCGACGCTGGTCGCGCAAAAATGAAAACTGCTCTGAAAATTTCTGTTTAAGCTGATCATCGGATTCCAGCCTCTGCACGACCTCAAGTAGTGCATCAATAACGGTATTGCCCGTCACGTACACAGAACTAGATGCTATCCCTTCACGAAGGAGATTCTGCTGAGATCTTTCGGTCGGAGCAAAATGGAGGCATGCCAGGGCTCCTGTCAACTTTCGGTTGGCTTCTTCTGGCCAAGGGGAATAAAGATTACCTGTCCGCAGACCGGCCTCAATATGACCCACAGGAATTTGCTTATAGTAAGCTGCCAAAGTAGTTGCAAATGTGGTTGCAGTATCACCATGTACCAGTACAATATCAGGCTTATAACTATGAAATACTTCTTTCATCCCTTGAAGAATACAAGTAGTCACATCAGTAAGATCCTGACCACTCTTCATAATAGCGAGATCAAAATCAGGTTCGAGCTTAAACAATTCTAACACTTGATCCAGCATTTCACGGTGCTGCCCCGTGACGCAGATTTTAGCGTCAAATCGCTCATCTGCGCGCAACGCCAGAGCTAAGGGAGCCATTTTTATAGCTTCCGGTCGCGTACCGAAAACACTCAAAATCTTCAAAGTCATTACCGATGATTCCATATCATAATTTAGTCAGAGAATAAGCTCGAAACTGGCGATCTGAGCATGTTCCTGCCAAACCTACCGGTTATACTGTTCAGGCCATGGCCGTTTCTGCCTGGCAGCATAACATTAACAAGCGTACTGACGACATAACGTCTCTCTTCGGGCAAGCCCATTTCGCACCCCCTCGCAATTCCAGCCATCGGAAACTGGTCGCCGCCTTTACCCTGACAGCCCAAACAAACCTGCGCTCCCCCAGTTATACCGATCGCCGCAAGGGCTTTCTGTGAGCAACCAAGCCTCTCGACAACACCATAACGACCTTGGTTACCCCCCCATGAGATCATTCGCCGATTAGCGATAGTGCCCTCTACCTGGGGCCCAAACCTACGTAGAGAACACATCACCCAGAGCCCCAGCCAACGCCTCTCAGGCCGACGTTGCCAGCTAGCCAGCTAGCCAGCGCTCCCTAACACATAAAAAAGTGAGGCTAAACACCTCACGAATAGCGGATCATTTCGCCAGTAAACTATTACCGCTCTGTGAACGCCGACCGGATAAACCCCCTTCTGAACGAGAGTCAGAACTAGCAATAGACATAGAGTCAACCTTTCCGTTATGCGCGATAATATTGCCTCCCTGTATTGCCTGCCTGGAGAGCGCAATACATATCGCAAGCACCCCGCCCAGGAGCAAGCCGAGCAGAAGCACCAGCGGCCGATTAGGGCTCGCTGGCGCCAACGGCTCAAGTGCCTGCTGATCGACACTCACCAACTTCAGCTTGGTCATGTCAATATTTAGACTGCTTAGTCGAGACATCTCAGCTCGTAGCGGCTGAACCCCAGCAAGAAAAATTTCTTCATTTTTCCGAGCTTTCAGCACCTCAACTTCTCGATTGGATGCCAATAGCTGAATTTCTTTGGCAATCTCAGCGATACGCGGCTCAGTAAATTCATCCGAAACCCGACTTCTTAACTGAGCGTGCTCTGCCTTTAGCGCATCCACCCCCATAAAATATAGCGGCGTTTGCTGGTTATTGATCTCTGTTCGCATCACGCTGCCAGCTACAGCACTTCCCGACTCACCCAATGAAGAGGGTGTAGTAGGTTTTTGGATGCCTAAGGATTTGGCTATACCAATTGCCTCATTTAACTGAGCTATTCGATCATTACGAAGCGTTTTCAACTGGGCACGAAGCGCCCTTAACTCATCCTGAAGCTGCGCAAGCCTCAATGAGTCAGCCTCCTGCAACGATGCTATTTTGGCAGTTTTTTCAATATCATAACCCGAGCGAGCGGCTTCAAGCTTCCCCTTCAACTCGCTAAGACGGTTGTTGACAATCACCTCCAAGTCGGCAGCAACTTTTTTACGCTCACTGGCGATGGCATAATCGACAAAGCTATTGAGAATAGCGACCCCATCAACGCCTTTGGGATAGGTCATTTCAAGTTTCACATAAGAGCTCAGCAAATTCTTCTTTTCAGGCTCTGGAAGAATCAACCGGATGGAGTTTCGGTTGAAATCTTCAAAACTTTGCTCAAGCGTTTGACCCGGACGCACAAATTTCTCGAACAACTTGGGGTTGGCCCTAAAGAAAGCCAATCGGGCATCGTAAGAATCCAAAGCCGCGCCGACCCTGAGAAGAGCTTCGGAGGGTGGCAACTTATAAATCTCCGAGCGATTGAGCGCATCCAATTCATTGATGGCAGCCGGCCGCAGCACAGAACTGACCTTATATTGAGGAGTTGCGAGGAAAGCATAAGAAGCTGCTATTAGTACGCAGCTTAAGGTCACCAGAGCCAGCAGCTTTTTTTGCTGCCAAACAGATTGAAACATCGCGACAAGGTCAATCCCGTCGGATATAGGTGCTGGGGGAATGCGGAGGCTACTACTCACAACAAAAACCTGCCTTCAAAGAGAAACTGCGGGCTCGTTATGCAGACAAAATTGCGTTTTTTTATTCTAATTGGTTGGCCGCCAAAACCCAGCGTCTCTGCCAAATTTTGAGCGCACAAAATGCCTGTTATCGAGAACAGATTCCATTCTGCCATCTCTTTGGCATATTACAAGTCTTGACATGTATGTCAGGCGATTCTGATTTTTCTAGGAGAACTGTCGCAACCAACAGGGCTAGGTAGGTAGGCAGTTCAAAGCGCGCGACATGGTATGGTTTCTGACAAACGGTCGCCAATGCCACCCATCCCATACCCCCCCCCTAAAACTAAACCCTAAGCCACCCCCTTCCCCCGACGCCTACGCACAACCACCCCCAACACCGGCCCAATCACCATCCCCACAATCAAAGCCACCACCACAAACACCGCCACCGGCATCTGCGCAGTACTCCAACCCAGGAACGACAGCGCCACACCCTGCTGGTTCTCCAGCACAAATGCCAAGACCACCAACGCCGCAAGCACTGCAATCAATACCGCAACAACGCGCTTAACCCCACGCATACCCTTCTCCTTCCCCAAAAACACTCAGACGCCTTCTTCCTCTTCTTCGTTCACCCGGTCACGCAATTCCTTGCCCGGTTTGAAGTGGGGTACGAATTTGCCATCGAGGCTGACGGATTGGCCGGTTTTTGGGTTGCGGCCTACGCGCGGTGCGCGGTAGTGCAGTGAGAAACTGCCGAAGCCACGGATTTCGATGCGGTCTCCGGTGGCGAGGCATTGGGACATTTGCTCAAGCATGGTCTTGATAGCCAGCTCCACATCCTTGGATGAGAGCAGCCCTTGATGGGTGACAATTCGTTCGATCAACTCCGACTTCGTCATATTTTTCCCTTCTTTTTCAAGCAGCTAGGAAAAGCGCTTCGAAGGTTTTAGCATGACTTGATGAATTTGAACAGCCCATGTGTAAACTTATCTGCCGACCGCATAAACGCCTTCAGCCACCCTACCGTTACTCATTTACAGATCACCAACATCGTCCGCGTAACTGCGCCAGCCGGGTTCCAGCCGAACAGGTAGTCACCCTCTTCATCCTCTGCATCACTGGAGCGAGTGATGACTTTGTAGCCCTGCATCTTGCACTCACGGGCAGCACGCTTCTCGCACCTCTCCCATTTATTACCCAAGCCGGAACAGTCGATCTCGATGCCACTGACACCTCGCTTGGCGTGCGTCTTGGCGCTGGTGGAGGAGCAGCCGGCAAGCACTGCCAATGCAAGTATTACGATAATCCTGTTCATTCAAACCCTTATTGAGTCAGCAACGCGAAATAGCCGTTTCAAAGACTATAGTCAGTTCTGACATTGGGCTGAACGCCTTCGTTCGATGCAGTTGCTTCATCAAATTTCAGGCGCAAAAAAGGGCGACCGAAGTCGCCCTTTTTCAACAGCTTTACAGAACTTAGTTCTGCTTGGCCATTGCCTGGCGCAGCAGTGCCGCCATGGTGGTGTCAGCAGCAGCTTCCGGAGCAGCTTCTTTCAAGCTCTGGATAGCTTCTTTCTCTTCCACTTCGTCTTTCGACTTGATGGAGAGTTGGATCACGCGGCTCTTGCGATCAACGCTGATGATCTTGGCTTCTACTTCCTGGCCTTCTTTCAGAACGTTGCGCGCGTCTTCAACGCGGTCACGGCTGATTTCGGAGGCTTTCAGAGTCGCTTCGATATCGTCGGCCAGAGTGATGATGGCGCCTTTAGCGTCAACTTCTTTCACAGTGCCTTTAACGATGGCGCCTTTGTCGTTCTCTTGAACGTACTCGGAGAACGGATCGCTTTCCAGTTGTTTGATACCCAGGGAGATGCGCTCGCGCTCTGGGTCAACCGACAGGATAACGGTGTCCAGCTCGTCGCCCTTCTTGAAACGACGAACAGCTTCTTCGCCAACTTCGTTCCAGGAGATGTCGGACAGGTGAACCAGGCCGTCGATGCCGCCGTCCAGACCAATGAAGATACCGAAATCGGTGATCGACTTGATGGTGCCGGAGATTTTATCGCCCTTGTTGAACTGGCCAGAGAAATCTTCCCATGGGTTAGATTTGCACTGCTTGATGCCCAGGGAGATACGACGACGCTCTTCGTCGATGTCCAGAACCATGACTTCCACTTCGTCGCCGACTTGTACGACTTTCGAAGGGTGGATGTTCTTGTTGGTCCAGTCCATCTCGGAAACGTGTACCAGGCCTTCCACGCCTTCTTCCAGCTCTGCGAAGCAGCCGTAGTCGGTCAGGTTGGTAACACGCGCGGTTACGCGAGTGCTTTCTGGGTAACGAGCCTTGATAGCAACCCATGGATCTTCGCCCAGCTGCTTCAAGCCCAGGGAAACGCGGTTACGCTCACGATCGTATTTCAGAACCTTGACATCGATCTCGTCGCCAACGTTGACGATTTCGGAAGGATGCTTGATACGCTTCCAAGCCATGTCGGTAATGTGCAGCAGGCCATCGACGCCACCCAGATCGACGAATGCGCCATAATCGGTGAGGTTCTTGACGATACCTTTGACTTGTTGGCCTTCCTGCAGGGATTCCAGCAGAGCTTCACGCTCGGCGGAGTTCTCTGCTTCCAGCACGCTGCGACGGGAAACGACAACGTTGTTGCGCTTCTGGTCGAGCTTGATGACTTTGAATTCGAGTTCTTTGCCTTCCAGATGCGTGGTGTCGCGCACAGGACGAACGTCGACCAAAGAACCTGGCAGGAACGCACGGATGCCGTTAACGTCGACAGTGAAGCCGCCTTTAACCTTACCGTTGATAACGCCCTTGACCACTTCTTCAGCTGCGAAGGCTGCTTCGAGAACAATCCAGCATTCAGCGCGCTTGGCTTTTTCACGGGACAGCTTGGTTTCACCGAAACCGTCTTCAACCGAGTCCAGAGCAACGTGAACTTCGTCACCGACATTGATAGTCAGGTCACCAGCATCGTTGTAGAACTGTTCCAGCGGGATCAGAGCTTCAGACTTCAGACCAGCGTGAACGGTTACCCAGCGAGCTTGGTAATCGATATCAACGATAACACCGGTGATGATGGAGCCTGCCTGAAGGTTCAGGGTTTTTAGGCTTTCTTCAAAGAGTTCCGCAAAGCTTTCGCTCATTTTAATTCCTGTTGATAAGGGCGAAGAATACGCCCATCTCCACACCCCAGACGGTGTGGGTCAGTTTCAGTTAAAAGAAGCCACCGCAGGACTATGACTGGTCCCCTGCGGCCTTCTTGATCACCCGGCGATATCGCGAATGGCGATTTCACTCATGATGCGTTCCAGCACCTGCTCGATGGACAACTCCGTGGAATCCAGCTGTATGGCGTCAGCCGCCGGCTTGAGCGGGGCTACCGCACGCTGGGTATCACGCTCATCGCGTGCACGGATCTCATCTAGCAGACTCGACAGACTAACACCATCGACTTTGCCCTTCAACTGCAAGTAGCGGCGGCGCGCTCGTTCCTCGGCACTGGCCGTGAGGAATATCTTCAACGGCGCCTCGGGAAACACCACCGTGCCCATGTCACGGCCGTCGGCCACCAGGCCCGGCGGCTCCTGGAACGCACGCTGGCGCTGCAGCAAAGCCTCACGAACCGCCGGCAAAGCAGCCACTTGGGAGGCGCCGGCACCGATGCTCTCGGTACGAATCACATCACTGACTTCGTCGCCTTCCAGAATGATGCGCTGCAGTTGACCGTCGGTCGCCGCGATGAACTGCACGTCCAGATGGGCGGCAATTTTCGTCAGTAACTCTTCGTTGGTCAGGTCGACGCCATGGTTGCGCGCAGCGAATGCCAGCAGGCGGTACAGCGCGCCGGAATCGAGCAGGCACCAGCCCAGGCGCTTGGCCAGGATGCCGGCGATGGTGCCTTTGCCCGAGCCGCTTGGCCCGTCGATGGTAATCACCGGTGCTTTGATATTCACAATTGAGCCTCTTGGGCAACACGAATGCCGACGTGGGCACACAGTGTAAGAAAGTTCGGAAAAGACGTAGCAACATTGGCGCAGTCACGAATACGAATCGGCGCCGCTGCCTGCAGGGAGGCCACGCTGAACGCCATGGCAATGCGGTGATCGCCATGGGCATGCACTTCGCCACCGCCTATCGGGCCACCGTCAATGATAATCCCATCAGGCGTGGGTTGGCACTTCACACCCAGGGCCAGCAGACCGTCGGCCATAACCTGGATACGGTCCGATTCCTTGAGCCGCAGCTCCTCGGCACCGCGTAATACGGTGCGCCCCTCGGCGCAGGCAGCGACGACAAACAATACGGGAAACTCATCGATCGCCAACGGCACCAACGCCACTGGAATCTCGATACCCTTCAAGACAGCTGCCCGGACACGCAAGTCCGCAACAGGCTCGCCACCTACCTCACGCGGATTTTCAAGGCTGATATCAGCCCCCATCAGCCGCAGGATATCGATCACGCCGGTGCGGGTAGGATTGACGCCGACATGCTCAAGCAGCAACTCCGAACCCTGGGCAATCGAGGCCGCCACCAGAAAAAACGCCGCAGACGAAATATCCCCAGGCACTTCAATGTGGGCAGCCGTCAACCGATGACCCGACTCCACCGACGCCGTCGCGCCCTCCACCGCCACCGGATAACCAAAGCCACGCAACATGCGCTCGGTATGATCGCGGGTCGGCGCAGGCTCGGTGACTGCGGTTTTACCTTGTGCATACAGGCCCGCCAGCAACAGGCAGGATTTAACCTGCGCACTGGCCATCGGCAACGCGTAAGTCAGGCCCTTGAGCGTCTGCCCACCACGAATGGTCAGCGGCGGACGCCCTTCAGGACCGGTCTCGATCACCGCGCCCATTTCCCGCAGCGGCTTGGCCACGCGACTCATCGGGCGCCTGGACAGCGATGCATCACCGGTCAGGACGCTATCGAAGCTTTGCGCCGCAAGCAGACCCGCCAACAGGCGCATCGATGTACCGGAGTTACCCAGGTAGATCGGTCCTGGCGCTGCCTTCAAGCCGTGCAGGCCAACCCCATGAATAGTCACTCGCCCATGGTGCGGGCCCTCGATCACCACGCCCATGTCGCGAAACGCCTGCAAGGTCGCCAGGGCATCTTCGCCTTCAAGGAAACCGTCGACCTCCGTTACGCCGTCAGCCAATGAACCCAGCATGATCGATCGATGGGAGATCGACTTGTCACCTGGCACCCGAATGCATCCGCTCAAGCGGCCACCCGGATTGGCGATAAAAGTCAGCTCATCGGCGTTCACTGCAGTTTCCATATAGGCCCGGCGCGCCAGGATCTTGCTGAAATGCTCTCGCGCCATCCGCGCCCGGGTGAACACACCCAGTAACTGATGGCCATCACCCGCATCCACCGCATCGCGCAAGGCGTCGAGGTCACTGCGGAACGTGTCCAGGGTGCGCAACACCGCTTCGCGATTGGCGAGAAAGATGTCATGCCACATCACCGGGTCACTGCCGGCAATCCGCGTGAAATCGCGAAAACCACCGGCGGCGTAACGGAAAATCTCGAGGTTTTCGTTGCGCTTGGCCAACGAATCCACCAAGCCGAATGCAAGCAGATGGGGAAGATGGCTGGTCGCGGCCAACACTTCATCGTGGCGCTCGACCTGCATATGCTCCACATCCGCGCCCAGCTCGCGCCAGAGCCGATCCACCACGGCCAACGCCGCCGGATCAGTCTGCGCCAGCGGCGTCAGGATCACCTTATGCCGACGGAACAACTGCGCATTGGACGCTTCCACCCCGCTCTGCTCGGAACCGGCAATCGGATGGCCCGGCACAAAGCGCGGCGGCATAGCACCAAACGCCAATTGTGCCGCGCGCACCACATTGCCTTTGGCGCTGCCGACGTCCGTGAGGATCGCCTGCCCCAAGTCCATGCCAGCCAATACGGCGAGCAATTTCTCCATGGCCAGGATCGGCACCGCAAGCTGGATCACGTCCGCGCCCTGGCAAGCGATTGCCAGGTCCGCTTCACAGCGATCCACGACACCCAACTCCACCGCCAGCTTGCGCGATTGCGGGTCAAGGTCCACGCCGACTACTTCGCCACACAGCCCGCTGTCCCGCAGGCCCTTGGCGAACGAACCACCGATCAACCCCAGGCCGACCACCACCAGGCGACCGATCATAGGCACAGCAGGTTGCAATGCAGTGACATCAACCACGGGCCAGAACCTTGGCCAACGCCTCCAGGAAGCGGCTGTTCTCGGCCGGCAAACCAATGGTGATACGCAGGTGGTTCGGCATACCGTAGTTGGCCACCGGACGCACGATCACGCCTTCGCGCAACAAGCCCTGAAATACCGGTGCAGCCTCTTGGCCGAGGTCGACGCAGATGAAGTTGCCCTTGGACGGAATCCAGCCCAGGCCCAACTCGCGAAAGCCGTCCTGCAACTGCAACATGCCGCTTTCGTTAAGGCGGCGCCCTTCTTCCAGGTATTGGGCATCCTTCACCGCCGCACACGCAGCCGCCAGGGCCAGGCTGTTGACGTTGAACGGTTGGCGTACGCGGTTCAGCACATCGGCCACTACCGCTGTGGACAGGCCGTAGCCAACCCGCAACGACGCCAGGCCATAAGCCTTGGAGAAGGTGCGCGACACCAGCAGGTTCGGGTAGGCCGCGAGGAAATCCAGGCCATCGGGCAGGTCGCCGCCTTCGGCGTACTCGATGTAGGCTTCGTCCAGCACAACCAGCACATGCTCCGGCACGTTCTGCAGGAACTCGTTCAGGGCCTGCGCATCGAACCAGGTGCCGGTCGGGTTGTTCGGGTTAGCGATAAACACCACGCGGGTTTGCGCATCGATCGCTGCCAGCATCGCCGGCAGGTCGTGGCCCCAGTTCTTGGCAGGAATGACGCGCGCATCAGCCCCTACGGCCTGGGTCACGATCGGGTAGACCGCGAATGCATGCTCACTGAACACCGCATTCAAACCGGGCGCCAGGTAGGCACGCCCGACCAGTTCAAGAATGTCGTTGGAGCCATTGCCCAGGGTCACCTGATTGAGCTCGACCCGGCATTTTTCTGCCAGCAGGGACTTGAGGGCAAAGCCATTGCCGTCGGGATAACGGGTCAGCTCGGCAAGCTCCTCCCGAATCGCCGCCAATACTTTGGGGCTCGGACCCAGCGGGTTTTCGTTACTCGCCAGCTTGACGATCCTGGACGGGTCCAGATTCAACTCACGGGCCAGTTCGTCCACAGGCTTGCCTGGAACGTAAGGCGAGAGTTGTTGCACGCCCGGCTGAGCCAGGGCGAGGAAGTTGCCACTCATGTCAAAGCCTCACAAAACCGCTTTCGGGTAGGAGCCCAGCACTTTGAGTGCCACGGCTTCCTGACTGATCTTCTCCAGCACGCCCTTGACCAGCGGGTCGCGGTGGTGGCCGATGAAGTCGATAAAGAACACGTAGGTCCATTTACCGCTGCGCGAAGGACGAGTCTCGATGCGCGTCAGGTCAATCCCGTTGTCGTGGAATGGCACCAGCAGCTCATGCAACGCGCCGGGCTTGTTGCTCATGGAAACGATGATCGAAGTCTTGTCGTCGCCGGTTGGCGGCACTTCCTGGCTGCCGATCATCAAGAAGCGCGTGGAGTTGTCCGGGCGGTCCTCGATTTTCTCGGCCAAGCGTGTCAGCCCGTAGAGGCCCGCAGCCATATCGCCGGCAATCGCCGCCGAGTTCCACTCACCCTTGACCCGCTTGGCCGCTTCGGCGTTGCTGGACACCGCCACGCGCTCGACATTCGGGTAATGGGCGTCCAGCCACTTGCGGCACTGGGCCAGGGACTGAGCGTGAGAGTAGATACGGCTGATGCTGTCGGTCTTGGTGTTCTCGCCCACCAGCAGGTGGTGGTGAATACGCAACTCGACTTCGCCACAGATCACCATGTCGTGCTCGAGGAAGCTGTCCAGCGTGTGGTTGACCGCGCCTTCAGTGGAGTTTTCCACCGGCACCACGCCAAAATTCACCGCGCCGGCCGCCACTTCGCGGAACACTTCGTCGATGGCCGCCATCGGCTTGCTGATCACCGCGTGGCCGAAGTGCTTCATGGCCGCCGCCTGGGTGAAAGTGCCTTCGGGGCCCAGGTAGGCCACTTTCAGCGGCTGCTCAAGGGCAAGGCACGAAGACATGATTTCACGGAACAACCGCGCCATCTCCTCATTGCCCAGCGGCCCCTTGTTGCGCTCCATCACGCGCTTTAGCACCTGGGCTTCGCGCTCAGGCCGGTAGAACACCGGCACTTCGCCTTCCGCCAGGGACGCCATTTTCACCCGAGCCACTTCCTGGGCGCAGCGCGCGCGCTCACTGATCAGCTCCAGAACTTTCTCGTCCAGGCTGTCAATGCGTACGCGCAGGGCTTTGAGTTCTTGCTCAGACATTAGCCGTGTTCCTTTTCGAACTCTGCCATGTAGGCAACCAGCGCGTTGATGGCGTGGATGTCGACAGCGTTATAAATGGAGGCGCGCATACCACCGACCGAGCGGTGGCCCTTGAGGTTCAGCAAGCCACGCTCGTCGGCGCCGGCCAGGAACGGCTTGTCCAGACGATCATCGGCCAGGCGGAACGGCACGTTCATCCACGAGCGGTCGGTAAGGTTGATCGGGTTGCTGTACAGGCCGCTGGCATCGATGAAGTCGTACAGGGTGCGCTTCTTCTCTTCGTTGCGCTTGCCCATCGCAGCCACACCGCCCTGCTCCTTGAGCCATTCGAAGACCAGGCCGGACAGGTACCAGGCAAACGCCGGCGGGGTGTTGTACATCGAGCCGTTATCGGCCGCGACCTTGTAGTTGAGCATGGTCGGGCACAGCGAACGGGCGCGGCCGAGCAGGTCTTCGCGGATGATATTGACCAGGATGCCGCTCGGGCCGATGTTCTTTTGCGCACCGGCGTAGATCATGCCATACCGGGACACGTCGATCGGGCGCGAGAGGATGTCCGAGGACATGTCGCACACCAGCGGAACGTCACCGACTTCAGGCACCCAATCAAATTCCAGGCCACCGATGGTTTCGTTCGCGACGTAGTGAACGTAGGCCGCGTCCTTCGTCAGCTTCCACTCGTTCTGACCTGGAATGGCGAAGTAGTCGTAGGGCTTGGCGGTACCGGCCACATTGACGTGACCGTAGCGCGAGGCCTCTTCAATGGCTTTCTGACCCCAGATACCGGTGTCGATATAGTCGGCAGTGCCCTCTTCGGGCAACAGGTTCAGTGGGATCTGAGCGAACTGCTGGCTCGCGCCGCCTTGCAGGAACAACACTTTGTAGTCGGAGGGGATGTCCAGCAAGTCGCGCAAGTCCTGCTCGGCCTTGGTGGCGATGGACACGAACTCATCGCTGCGATGGCTCATTTCCATCACGGAGAGGCCTTTTCCATGCCAGTCGAGGAGTTCACCCTGCGCACGCTGCAGGACTGCTTCAGGAAGCGCCGCGGGACCGGCACAGAAGTTATAGGCTCTCTTGCTCACATCCAATCTCACTCTGATCTGGTGGGGCTGCAATCATGTTCGGCAACACCCTTTTTCTGAAGCCAACCCATGTGGGAGCTGGCTTGCCTGCGATACAGGCACCTCGGTAGTTCCAGTGATACCGCGGTGATGCTATCGCAGGCAAGCCAGCTCCCACATGGACCGCGTCCAGGCAAAGGACGTGTATTTTTCAAAGGGGACAAACAACAAGGGGGCGAATCTTCATCCGCCCCCTGTGTGTCCGCTTATTCCTGCGGTTCTTCTTCGTCTGCGGCAGCATCGAGGGTTGGCTCGTCGACGTTGTCATCGCCGGCTGCGATCACCTCGCCGTCGAACTCCTCGCCTTCCAGCTCTTCACCTTCAACTTCCGAAGGCTCCTGCACACGCTCCAGGCCGACCAGTTTTTCATCCTTGGCCAGCTTGATCAGGGTCACGCCCTGGGTATTACGGCCCAGGCTCGACACTTCAGCCACACGGGTACGCACCAGGGTGCCCTGGTCGGAAATCAGCATGATCTCCTCGCCATCAAGCACCTGTACCGCGCCAACCAGGCGGCCGTTGCGGTCGTTGCTGACCATGGCGATCACGCCCTGGCCGCCACGCTTGTACTCCGGGAACTCGCTGATGGCAGTGCGCTTGCCATAGCCACGCTCGGAAGCGGTGAGGATCTGGCTGCCTTCTTCCGGGATCAGCATCGAAATCAGCTTCTGCCCTTCCGGCAGGCGCATACCACGTACACCGCGGGCGGTACGGCCCATCGCGCGCACGTCGGATTCCTTGAAGCGCGTAACCTTGCCGCCATCGGAGAACAGCATGACTTCGCGCTCACCATCGGTAATGGCGGCGGAAATCAGTACGTCACCTTCATCCAGTTCCAGGGCGATCAGGCCCACGCTGCGTTGACGGCTGAAGGATTCCAGCGGGGTCTTCTTCACGGTGCCCTTGGCGGTAGCCATGAAGATGAAGTGACCTTCGGTGTATTCCTCGACCGGCAGCATGGTGGTGATGTATTCATCACTGTCCAGCGGCAGCAGGTTGACCAATGGGCGACCACGGGCAGCACGGGAAGCTTCCGGGATTTCGTAGGTTTTGAGCCAGTACACCTTGCCCTTGCTGGAGAACAGCAGCAGCGTGGTGTGGCTGTTGGCGACCAGCAGGTGAGCGATGTAGTCCTCATCCTTGACGCCGGTAGCCGACTTACCTTTACCGCCACGACGCTGGGCCTGATACGCAGCCAACGGCTGGGTCTTGGCATAGCCACCGTGGGAGATGGTCACGACGCGCTCTTCTTCCGGGATCATGTCACCCAGGGTCAGGTCCAGGCGCGCATCGAGGATTTCGGTGCGGCGCACGTCGCCGTACTCGGCGCGGATCACTTCCAGTTCTTCGCGGATCACTTCCATCAGGCGCACGGCGCTGCTGAGGATGCGGATCAACTCGCCGATCTGGTTGAGGATCTCCTGGTACTCGGCAAGCAGCTTCTCGTGCTCAAGACCGGTCAGGCGATGCAGGCGCAGTTCCAGGATGGCCTGGGCCTGCTCCGGCGACAGGAAGTACTTGCCTTCGCGCAGGCCGTATTGCGGGTCCAGGGTTTCCGGACGGCAAGAATCGGCGCCTGCGCGCTCAACCATGGCCACCACGGCACTGGATTCCCAAGGCGTGCTGATCAACGCTTCCTTGGCTTCCGACGGGGTTGGCGAGGCCTTGATCAGGGCGATCACCGGGTCGATGTTCGACAACGCAACGGCCTGGCCTTCCAGGATGTGGCCGCGCTCGCGAGCCTTGCGCAGTTCGAACACGGTACGGCGGGTGACCACTTCGCGACGGTGACGTACGAAGGCTTCCAGCAGGTCCTTGAGGTTCAGGATGCGTGGGCGGCCGTCGATCAGTGCAACCACGTTGATACCAAACACGCTTTGCAGCTGGGTCTGGGCGTAGAGGTTGTTGAGGATCACCTCAGGCACTTCGCCACGACGCAGTTCGATCACCACGCGCATACCGTCTTTGTCGGACTCGTCGCGCAGTTCGGTAATGCCTTCGAGCTTCTTCTCTTTAACCAGCTCGGCGATCTTCTCGATCAGACGCGCCTTGTTCAACTGGTACGGGAGTTCGGTGATGACGATCTGCTGGCGGCCACCGACCTTGTCGATGTCTTCGATCATCGAACGGGCACGCATGTAAATGCGCCCGCGACCGGTGCGGTAGGCTTCGATGATGCCGGCGCGACCGTTGATGATCGCGGCGGTCGGGAAGTCCGGGCCGGGGATGTACTGCATCAGCTCATCGACAGTCAGCTCGGGGTTGTCGATGAGGGCCAGGCAACCATCGATGACTTCACCGAGGTTGTGCGGCGGGATGTTGGTGGCCATGCCCACGGCGATACCGCTGGAGCCGTTGACCAGCAGGTTGGGGATCTTGGTGGGCATGACGGCCGGGATCATTTCGGTGCCGTCGTAGTTCGGCACCCAGTCCACGGTTTCTTTATGCAGGTCGGCCAGCAGCTCGTGCGCCAGCTTGGTCATGCGCACTTCGGTGTATCGCATGGCCGCGGCGTTGTCGCCGTCGACCGAACCGAAGTTGCCCTGGCCGTCTACCAGCAGGTAGCGCAGGGAAAACGGCTGGGCCATCCGAACGATGGTGTCGTACACCGCAGTGTCGCCGTGAGGGTGATACTTACCGATCACGTCACCGACAACACGGGCAGATTTCTTGTACGGCTTGTTCCAGTCGTTACCCAGCTCGCTCATCGCGAACAGCACACGCCGGTGCACGGGCTTCAAGCCATCGCGCGCATCAGGCAGTGCCCGACCGACAATTACGCTCATCGCGTAGTCGAGGTAGGACTGTTTCAGCTCGTCTTCGATATTGACCGGGAGGATTTCTTTGGCCAGTTCGCCCATGAGAAGCCTGATTCCTTTTTCGGGTGAAACCTCGTCACATCCATTCGGGACGAACGAAGCTCGCCGCTGCCGGCACGGTGCCTGACAACGACTTACGACAAATCAACGAGTTATGACACGGATCTGCGCGTTATGAGCAACCCCTCGGGGCAGCCCTGGAAACCGCCGGATGTTATCACAATCGCCGCCACGCACCTATCCCCCTGATGCGCATGGAGGCTAGTAATTTGACGGATGACAGGCTTGAAGGGGACGAGAGGGGCTCAGAGGTGGGGTGATGCTGTTTTTTGAGGATGGATCCGAGGGTTTTATTGACTTTCGGGCCCAATCGGGGGCAGGCCCCCTCCCACACTTGAATTGTGAACACAGTCAAAATGTGGGAGGGGGCTTGCCCCCGATTGCTATTTCACAGACACCACTGTCCTCAATGCAGCCGCTTACGGCACATCAACCTGGCCAATTTGGCAGTATCCGGCCGCTCGACCACGCCTTTCTCGGTCACGATCACATCAATCAGGTCGGCCGGGGTCACATCAAATACCGGATTAAACGCATCCACCTCCAGGCGCTGCCCCATGACGTCCAGCAGCTCAGCGGGATCGCGCGCCTCCAGTGCAACATCATCGCCAGTAGCCATCATCAAATCGAGCGTCGAACTCGACGCCACCACCATAAAGCGCACGCCATGGTGCATGGCACAGACGGCCAGCTGATAAGTGCCGATCTTGCTGATCACGTCGCCATTGGCGGCAATACAGTCAGCACCGACCACCACCCAGGTCACGCCTTTGGTCTTGAGGATATGCGCCCCGGCGGAGTCGGCATTCACCGTCACCGGGATGCCCTCGCCCGCCAACTCCCACGCCGTCAGGCGCGAGCCTTGCAGCCATGGACGGGTTTCGTTGACATAGACCTGCTCGACCAGCCCCTCCAGGAACGCCGCGCGAATCACGCCGTGGGCCGTGCCGACACCGCCCGTGGCCAATGCACCGGCGTTGCCATGGGTGAGGATCGCCTGGGCGTTGCCCTGGTGCTTGCGAATCCGCTCCATACCCAACTGGGCCATGACCACATTGGCCTCCCGGTCGCTTTCATGGATCACAATGGCCTGGGCTTCCAGCACGGCAACCGGGTCGGCGTGCTGCTTGAGGCGGTCCAGGCAGTCGCGCATATTCTTGAGTGCCCAGAACAGATTCGACCCGGTCGGGCGGCTATCGGCCAGCAGCGCGTAGTCTTCTTCCCACGCTGCCTGCCAGTCGCCACCCTCGGCAATGCGCTCACGGGCAGCCAGCACCAGGCCATAGGCGGCACTGATGCCGATGGCTGCTGAGCCCCGCACCACCATCGAACGAATGGCCTCGGCCACCGCCGCGACGGTATGGCAGGCCACCCAGCTCTCCCGGGACGGCAACACGCGCTGATCGAGCAGGTACAGCGCGCCGTCACGCCAATCGATGGCCTTCACTTTCTCTGCAGCCAACAGTCGGTCGCGCATCCCTTACCCCGCACTCATGAACAAAAGCCGCGGATTATAGCGATCCGCCAGCCAGGACGCTCGGGTATACTTCGCCCTTCTTTTATAGCTGCCTGGGAAGAAGCCTGCGATGACCTCCACTGCCGCCCCGCTCGACGTGTTGCTCTTGCCGACCTGGCTGGTACCGGTCGAACCTGCCGGCGTGGTGCTCAAAGAGCATGGTCTGGGCATCCGCGATGGGCGCATTGCCTTTATCGGCCCACGGGCCGCCGCATTGAAGCTGGCGGCCAATGAGGTGCGCGAACTGCCCGGCATGTTGCTCAGCCCCGGCTTGATCAACGCCCACGGCCATGCGGCAATGAGCCTGTTCCGTGGCTTGGCCGATGACCTGCCGTTGATGACCTGGCTGGAAAAACACATCTGGCCGGCCGAAGCCAAATGGGTCGATGAAGCCTTTGTGCGCGACGGCACCAACCTGGCCATCGCCGAACAGATCAAGGGCGGCATCACCTGCTTCTCCGACATGTACTTCTTCCCCAAGGTCGCCAGCGATTGCGTGCACAATAGCGGTATGCGCGCGCAGATCGCGATGCCGATCCTCGACTTCCCGATTCCCGGCGCCAGCACTGCCGACGAGGCGCTTCGCCAGGGCATCGAGCTGTTCGGCGACCTCAAGCACCACCCGCGCATCAAGATCACCTTCGGCCCTCACGCGCCCTACACCGTGTGCGACGCCAACCTGGAAAAGATCCGGGTGATCGCCGAAGAGCTGGACGCCGCGATCCATATGCATGTGCATGAAACCGCCTTTGAAGTACAACAAGCCGTGGAGCAGACCGGCGAGCGGCCATTGGCGCGCCTGGGTCGCCTCGGCTTGCTCGGGCCGCGCTTCCAGGCCGTTCACATGACCCAAATCAGCGAAGAAGACTTGGCTTTGCTGGTAGAAAGCAACACCAGCGTCATCCATTGCCCGGAATCGAACCTGAAACTGGCCAGCGGCTTTTGCCCGGTTGAGCGCTTGTGGCAGGCTGGGGTCAATGTGGCCATCGGCACCGACGGCGCCGCCAGCAACAATGACCTGGACCTGCTGGGCGAAACCCGTACCGCCGCGATGCTGGCCAAGGCCGTCGCCGGCTCGGCCACCGCCCTGGACGCCCACCGTGCCCTGCGCATGGCAACGCTCAACGGTGCACGGGCCATGGGCCTGGAAAGCGAGATTGGCTCGCTGGAAGTCGGCAAGGCCGCAGATATAGTCGCCTTCGATCTGTCGGGGCTGGCGCAACAACCGATCTACGATCCGGTCTCACAGCTTATATATGCCACCGGACGCGATTGCGTGAAACACCTTTGGGTCGCCGGCAAGCTATTGCTCGACGACCGGCAATTGACCCGCATGGATGAACAACAGTTGACCGCCACCGCCATTGCCTGGGGCCAACGCATCAGCGGGCACAGCGAATAACGAAGGCGCTGAGCCCATGCGCTCGGCACCCACTCACCGATTTTTCAGATTTAGAGGATTCATCATGAGCAACGTCGACCACGCCGAAATCGCCAAATTCGAAGCCCTCGCCCACCGCTGGTGGGACCGCGAGAGCGAGTTCAAACCCCTGCACGACATCAACCCGTTGCGGGTCAACTGGATTGACGAGCGCGTCAACCTGGCCGGCAAGAAGGTGCTGGACGTGGGTTGCGGCGGCGGCATCCTCAGCGAAGCCATGGCTCAACGCGGCGCGACCGTGATGGGCATCGATATGGGCGAAGCGCCATTGGCCGTGGCGCAGTTGCACCAGCTCGAATCCGGCGTGAGCGTGGAATACCGCCAGATCACCGCCGAAGCCCTGGCCGAGGAAATGCCCGAGCAGTTCGACGTGGTGACCTGCCTTGAGATGCTGGAACACGTGCCGGACCCATCCTCGGTCATCCGTGCGTGCTTCCGTATGGTCAAGCCGGGCGGCCAGGTGTTCTTCTCCACCATCAACCGCAACCCCAAGGCTTACCTGTTCGCGATCATTGGCGCCGAATACATCATGAAGCTGCTGCCGCGTGGCACCCATGACTTCAAGAAATTCATCCGCCCCTCCGAGCTGGGTGCGTGGAGCCGTCAGGCCGGACTGACCGTCAAGGACATCATCGGCCTGACCTACAACCCGCTGACCAAGCACTACAAGCTGGCCAGCGATGTTGACGTCAACTACATGATCCAGACCCTGCGCGAGGAGTAAGCCTGTGAAGTTGCGAGCGGTTCTCTTCGACATGGACGGTACCCTGCTGGATACCGCGCCGGACTTTATCGCCATCTGCCAGGCCATGCGCGCCGACCGCGGCCTGGAACCGATCAACCCGCAGCACATCCGCGATGAAATCTCCGGCGGTGCGCGGGCGATGGTTGCCGTGACCTTTTCGATGGATCCTGAATCGCCAGGCTTTGAAGAGCTGCGCCAGGAATTCCTCGATCGCTACCTCAAGGGCTGCGCGGTGCACAGCAAACTGTTCGACGGCATGGCCGAGTTGCTGGAAGACATCGAGAAGGCCAAGTTGATCTGGGGTGTGGTCACCAACAAGCCCGTGCGCTTTGCCGAACCGATCATGCAGCAACTGGGCCTGGCCGAGCGCTCGGCCGTGCTGATCTGCCCGGACCACGTGAAAAACAGCAAGCCGGACCCGGAGCCGATGATTCTGGCGTGCAAGCTGCTCGACCTCGACCCGGCGAGCGTATTGTTCGTGGGCGATGACCTACGTGATATCGAATCCGGCCGCGATGCCGGTACGCGCACGGCGGCGGTCACCTATGGCTATATCCACCCGGATGACAACCCACGTCACTGGGGCGCGGATGTGGTGGTGGATCACCCGCTGGAATTGCGCAAGGTGCTGGATAACGCGCTGTGCAGTTGCTGATGGCTCCCACACTCTAATGACCCATGAAGATTAAAAAATGTGGGAGGGGGCTTGCTCCCGATAGCTGTGGGTCAGTCAGTAAATGCAGTGACTGACACACTGCTATCGGGAGCAAGCCCCCTCCCACATTGGATTTTCAATGCACTCAAAATTGGTATTACCTACTGAATTTTGTCGAGGCTATTTATGTTTGATTATTCTGCCCCTCCAGAACTGCTCAAAGGCCGGGTCATCCTGGTCACCGGCGCCGGCCGCGGGATTGGCGCAGCAGCGGCAAAGACCTATGCCGCCCATGGCGCGACCGTGCTGTTGCTGGGCAAGACCGAAGCCAACCTGGCCCAGGTGTATGACCAGATCGAAGCCGCCGGCCAGCCGCAACCGGTGGTGATCCCGTTCAACCTGGAGACCGCCCTGCCCCATCAATACGATGAGCTGGCAGCGATGATCGAAAAAGAATTCGGCCGCCTCGACGGCCTGTTGCACAACGCCTCGATCATCGGCCCACGCACGCCCATCGAGCAGTTGTCCGGCGAGAATTTCATGCGCGTGATGCATGTGAACGTCAACGCGATGTTCATGCTGACCAGCACCTTGCTGCCGCTGCTCAAGCTGTCCCAGGATGCATCGGTGGTGTTCACCTCCAGCAGCGTCGGGCGCAAGGGGCGGGCGTACTGGGGGGCTTATGGTGTATCGAAGTTTGCCACCGAAGGCTTGATGCAAACCCTGGCCGATGAGCTGGAAGATGTAGCGGCAGTGCGCGCCAACAGCATCAACCCGGGCGGTACACGCACGAGTATGCGGGCCCAGGCGTATCCCGGTGAGAATCCGATGGAAAGGCCGGCGCCGGAAGACATCATGCCGGTGTACCTGTACCTGATGGGGCCGGACAGTGCGGGCATCAATGGGCAGGCGTTTGACGCGCAATAATAACTGACACAACCCAGATCAAAATGTGGGAGGGGGCTTGCTCCCGATAGCGGTGGATCAGTCACTGCATTTATTGACTGATCCACTGCTATCGGGAGCAAGCCCCCTCCCACATTGATTCCCAGCAATCTTTAGTTTTTGACTACTTCTTCAAGGGTGAAACGGCCCAGCGGGTTCTGCAGGAAGTTGCTCACATTCTTGCGTGAAATATTGATGTACGGGCTGTAGTACAGGTCAATCCAGTTCACATCCTGTTTCGCCAGTTTCTGCAACTCGACATACATCTGCTCACGCTTGGCCGGGTCTGCCTCGACTCGCGCCGCAGCTACCAGCGCCTTGACCTTGTCGTTCTTGTAGCGGGTCATGTAGTTCTGGTTGGTGTCGTGGCCCAGCACGAAGGTGGTCTTCTGGTCCGGGTCGAGGATGTCGTTGGTCCAGTACATCACCGAAATATCGTACTCACCGTCCACCAGCATCTGCCAGCTTTGGGTCGGGTCAACCTTTTGCAGGTTGGCGGTCACACCGACCTTGGCCAACTGGTCCTTGATGATCACCGCAATCTGCTCGTCGGCCTCGTTGCCGGCGTTGACCACGTAGTTGAGCTTCAAGTCCTTGGCACCAGCCTCCTCCAGCAGTTTCCTGGCCTCAGTCGGGTCATAAGGACGTTGCAGGTTGTTGGCGTAGTGGTACAGCGAGCCTTTGGGAATGTAGGAATACGCCACGGTGCCTTGACCGTAAGTAGCGGTTTTCACCAGCGATTGTTTGTCGATGGCCATGTCCAATGCCTGGCGCACCTGCGGCTTGGCGAGCAAGCCGTGCTCGTGGTTGATCAACAAGTGATCTTCACGGGTAGACGGGTCGGCGTGGATCACCACGTTCTTGTCTTTCTTCAGCTCTTCGACCCGCGAGAACGGTACGAAGATCGCCGTGTCGAGTTCGTTGTTCTGCACCATGCGCATACGGGTGTTGTCGTCGGTCACCGACACCCACTCCACGCCGTCGAGGCTGACGTTATTGGCCTGCCAGAAATTCGGGTTCTTCTTCAGGATGACCCGGTCGCCCTTGCGCCACTCTTCCACGGTAAACGCGCCGGACGTCACCGGGTTTTCCGAGTAGGCGTCTTCGCCCATCGTGGTCATGGCTTTTTCCGACAGGATCGACACCGTCGGCGACGCCAATTGCGAGAGGAAGGCCACCGCCGGGGTTTTCAGAGTGACCACCAGGGTCTTCGCATCGCTGGCCTTGGCGGTGTTGATCAGGCTGAACGGATCGCTCCACAACGACGCCTTGTTGTCGCGGATGCGCAACAGGCTGAACGCCGCGTCGGCCGCGGTGATCTTTGATCCGTCGGAGAACTTCGCTTCACGCAGTTTGAAGGTGTAGGTCAAGCCATCCTCGGATATCTCCCAGCTCTCGGCCAGGCCCGGTTCCATCTTGGTGCCCAGGTTATCCACGCGCACCAGGGTGTCGTAGACGTTGGCAAACACCCAGGTGTCGCGGTTTTGCGCGCTTTTGATCGGGTCAAAGGTGGTGCTGTCTTCACGGCAGCCGATGGTGAGGACACCAGCGGCCTGGGCCAGTCCTGCGGTCAGCGACCAGGCGGTCAGCGTAGCGGCGGCGAGCAACTTCAAGTGGCGCGATTGCATATCACAACTCCTTGTTAATGAATGGCAGAGGTCAAGGCAAAGGTTCTTCAAGCACGCAACTGTACCGATGCTCGTGCAGGAAATGGGTCGGCGGCAACACCGCGGAACACACGGCTCGCGCATACCGGCAACGCGGGTGAAACGCACAGCCTGTAGGCAGATTCAGTGGGCTTGGTGGCTCACCCGGCAAGGGGTGCGCGGGCAATGGCCGATGCGGGTCAATCTCGGGAATCGCCTCGATCAACGCCGCCGTGTACGGATGACGCGGCGTGGTGAACACCGCCTCCACCGGCCCTTCTTCGACGATCTTGCCCAGGTACATCACCGCCACGCGGTCGCACAGGCGCCGCACGATGGCCAGGTCATGGGCGATAAACAGGATCGCCAGGTTCATGCGTTGTTGCAGTTCCAGCAGCAAGTTGATGATCTGGCCCTGGATCGACACATCCAGCGCGGCCACGCATTCATCGGCAATGATCAGGCGCGGCTCCACCGCCAGTGCCCGGGCGATACCCACGCGCTGGCATTGGCCGCCGCTGAGGGAGCCCGGTTTGCGCCCGGCCAACTCGGGGCGCAGGCCCACCAGTTCCAGCAGCTCGTTGACGCGTGCCGGGATCTGCTCCACAGCCACCTTGCGCTGCACGCGCAACACCTCGGCGAGGGTTTCGCCAATACTGTGCCGGGGGTTCAGCGCGGCGTACGGGTCCTGGAAAATCATCGCGGTTTCATGCCGCAGGCGGGCGATGTCGATGGCGCTGCCGTGCGCCATATCGATACCGTCAAACAGCACCTGGCCGGCGCTGATCGGGTTGAGGTGCAAAATCGCCCGGCCCAGGGTGCTCTTGCCGCTGCCGGACTCGCCCACCAAGCCGAGGGTTTCACCGGCGGCAAGGTTCAGCGACACCCCGTTCACCGCCCTCACCCACTGCTTGTTCAGGCCGAGCAGGCCACTGCCGGACGCGGCAAAGCGCACCTCCAGGTCCTTGATCTGCAACAGACTCATGGGCGACCTCCCAGTGGATAGTGACAGGCCACGCGTGCGCCTTGGGGCAACAGCTCGGTGCATAAGGCCCCGGCCTGCGGGCAACGCGGATTAAAGCGGCAACCGTCAGGCAAGGCATCGAGCAACGGCGGCTGGCCAGGGATGGTGCGCAACAACGCATGACCGCTGCAGTGGGCCGGCTGGCAGTCGATCAGCCCAGCGGTATAGGGATGTTGCGGCCGCGCCAGCAGTTCGTATTTGCTGCCGTGCTCGCACAGGCGCCCGGCGTACATCACCGCGATGGAATCGCAGGTTTGCGCGACCACGCCCAGGTCATGGGTGATCATGATGATCGACAGGCCACGCTGGTCGCGCAGGTCGAGCAACAGGCGCAGGATTTGCGCCTGCACCGTCACATCCAGGGCCGTGGTCGGCTCGTCGGCAATCAGCACTTTCGGGTTGCAGCCCAGGGCCACAGCGATCATCGCGCGCTGGCGCATACCGCCGGAAAACTCATGGGGATAGTTGTCGACCCGCGCCTGCGGGTCAGGAATCCCGACCTGGCGCAGCACCTCGATAGCCTGCAAGCGGGCGTCCTTTTTCGACGCACCTTGATGCAGGCGGATGCCCTCGGCGATCTGCTCGCCGATGCGCATCAGCGGATCCAGGTGGCTGCTGGGGTTCTGGAAGATCATGCCCAGTTGCCCGCCACGCACGGCGCGCATACCGGCGTCATCCAGTTGCAGCAGGTCCTGGCCGGCCAGGCGTACGGCGCCGCCTTGCACACGCAGGCTGGGCGATGGCAGCAGGCGCATCAAGCCGCGGCAGGCCATGGTCTTGCCCGACCCGCTCTCACCCACCAGGCCGAGAATCTCACCTTCGGCCAGGTCGAAGGACACGCGATCCACCAAGGTGACATCACGCCCGCTGTTGTTGGCGATCACGCTGAGGTCGCGCACGTGCAGCAGGCTCACGAGCGGTCCCCCAACACTTGCGCGACACCGTCGGCCAACAGGCTGAAGCCCATGGCCAGGGTCACAACGGCCAACCCCGGGAAGGTGCAGATCCACCAGGCCGTGGTGATAAAGGCTTGCCCCTCGGCCACCATCGTCCCCCATTCCGCGGTAGGCGGTTGCACGCCCAGGCCCAGGTAACTCACGGCGGCGCCGTTGAGCAGCACCAGCACCGCGTCGGACATGGAAAACACGATGGAGCCAAACAGGGCATTGGGCAGCAAATGCCGGAACAGAATGCGCCCATGGCCAAACCCCAGGCTCTTGGCGGCCAGGGCAAACTCGCTTTCCTTGAGCACCAGGATCTGCGAGCGAATCAACCGCGCATACGACACCCAGCCCACCAGTGCCATGGCGATATAAAAGCTCTGCAAGCCAGGCCCCAGAATGGCCATGATCGCCAGCATCAGCACCAGGAACGGGAACGCCAGCACCACATCGATCACGCGCATACAGAAACTGTCGAAACGCCCACCCACATAACCGGACACCGCGCCGACGAAAGTGCCGATGATGAACGGGAAAATCACCCCGACAATCGCCAGTTGCAGGTCGATGCGCGCGCCCCAGATCACCCGCGATAACACATCCCGGCCGTAATTGTCGGTACCCAGCGGATGGGCAAGGCTGGGCGCCAGCAAACTCATGTCGGTGTTTTGCGCGATGGGGTCAAACGGTGCGATCCACGGCGCAAACAGCGCCAGGGCCAGCCACGTCAACAGGATCAGCAGGCCCCAGGCGGCGGTCAGGCGGCCATTGCGAAAGCCAAAGCGCAGGCGCAAGCGCCAGGGTGCAATCAGTGGGCGGCTGCTCATTGCATCTTCACCCGAGGGTCGAGCGCTACCGTCACTACGTCGGCGACGAAGTTGACCACCACCGTGGCGCAGGCCAGCACCATCGCCACGCCCTGCACCACCATGTAGTCACGGGTGAAAATACCGCGCACCAGCAATTGGCCGATGCCCGGAATCGCAAACAGGCTTTCGATGACCACCGTACCGCTGATCAGCCAGCCGATGTTGACCGCCAGCAGGTTGACGGCCGGCACCAGCGAGTTGGGCAGTACATGCCGACGAAACACCGCAGCCTCGGACAAGCCTCGGGCCCGGGCGGCGGTGACATGATCGGCCTGCAGCTCCATCAACATACTCGCCCGCAGGTTGCGCACCAGCACCGCCGACAGCGCCAGGGCGATGGTCAGGCACGGCAACACCATATGGTGGGCCTTGTCCAGCCAGGTCCGCCCATAGCCAGACACCGGGAACAGGCCCCATTGCACGCTCAGCAGCAGGATCAGCATCAAGCCCAGCCAGAATGCCGGCATCCCCAGGCCGACCGTGGTGAAAACGCGGATCAGGTTGTCCGCCCAACCGCCTTTGTGGCGCGCCGCTACTGTCGCCAGCGGCACCGCGATCAGCAACGCCAGGGCCACGCTGCCCAGCACCAGCACCAGCGTCGGCTCGATGCGGGTAACGATCAGTTTCAGCGCGTCGACCTTGTACAGCAGCGATTGGCCCAGGTCGCCCTTGAGCAGGTTTTTCAGGAAGTAGAAGTATTGCAGCCACAAGGGCTGGTCGAGGCCGAACTGGGCACGGATTTTCAACAGCGCATCCGGCGTACTGCGCGAGCCAAGCAAAGCCCGCGCTGGGTCGCCGGGGATCGAGCGCACCAACACAAAAGTGATCAGGCTGATGCCAAACAGCACCGGCAGCAGTTGCAACGGCCGGGACAGGACAAAACGGTAACGCGCCAGGTTCATCCGTCAGCCTCGGTTGCGAGCGAGAAAGTCCAGCAGCACCGGGAAGTACGCTTGAGGTTCCTCATAAAACGGCATATGGCTGCTATTGGGGAATACGTGCAGTTCGGCGTGTGTGGCGGCCAGCTTCATGCGCATGGCGCAGGCGGGGGTCAGTTCGTCGTGCTGGCCGGTAGTGATCAGGATCGGCATCCTGAATTCAGCCATCTCCTTGAGGCGGTTCCAGTCCTTGAGATTGCCGATATAAAGGAACTCGTTGGGGCCCTGCATGGTTGCGTAGGGCCCCATGTTCCAGTCGCCCAGGGAGCGTTTGAGCGGCTCCGGCCACTCGTCGAGGCGGCACACATGGCGGTAGTTGAGCAAGGTGATGGCGGCCTGGTATTGCGGGTGGTCGAGGGTGCCCATGGCTTCGTGGCGTTGCATCATGGCCACGGTTTCGCTGCCCAGGGCGCCTCGCAGGCGTTCGAGTTCCTGGGACAGATGGGGAATGTCGCCGACGGTATTTTCCAGGATCAGGCTTTTCAGCGCATCGGGATAATGGATGGCGTATTCGATACCGAGCCAACCGCCCCAGGAATGCCCGAGCAAATGCACGCGGCCCAGGCCCAGGGCTTGGCGCACGGTCTCGACTTCTTCGACATAACGGCGGATTTCCCACAGCGCAACATCGGTCGGTCTGGCTGATGCGCCCGTGCCAAGCTGGTCGAATGCAACCACTCGCAGGTTATGCGCTTTGAGCCAGCCATGAGCGTCACGCAGATAGTCACACGGCAGGCCTGGGCCGCCGTTGAGACACAGCAGCACTTCATCGCCTTCGCCAAAGCTGTAGACCACGAGGTTATGGCCGTCGAGTTGTACGTTGTACTGCTGGTCGGGGGCAATTTCACGCCACATGCATACATTCCTTGTGTTGTATCGGCCTGGCGGGTAGCGGCCGTTTATCAGGTCAACACTACCGAGGATACCGTGCGTCCATAACCTAGTATTTCCTATAGGTTTGGCCTGGCTGTCCTTCGCCGGGGCGTGGCATTCTACTTGCAGCAAGTCGAGATTCAAATGAATTCGGGAGCAGAACGGATGCTGGCCAAGCTGACCGCCTTCAATAATCGCCTCATGCCGGGCAGGAGCCTGGATGAACAGATGGACAATACGTTTATTCTTGCCCAACAACTGGGCTTCGATGCGCTGGTGTACGACTACACGCCGGTGCCCATCGACCTCAATGGCACGCTGATTACCCCCTCGGTGTTGCAACTGCGCAACACACCGCCCGACTGGCACGCCTTATGGTGCAGCGAAGGGTTTTACCAGATCGACCCGGTGCAGCACCTGGCGTTGAGCACGGTATCGCCGTTTGTCTGGTCCTATGAAGCGAAAACCGAGACCGCCCTGCAAAAAATCATCGACCCGTGCCACGCCCCCGTTTCCTCGTACCTGCACGAACGTGAACTGACCTGCGGCGTCAGCGTGCCCATTCACTTGCCCCGTGGTGGCTTTGCATCGCTGACCGGCCTGCGCACCGGCAAGGCGCGCACGGTATTGAAGGACGCACAGCACACATTGGCCGACTTCAGCCTGATCACCCATGCCCTGCAGGAAGCGGCTTACCCGTTGTTCAGCAAGGAACTGCGCGCCTACCCGCACATCCACCTGACCAAGCGCGAACGCGAATGCCTGAAATGGGCCGCCGATGGGCTGACCGCCGCCGAAATCGCCACCAAACTGAGCCGCTCCCTGGCAGTCGTCACCCTGCACCTGGCCTCGGCCATGCACAAACTGGGGGCTAAGAACCGCGTCCAAGCGGTGGTGCGGGCCACGCATTACCGCTTGCTGGAAGGTTGAGTTTTCGCAAAAACCTAGCTGTTTTGCTAGTTACCTAAACTTTTTGTTCAGATTATCGTAACCCTGATCATTTTTTTCAGGGGTACGAAATGGAATTCATCGAAAAAGTTCGCGAAGGCTTCGCACCCTTTGGCGCCTACCAGACCTGGTATCGCGTCACCGGTGACCTGGGCACGGGCCGCACGCCGCTGGTGATCATCCATGGCGGCCCGGGCTGCACCCACGATTACGTCGATGCCTTCAAGGATGTCGCCGCCAGCGGCCACGCGGTGATCCACTATGACCAACTGGGCAACGGTCGCTCCACGCACCTGCCCCACAAAGATCCTTCGTTCTGGACCATCGGCCTGTTCCTCGACGAGTTGAACAACCTGCTGGACCACCTGCAAATCAGCGAGAACTACGCGATCCTCGGTCAATCCTGGGGCGGTATGCTGGGCAGCGAACACGCGATCTTGCAGCCCAAGGGCCTGCGCGCGTTTATCCCCGCCAACTCACCGACCTGTATGCGCACCTGGGTCAGCGAAGCCAATCGCCTGCGTAAACTGCTGCCCGAAGGCGTGCACGAAACCCTGCTCAAACATGAACAGGCCGGCACTTTTCAAGACCCGGAATACCTGGCGGCCTCGCGGATTTTCTATGACCAGCACGTGTGCCGGGTCAACCCATGGCCCGAGGAAGTGGCGCGCACCTTCGCCCAGGTCGACGCAGACCCGACGGTGTACCACGCCATGAGCGGCCCGACTGAATTCCACGTGATCGGCAGCTTGAAGGACTGGAACGTGATTGGCCGCCTGGACGCGATCAAGGTGCCGACCCTGGTGATTTCCGGTAGGCATGACGAAGCCACACCGCTGGTGGTCAAGCCGTTTCTGGATGAGATCGCAGACGTGCGCTGGGCACTGTTTGAAGACTCCAGCCACATGCCCCATGTGGAAGAACGCCAGGCGTGCATGGGGACCGTGGTGAAGTTTTTGGATGAGGTGTGTTCAATGCCGCACAAAGCCCGCAAGGCTGGCTAGATTCCAGTGTGGGAGGGGGCTTGCTCCCGATGACGGTGTATCAGTCAATATCTTCAGTGGCTGACACACTGCTATCGGGAGCAAGCCCCCTCCCACATTTTTAGACCTCAGTGGTTTCGGGTTTTGCGGCTTTCTTCGAGGTATCCGCTACCAGAGGAATCTCCTTACCCTCTGCATCAAACAACTTCCCGCCCCGGTAATAATCCCCATCACGCAGCGCGGCCACGTCGCGAAAGCACAGGCTGCGCTCAGTCCCCGCCACAAACACTGACTGCTGGTCCGAGTTACCCGCGGTGAAGTGGTTGAACGCCAGGTTCAGCAGGATCGCCATGATTGCCGACGAACTGATGCCCGAGTGGAAGATGGTCGCGAACCAGCTCGGGAACTGATCGTAAAAGCTCGGCGCGGCGATGGGGATCATGCCAAAGCCGATGGACGTGGCAACGATGATCAGGTTCATGTTGTTGCGGTAATCCACCTTGGACAGCGTACGAATACCACTGGCGGCGACCGTGCCGAACAACACGATCCCCGCGCCACCCAGCACCGAGGTGGGCACCGCCGCGATCACCCGCCCCATAAAGGGCAACAGGCCCAGCACCACCAGGAACACCCCGCCGGTGGCCACCACAAAGCGGCTCTTCACACCGGTCACCGCCACAAGGCCGACATTCTGGGCGAACGCGCTTTGGGTGAACGAACCAAAGATCGGCGCGAACATACTCGACAGCATGTCGGCGCGCAGGCCATTGCCCAGGCGCTTGGAGTCAACCTTGGTGTCGATGATCTCGCCCACTGCGAGGATGTCCGCCGAAGTTTCCACCAGCGTCACCATCACCACGATGCACATGGAAATGATCGCGGCCACATGAAAGGTCGGCATACCAAAGTGGAAAGGTGTAGGAAAGCCAAACATCGGCCCTTGCGTGACGCTGGAGAAGTCAGCCATGCCAAGCAGTACGGCGATTACTGTGCCGATCACCATTGCCAGCAGGATCGACAAACGCGAGATGGTAGCGCTGCCGATTTTGCTCAATAGCAGCACCAGCACCAGAGTCAGGGCCGCGAGGCCGACATTCGACATGCTGCCGAAATCCGCCGCACGGCTGTTGCCGCCCATGGCCCAGCGCGCAGCCACTGGCATCAGCGTCAGACCGATAGTGGTGATCACGATGCCGGTCACCAGTGGCGGAAAAAATTTGGTAATGCGTGAAAACACCGGGGTGATCAACAGGCCGATCAACGACGCGGCCATCACCGCACCGAGAATTGCCGGAATACCTCCCGCACCGTCGCTGCCGACAATCGCCACCATGGTCGCCACACCCGCGAACGACACGCCCTGCACCAGTGGCAACTGACAGCCGAAGAACGGCAGGCCAAGGGTTTGCAGCAACGTGGCCAAGCCACCGGCAAATAACGACGCGGCAATCAACAGACCAATATCCGCCGGCGACAACCCGGCGGCCTGGCCGACGATCAACGGCACGGCGACGATGCCGCCGTACATGGTGAGTACATGCTGCAGGCCGTAAGCCATGTTGGCGGCAACGCCCAGATTTTCATCTTCGGGCCGCTGCGGTGACGCCTTCGGGATAGTCATGGTGAGGGGTTCTCTGTTTTTGTTGTGCGCTCACTGTATGCAATATCCAGACTGTATGTCCATAGAGTTGTATACAATCAATCGAACAAGATACCCTCCCGCGGCGTTACAAAAATAATCCGGCCGTCATGAGCCAGAACGCCAAAGGACAAAAATAATGAAAAAGGCACTACAGGGCGCAACCGTTGCATTGACCCTTCTGGGCGGTGGTGAGGCTGTCGCGGTGGAATGGATGAACAACAGCGTAGGATTTCGCTACGGCCAGCACTTCACCAATCCGAACAACCCCGACGATTTCAGCAAGCGTATCTACAGCCTCACCCACGCCAGCGGCTACCGCTATGGCAGCAACTTCCTCAACCTCGATGTGTTTCTGTCCGATAGCCGTGACCCACGCAAGGGTACCGACCATGGCGGCAGCGAGGTGTATGCCGTGTACCGGCACCAGCTGTATGCCTCGCGCGTGTTCGATCTGCCGCCGGGCACCGGGTTGATCAAGGATTACGCCCTGACCCTGGGTTTCGACGCCAACCGCAACAACAACTTCGCCTCAGCCAAAAAGCGCGCGCTGGTGATCGGCCCGACCTTGAAGTTCAACACCGTCGGCGTGCTGGACCTGAGCCTGATGTACTACAAGGAAAAGAACCACACCGGCATTCCCGGCGCGCAAGAGTCGAATCACACCTTCGACGACACCTACATGCTTAACCTGACGTGGATGCGCCCGTTCGAGGTCGGCAACCACGCGGCGAAATTCCAGGGGTTTATCAATTACGTCGGGGAAAAAGGCGAGGACTATCATGGCCGCGATACCGCGCCGGAAGGGCTGATGCGTACTGCGCTGATGGTGGCGCTGCGGCCGGGTAAAAGCGTCAAGCCGAACCTGTACCTGGGGGTGGGCTATGAATACTGGCATAACAAGTTCGGCGTGGATGGTGGCCGTGGTAGCCGCACCTCAACGCCGACGCTGAACATGGAAGTCACGTTCTAACTGAAGAAACGCAAAAAAATGTGGGAGCTGGCTTGCCTGCGATAGCGGTGTATCAGTGCCAGATGGGCTAACTGACAGACCGCTATCGCAGGCAAGCCAGCTCCCACAGTTTGATCGTATTGTCAGCTCAGGCGCTGGCCAGTTCGGAAGTATTGCGCTTCGGCCGCGCCAGCCAATACCCCAACACCGCCAACGGCGCCGTCGCCAACATCACAATCACCGTGATCATCAGCGGTTGCTCGATCATCGACGACACCAACAAGCTGGCCAGGAAGCACAGGCCCAGTTGCAGGGTATTTTGCAGTGCCGCCGCCTTGCCGGAGTTTTCGGCAAATGGCATCAGCGCATTCGCCACCACGATCGGGTAGCTGGCGCCGTTGCACAGCGCCATCAGGCAGAACGGAATCAGCAAGGTGGTCAGGGTCGGCACGCTCAAGGTGGCCACCAGGTACAACGCCACCATACTCAGGCAATAGGCGCCCAGCAACCACGGCAACAGGGTTTTGCCCGCCAGGTGCTGCAAGGCGCTGCGGCAACTGTAGCCGCCAACGAGAAACGCCAGGGTCGGCAGTACGTAGCTCAGGCCGATGTCATTCGGGCTGTAACCCATGCCGCCGAGGATGAACGGCGAGGCCGTGAGCCATGCGAAGAAGCTGGCCGAACAGGCGGCGAAAATCATCACGTTGCCGGTAAACACCCGCGAGGTGAGCAACTGTCCATACCCCAGACGCGTGGGTCCGCCCTTGTGCTCCACACGCTTGGGCAGGCTACGCAGGAACAAGGTCGGCAACAGCAGCAATAGTGACACCACCAGCAACACGCCGAAGATCGCCTGCCAGCCAAAGTGATTCAACACCATGGCGCCCAACAACGGTGCAAGGGCCGGCGACAGCGACATCAACGGCATGATGCTGGCGAAGACGCGATGGGCCTTGTCGGCCGGGTAGCGATCAATCACCAATGCCTGCCAGCTCACGGCCGCGGCACACACACCAATCGCCTGGATAAAGCGCAGCGCCAGTAGTTGCGGGGCGGTCTCGACCCAGAACATGCCCAGGCAACCGAGCACAAACAGGCTCAGGCCGGCGAGCAGGATAGGCTTGCGCCCCAGGCGGTCCGAGAGCGGCCCCCACACCAACTGCCCCACCGCAAAGCCGGCGAGAAAAATGCTCAAGCTGGCGCCCACCGCGCCGGCGCCAATCTGCAACTGCTCGCCCATGGCGCCAAACGCCGGCAAGTACATGTCCATGGCGAGATAGCCGAGCATACTCAGCCCCGCCAGATACCAGGTAAAACCAAAAGAATTTTTCATCGAAGCCTTGTAAAAACTGCCATCAAACTATTTGCTGACTGGCGCCCATTATGAAGCTGACAAAACCTGTGTGAAGCGATAATAATTGGACACTCTCATCAATAATTTTGAAGGCAGCCCACATGTGGTCGGAATATTCTCTGGATGTGGTCGACGCCGTCGCCCGTCACGGCAGCTTCAGCGCCGCCGCCCAGGAACTGCACCGCGTACCGTCGGCCATCAGTTACACCGTACGCCAACTTGAAGAATGGCTGGCCGTGCCCTTGTTTGTGCGCCGGCATCGCGACGTGGAACTGACCCCAGCCGGCCGCCTGTTTATCGACGAAGCCCGCAGCGTGATGAAGAAAATGCTCGGCACCCGACGCTTGTGCCAGCAGGTGGCCAATGGCTGGAGCGGCCAGTTGAAGGTGGCGGTGGACTCCATCGTCAAACCCCAGCGCTGCCGCCAATTGGTGCTGGACTTCTATCGGCAGTTTCCCGAGGTGGAACTGCTGCTCGAATACGAGGTGTACAACGGCGTATGGGATGCGCTGGCCGATGAGCGCACCGACATCGTGATCGGCGCCACCAGCGCAGTGCCGGTGGCCAGTCACTTCAGCTTCCGTGACATGGGCCTGTTGAACTGGCTGTGTGTGGTCAGTGCCCGGCACCCCTTGGCGGCGGTGGAAGGCTTGCTCAGTGATGACCAATTGCGCCCTTTCGCCTCACTGTGCATGACTGACACCTCGCGCAATCTGCCCAAGCGTGACACCTGGACCCTGGATAACCAGCGCCGCCTGGTGGTGCCCAACTGGGCTTCGGCCCTGGATTGCCTACGCGATGGGCTGTGTGTAGGGATGGCGCCGGCCCATCAGGTATTGCCATGGATCGAGCGCGGCGAGTTGGTGGCGCTGCAATTGAGCCGGCCCTTTCCAGCCAGCCCATCATGCGTGGCGTGGGCGCAAAGCAAGCTTTCGCCGGCCATGGCGTGGTTGCTGGAATACCTGGGAGATACCGAAACCATGAACCAGGAATGGCTGAATGGCCCCTCCCTCTGAACCCCACACAGAACCACTGTGGGAGGGGGCTTGCTCCCGATAGCGGTGTATCAGTCAATATCTCCAGTGGCTGACACACTGCTATCGGGAGTAAGCCCCCCCCTCCCACACTTTGATTGCGTTTTCAATCCAGCAATCGGGTGATGGTCCGTACGATCATCTCGGCTTCCTTGGCATCCAACGTCAGCGGCGGCAACAGGCGAATGATCTTGCCCCGTGTGACGTTGATCAGCAGCCCGTGCTCCTGGGCGGCACGTTGGGCCAGGTCGCGATAAGGGCTGGCCAGCTCAATCCCGATCATCAAGCCTTTGCCACGAATTGCCCGGACGTGCGGGTGCCCATCCAGCTCCATGCGCAAGCGCGCCAGCAAGTGTTCGCCCTGGTGTGCGGCGTTTTGCAACAAGCCTTGCTCATGAATGATATCCAGCACGGTGCAACCGACACGGCACGCCAGCGGGTTGCCACCAAAGGTGCTGCCATGACTGCCTGGGGTGAACAGCTCGGCGACGGCGGCGCGGGCCAGGCAGGCGCCGATGGGCACGCCATTGCCCAGGCCTTTGGCCAGCGTCATCACGTCTGGCACGATGCCTTCGTGCTGGAAGGCAAACCAGGCGCCGGTGCGCCCGATGCCGGTCTGGATTTCGTCGAGCATCATCAGCCAGCCGTGGCGCGTGCAGTGATCGCGCAAGGCTTTGAGATAACCCACTGGCGCCACCACCACACCACTTTCACCCTGGATCGGCTCAAGCAGCACAGCTGCGATGCGCGTGCCGAACTGCGCAGTGATCACCTCCAAAGCCTGCATATCGCCAAAGCCTACCTTGATGAAATCCCCCGGCAGGCGCTGAAAGCCCAGGCGCACCGACGGCCCGTCACTGGCGGCCATGGTGCCCAGCGTGCGGCCGTGAAAGGCGTTCTCCATCACCACCACCAACGGTTGTTCAATGCCTTTTTTCCAGCCATGCAAGCGCGCCAGTTTCAGCGCTGTCTCGTTGGCCTCAGCGCCGGAGTTGTTGAAGAACGCGCGATCGAGCCCGGACAGCTGCGCCAGGCGTCGGGCCAGCCGTTGTTGCCAGTCGATGCTGTAGAGGTTGGACGTGTGCAGCAGCAAACCGGCTTGTTCGCTGATAGCTGCCACCAGCCTGGGGTGGGAATGGCCGATATTGGTCACCGCCACGCCGGCGACAGCGTCCAGGTATTCGCGGCCCTGCTGGTCCCAGAGGCGCGTGCCCAGGCCACGGGTGAAGCTCAGGGCCAAGGGTTGGTAGGTGCTCATCAGGCAGGCGGCGGTCATGGTAGCGGCTCCAGTGCATCGTTGCGGTGATGGAAGTATCGTTAACCACCTGCGCTGGATAAACTGCGAATATCTGCAATGACTTTAAATCAGGGCTTGATAATGGATCTGTTCCAGGCAATGTCGGTGTACGTGAAAGTGGTCGAAACCGGCAGCATGACTGCCGCCGCGCAAGAATGCGGGATGTCGACCACCATGGTGGGCAACCATCTGCGGGCGCTGGAGCAACGGTTGGGCGTGAGCTTGCTCAAACGCACCACGCGTAAACAGAACCTGACCGAATTTGGCGGGCAATATTACCAGCGCTGCCTGGAAGTGCTGGGGCTGGTGGCGGACTCCGAACTGCTGGCCGAGCAAATCCACAGCGAAGCTCCTAAGGGCAGCCTGCGTATCACCGCGCCACCCGTGTTCGGCACAGAACGCCTGGTGCCGGCCTTGAGCGAATTTTCCCAGCGCTACCCGCTTATCGACCTGTACGTGGTGCTGGGCAATGAACGCATGGACCTGGTCGACAGTGGCTTCGACGTAGCGATCCGTCTCGGTGAACTGGGCACCTCCAGCCTGATCGCCCGGCCTATGCAGCCCTATACGCTCACCCTCTGCGCATCGCCTGCCTACCTGGCGCGACGCGGCACGCCGCAGACCCCGCAGGACCTGCAACAACATGACTGCCTGGCATTCGCCTACCCTGCGAACGACAACTGGCGTGACACCGACAAACTGTGGCGCATGAGCGAGGATGGCAGCGAGGTGGAGGTTCCGGTGGCGGGGTCATTGACCATCAACAGCTCGCAAGGCTTGCGCCAGGCGGCCGTCAACGGCATGGGCATCACGATGCTGGCCGACGCCCTGGTGCAACCGGACCTGGAGAGCGGCAAGCTGGTGGCCCTGTTAACCACGTATAAATTGCCCAGCCGCCCGATGCATCTGCTGTATCGCCATGACCGTTACCGCCTGCCCAAGCTGCGGGCATTCGTCGATTTCGTCATGGAAAAGTGGGCACATTAAAGGCCACGCCCAACGCCCGCAGACGCGCGGCGGTACGCTCGGCAGATACATGATGAATGCCCTGCCAACCCAAGGCGATAGCAGCCTCGGTGTTGCCGACGACATCGTCAATAAACACCACTTCACTCGGTTTTACGTCCGGCAGGTGAGCGCGGACCTGATCAAGGCTGGCGTGGTAGATCGCCGGGTCAGGCTTGATCAATTTCAATTCGCCGGACACGACGATGTTTCGAAAGAGTTGCAGGAACGGATAGTGGGCCCGGGCGTAGGGGAAGGTCTCCGCCGACCAGTTAGTAAGCCCGAACAATGGCATATCGGCTTTGTGCAACGCCTTGAGAATCGCCACGCCGTCGGCTAACTCACCGCGCAGCATCTCGTGCCAGCGCTCGTAGTAAGCCTGGATCAAGGGTTCGTGATCGGGATGCAGGTCAATCAGGGTGCGGGTGGCTTCGGCCAGGGTACGACCGGCATCTTGCTCGGTGTTCCAGGCCTGGGTGCAGATGTTGTCGAGGAACCACTGCCGCTCTGCCTCATCGGCGATCAGCTTGCGGTACAGGTGCTGCGGGCTCCAGTCGAACAGGACACCGCCGAAATCAAAAACTACTGCACGAATCGTCATCAGATCCTCCATTGGCGTGGCTTGATAGCAGCTGGAGTCTGGCAGATCTGGAAGAGAGAGGCGCGCGTCGGGGCGTAAGAAGTGTCTGAAAAGACTCGGATCAAATGTGGGAGGGGGCTTGCTCCCGATAGCAGGGTGTCAGCCACTGAAGATAGTGACTGATACACCGCCATCGGGAGCAAGCCCCCTCCCACATTTTGGTCTGGATCAGACCTTAAGCTTGGATCAGGCCGTTGATCTTGACGGTCGGGTTCACATCCGCGTCGTAATCCACGCCGTCAACTTCAAAGCCGAACAAGCGCAGGAACTCGGCCTTGTAGCCGGCAAAGTCGCTGATCTCATTGACGTTGTCGTCGGTAACCTGGTTCCACAACGCAGCCACGGCGTCCTGGACCTTCGGTTCCAGCTCAGCCAGGTCGGCGCGCAGGCGGCCATCGGCGTCGAGCTTAGGTTCTTTACCGTACAGGCTGTCCTTGAACAGGCCGTAGACTTGCTCGATGCAGCCTTCGTGGGTGCCCTGCTCTTTCATCACCTTGAACAGCAACGACAGGTACAGCGGCATGATCGGGATCGCCGAGCTGGCCTGGGTCACCACGGCCTTGAGTACAGACACGCGGGCGTCGCCCTTGAGCGCGGCGAGGTTTTCGCGCAGGGTCAGTACTTTCTTATCCAGGTCTTTCTTGGCTTCGCCGATGGAGCCGTTCCAGTAGATGTCCTGGGTCAGCTTCTCACCGAGGTAGGTGAAGGCGGTGGTCTTGGCGCCTTCGGCCAGTACATCGGCGTCACGCAGGGCGTCGATCCACAGCTGCCAGTCTTCGCCGCCCATGACCTTCACGGTGCCGTCGATTTCTTCCTGGGTTGCAGGCTCAAGAGTGGTGTCTACCACTACGCCCTTGTCGGTGTTGATACCGCGCAGGGTCACGGCCTTGCCGATTGGCTTGAGGGTGGAGTTGTGCACCACGCCTTGCGGGTCGGTACGGCGTGGCGCGGCCAGGCTGTAGACCACCAGGTCGATCTTGCCCAGGTCTTTCTTGATGGTGTCGATGGTCAGGCGCTTGATCTCGTCGGAAAACGCGTCGCCGTTGATGCTCTTGGCGTACAGGCCTTTTTCCACGGCAAACTTCTCGAATGCCGCGCTGTTGTACCAGCCGGCGGAGCTCAGCTTGCCTTCTTCGCCTTCTTTCTCAAAAAACACGCCCAGGGTGTCGGCGCCGCAGCCAAACGCGGCACTGATGCGCGCGGCCAGGCCGTAACCGGTGGAGGCGCCGAGGACCAGCACCTTCTTGGGGCCGCCTTCGATGACGCCATTCTTGGTTACGTAGTCGATCTGCTCTTTGACGTTCGCTTCACAGCCAACAGGGTGGGCGGTCACACAGATAAAGCCACGAACCCGCGGTTTGATGATCATAAAAATTTCTGCCTCTTCCAAGGTGCCGAAGGCCAATGGTGGCCATTCAACTTCAATCGTACCGGTCTATGACGTCCAAAAAACCGAAGCGTCACGATAGTCGCAAATCTTCTGTTCTCAAAATTCAATCCACAAAACGTCGAAGCCTGCACGGCAACGGTTACAAATTGTGCAGCGGCTTCACAATTTCACCCTATTTAAAAACGCCTGCCGGCGCCAGAACCCCCTATGATGACGACATTGTTTCAATATGTTTCGGCCTTGGAGCCTCGTTTCATGAGCAAAAATGCTGTCGGCAAAAAGCTGGTGTCCCTGGCGTGGGCACTCGGCGTTCTGCTGTTGATCTATTGTTTCCCGCGCAGTTGCCTGGTGTTTCTGCTGTTGGTGGTGTGCTGCGGCGTTTATGACTTCCTGCGTAACGGCCTCTACGACCGCGACACCATCAAGAAATACTTCATCGGCAACGGTCGCAATACCTGGGTGCTGGCACCGTTCAACACCCTGCTCGATCTGCTGAGCAGCCGCAACCGCCATGTCTATACGATGCAAGACCTGCCACCGGCCTGGCGCGAAGACCTGCAACAGGTGATCGACGACGCCATGGCCCGCAAGGATGAAATCATCGGTTACCTGGACGAACGCATGGCCGAGAAGAAACGCGGCATGTTGTTTTTCCAGTGGTATGGCCGCCCCATCGAGACCACGCTGGATATCCCGCAACTGCGCAAGAAATTGCCATTCGTGAAGACCATCGGTGTCTCGGTATTCAACGAGAACCGTTCCACGTCCTTTCACTTCGGCCCCCTGCGCATGATGTTCCGCGTGCTCTACAACATGGCCCCGGCGCCCCACCACGAAGGCGTGTATATCCAGGTAGGCAAGCACAAGCACTACTGGCACGACGACCCGCTGTTCATCTTCGATGACACCCTGATGCATGCGTCCTTCAACAAAAACGACGCCAAGCGCTACTGCCTGTTCATCGACATCGTGCGCCCGACCTTGCTGCCGTCAGTGCTCAACGCCGTGATCGCAGGCTTTGCCGGGCTGGTCTTTACCCTGCGTCGGGTTTTCTACAAAAACTGGAAGCTGATTCAGTAAGTTCTGCGGCATGATGGTGCTGGACGGTATTTGCGCTGGGCCTCGCGCCTGAGGTAAATAACCGTCTCGTGCGACCTTAATTGGCGCTCACCATTCTCAAGCCATCGCCCCGAAACGGGCGCGGTGGCTGTGCTTTCAAGGAATCAGAATGCCCCAACGTCAAGTCATCAATGCGTCCGTCAGCCCCAAGGGCAGCCTCGAAACCCTGTCCCAACGTGAAGTGCAGCAACTGAGTGAAGCCGGCACCGGCAGCATCTACACCCTGTTCCGCCAATGCGCCTTGGCCATCCTCAACACCGGCGCGCATATCGACAACGCCAAGACCATCCTCGACGCCTACAAAGACTTTGAAGTGCGTATTCACCAGCAGGACCGCGGCGTACGCCTGGAACTGCTCAACGCCCCGGCCGATGCCTTTGTCGATGGCGAGATGATCGCCAGCACCCGCGAGATGCTGTTCAGCGCCTTGCGTGACATCGTCTACACCGAGAACGAGCTGGACAGCCAGCGCATCGACCTGAGCGACTCCCAAGGCATCACCGACTACGTGTTCCACCTGCTGCGCAACGCCCGCACGCTGCGCCCGGGTGTGGAGCCCAAGATCGTGGTGTGTTGGGGCGGCCATTCGATCAACACCGAAGAATACAAATACACCAAGAAAGTCGGGCACGAACTGGGCCTGCGCAGTTTAGACGTGTGCACCGGCTGCGGCCCCGGCGTGATGAAAGGCCCGATGAAGGGCGCGACCATTTCCCACGCCAAGCAACGCATCACCGGCGGGCGTTACCTGGGCCTGACCGAGCCTGGGATCATCGCCGCCGAAGCACCGAACCCCATCGTCAATGAACTGGTGATTTTGCCGGACATCGAAAAACGCCTGGAAGCCTTCGTGCGCGTCGGCCACGGCATCATCATCTTCCCCGGCGGCGCCGGCACGGCAGAAGAGTTTTTGTACCTGCTGGGCATCCTGATGCACCCCGACAACCGCGACGTGCCGTTCCCGGTGGTGCTGACCGGGCCCAAACACGCCGCGCCTTACCTGGAACAGCTGCACGCGTTCGTCGGCGCCACCCTCGGCGAAGCGGCGCAGCAGCATTACCAGATCATCATCGACGACCCCGCCGAAGTGGCGCGCCAGATGACAGCCGGCCTCAAGGCAGTGAAGCAGTTCCGCCGCGAGCGTAACGACGCGTTCCACTTCAACTGGCTGCTGAAGATCGACGAAGGCTTCCAGCGCCCGTTCGATCCTACCCACGAAAACATGGCCAGCCTGCAACTGAGCCACGCGCTGCCGCCCCATGAACTGGCAGCCAACCTGCGCCGGGCGTTCTCGGGGATCGTGGCGGGTAACGTCAAGGACAAGGGCATCCGCCTGATCGAAGAGAACGGCCCGTATGAGATCCACGGCGACCCGGCGATCATGAAACCGCTGGATGAATTATTGAAGGCGTTCGTGGCCCAGCACCGCATGAAACTGCCGGGCGGCGCGGCGTATGTGCCGTGCTATCGCGTGGTGCAGTGAGGTAGCGGCGGTAGGTCATAGTTTGTATCTGTTTGGGGCGTAGCCAACGGTGTGAGGATCGAGCATTCGGACTAGGGTTTTACTACCGACTGACTCACACCTGCGAGCGACCTATGGACCAACGGATATTGTCCTCTGTCATTCCTTACCCTAAGGTAAGGAATATCACGATGGAGATCTTCACTATGGCTACCGCCACACTCACTTCAAAAGGGCAAATAACCATCCCTGTCCAGGTCAGGACAGCCCTGGGCCTGGAAACAGGCGACCGGGTGGAATTCGTCGAATTGGAAGACGGCAAGTTTTCCATGATCGCCGCCAGCAAAACCGTCAAGGACCTCAAGGGGTTGATCCGCAAACCCGCTCACACCGTGTCTATCGAAGACATGAACCGAGCCATCGCGGCCCAGGGAGCAACCGCTGGATGATTGGCCTGGATACCAACGTGCTGGTGCGTTATGTGACCCAGGACGACCCGGTTCAATCAGCTAAAGCATCCCAACTGATCGAATCGCTCACTGCCGCCTCACCCGGTTTTGTCAGCCTGGTGACGCTTACGGAGCTGGTGTGGGTGTTGCAGTCCTGCTACCAGTCGACCAAAAGCGACGTGGTGACGGTGCTGGAAACCTTGCTGCACACACGGGAACTGACCGTCGAGCACGCCGATATCATCTGGCAGGCCCTGCGCAGGTTCACCGCAAGCAAAGCGGACTTTGCCGACTGCCTGATCGAACGCTGTGGCCACGCGGCCGGTTGCGAGTACACCGCAACGTTTGATCTGAACGCGGCCAAGGCAGCGGGGATGAAACGGATCGGCTAGGCCGGCTTTTTTGTAGGAGCGAGCTTGCTCGCGAAAAACGCCAACGATTACGCGAGCACTCAGGGAGCACGCGGTGCCTGTGGTTTTTTCGCGAGCGAGCTCGCTCCTACAATGGGAGATGGCGTTGGGTCAGCGGACCCAGCCGCCGATCTGCCAGTGGTAGCCATCATTACGCTGCACCCAGTGCGGGTGTACATAACGATAGCCCTGACGCACCGGTTCCCAATGGCCATGCACTGCCACATAACGCCCGCCTTCCCAACGCCAATAACCGCGTGACCAGATATAACCTTCGCGCACCGCAGGCTCCACTTCGATCACCTGCACCGGCGGCGGTTGCGGCGCCACCATATCAACGTACTCGTGTTGTACCGGCCTGCGCTCATGCACAACACGCTCCTGCACACACCCGGAAGCGGCGACCACCATGGCGGCCAATGCTGCATAACGTAGCAACATACAAAACCCTCGGGCGCGAACGCCCAACACCTGCATCAGAAAGAAATCCTTCCTTTGTTGCAGCCGGGCCCTGCTTGGGCCTGGGTTATTTTTAACAGGAGATGTCTGTCGGATTGCTGAACCTGTAGACCTTTAACGTGCCTCCCGGCGACCGCCACGGTGATGAACCTTCATACCGGACCAAAACGTCCCAGCACAGCCTCGACAAAGCACCGCAACTTGGCAGTGCGCTGGCGGTTTGCGGTGTAGACCAAATGCATCGACCGGCTTGGAGCCTCAAACTCCGGTAGCACCCGCACCAACTCGCCACTCGCCAACGCCGTTCGCAGAAAGTCTTGCGGGCCGAGCACAATGCCAAAACCATCCAGTGCCGCCGACATCAAGGCCCGGCTTTCATTGATGAGCAAACGACTGGCCACTCGTACCTTGTAGGAAACCGTGCCCTGGAAGAACACCCACTCTCGATCCGCCGGACGCGATGAAAAGGCGTACCCCAGGCACTCATGATGTTCAAGATCTACCGGCTTCTGCGGCGTGCCTCGCGCCACCAGGTAAGCAGGTGCAGCGCAGGCCACCAACCGATAAGGTGCCAGGGGCCTCGCCGTCAGGCCGCTCGTGCCCAGCGGACCAATGCGAAACGCGGCGTCGTAGCCCTCCTCCACCAAGTCGACGAAACGATCCGTCAGGTGCAAATCGACTTCTACCTGTGGGTTGTCACGTAAAAACCCGGTGATCAACGGCATCAAGCTGTAGGAGCCAAAGGTCACCGGGGCGGTGACCTTCAGCTTGCCGCGCGGCGTGTCGTTCATGACCTGTGCCAGGGAGTCGGCGGCCTCGGCCTCCGTCAGGATATGCTTGCAGCGTTCGTAATACTCCCCTCCCAGTTCAGTCAGGCTTTGTCGACGCGTAGTGCGGTTGAGCAATCGCGCACCCAAACGTTGTTCCAACGCGGTGACATGCTTGGCCACCATCTGCGGCGACATGCCCAAGCGTCCGGCGGCCCTCGCATAGGAGCCCAATTCAGCGGCTATCACGAAGGCGTTCATGCTTGATAGGCGGTCCATCATTCCCAACTCCCAGTAACAACACCCACACAGAAATGATGATTTATCACGTTATGGTTGCCAATCATCATAGCCACTTCCTACTTCCACTGGAGCAAGCACATGAAGATTGGCGTGATTGGAGCAGGTTTTATCGGGCGTGCCGTCGCGCAACTGGCGCTTGCCGCCGGGCATAAGGTGATGTTGAGCAACTCCCGCGGCCCACACACCATGAGCAGCGTGGTGAGCGGCATACTCGGCGTGCAAGTGGGCAGTGCGGATGATGCCGCCAGGTTTGGCGATGTGGTACTCGTGGCGATTCCGCTGGAGCACTACCGCAGCGTCCCTGCCCAATGGCTGGAGGGCAAGACGGTGATGGACGCCAACAATTACTACCCCGATCGCGATGGGCATATCCCGCAACTGGACCGGTTTGAAACCACCACCAGCCGATTGCTGGCCGACCATTTGCCGCAATCACACGTGGTAAAAGTATTTAATGCGATCTTCGCCCCAGACCTGACGCAGGATGCCCGCCCGCGCGGCGCTCCTGACCGCCGCGCATTGCCAGTGGCAGCAGATGACGCTGCGGCAAAGGCGCAAGTGATTACGTTACTCGACGAACTGGGCTTCGATGCCGTGGATGCCGGAGGGCTGGATGAAAGCTGGCGATTCGAGCGGGCTAAACCGGCGTATTGCGTACCCCTGAACCAAGCGGGCTTGAAGGCTGCGCTGGCAGCGGCCGAGCGTACGGTTGAGCTGCCCCCGGTGGAGCGACACCCGCCGCGCGCCTGATCGTTCACGCACAAAAAAGCCCGCTGACCGTCACCGGTTCAGCGGGCTTTTTCGTGGGTGTTGCTTACAGCGCCAGGTCAGACGCCGGCTTGCTCGGCTCAGCCACAGGCTTGGCAGCCTCGGTAGCCTGTGGAGCAGCCAGTTGCGGGATCGCTGGCGGTGGGGTCAGTTGCAGCACACCAGCGGTGTAGGCCCATTCCTTGGCAACAGCCTCAGGGCTGTCGTTCAGCTTGGTGCCGTAGCTTGGCACGATCTGGTGCAGTTTTTCCTGCCAGGCCGGGCTTGCTACCTTGTCCTTGAAGACTTTTTGCAGCACGGTCAGCATGATCGGAGCCGCGGTGGACGCGCCTGGCGATGCACCCAACAGGCCGGCAATGGAGTTGTCGGCAGAGCTGACCACTTCGGTACCGAGTTTCAGCACGCCGCCCTGCTCTTCGTCACGCTTGATGATCTGCACGCGCTGACCGGCTTGCCACAGGCGCCAGTCGGATTGCTTGGCGTTCGGGAAGTACTCTTGCAGCGCCTTGAAGCGGTCGTCATCGGACAGCATCAGTTGGCCGGCGAGGTACTCGACCAGTGGGTATTCACGAATACCCACTTTGGTCATGGGCCAGATGTTGTGGGTGGTGGTGCTGGTCAGCAGGTCCAGGTACGAGCCTTCTTTCAGGAACTTGGTCGAGAAGGTTGCGAATGGGCCAAACAGGATCACGCGCTTGCCATCCAGCACGCGGGTATCCAGGTGCGGAACCGACATCGGTGGCGAACCGACCGAGGCTTTACCGTAGGCCTTGGCCAGGTGCTGCTCGGCGATTGTCGGGTTCTCGGTCACCAGGAACGAACCACCGACCGGGAAGCCAGCGTATTCCTTGGCTTCCGGAATGCCCGACTTCTGCAGCAGGTGCAAGGCACCGCCGCCGGCGCCGATGAACACGAACTTGGCGTCGGTTTCAGTTTTGGTGCCGTCTTTGAGGTTTTTATAGCTCACGCGCCACGAACCGTCGTCGTTGCGGGTGATGTCCTGCACTTCGCTCGACAGCTTCAAGTCAAACTTCGGCGTGGTTTGCAGGTGAGCGACGAACTGGCGGGTGATCTCGCCGAAGTTAACGTCGGTGCCGATCGGGCTCCAGGTGGCCGCGATTTTCTGGTTCGGGTCACGCCCTTCCATCATCAGCGGAACCCACTTGGCGATCTGTGCCGGGTCCTCGGAGTACTGCATGCCGGCGAACAACGGGCTGGCCTTCAGGGCTTCGTAGCGCTTTTTCAGGAACTTGATGTTGTCATCGCCCCACACGAAGCTCATGTGCGGTGTGGAGTTGATGAACGAACGCGGGTTCTTCAACACGCCCTGCTGAACCTGCCAGGACCAGAACTGACGGGAGATCTGGAACGCTTCGTTGATCTCGACCGCTTTCGGGATCTCAACGTTGCCGTTCTTGTCTTCCGGGGTGTAGTTCAGCTCAGCCAGGGCCGAGTGACCGGTACCGGCGTTGTTCCAGCCGTTGGAGCTTTCTTCGGCCACGCCATCGAGGCGCTCGACCATCTCCATCGACCAGTCCGGTTCCAGCTCATTGAGCCAGACACCCAGGGTCGCACTCATGATGCCGCCGCCGATCAGCAGCACATCGACTTTCTTTGCCTCTTCCGCGTGAACGGACGTGATCCCCATCGACAAAGCCAGCCCCAGCAGGGCAGTGTTTACTTTTTTAAACATCAGTAGCACCTATGATAAAACGCCATCCGCCCTACCGCCCCCGATCATGAGTAACCCTCGTTCACGCTACGTCAGGCAACGTACCGCGGGGTCTGCACATTCACATGAAGGCTGCAGGGTGGGCACACAAGGCCGATGGATCGACCTCACTGTTATGTCCCTTCTGCGCTGACTTCTTATCGTTATTGGCTTCAGCTACCTGGGCGACAGCCAACCGCTGGGACGTATACGGGTGTACGCACCAGGGAAAGACTAGACCAAGACGGCGCGCAGAATATCACGCTAAACAGCGTTTATGCGCCGTTTGGCCAATTGACAGGCCTAAATCGCGGGTTTTAATGCGCCGGTGTCAAGCCTGACAGCCGCGACCTGCGGTCACAGGCCTGGAACTCTCACGCAAATGGCGGTTCTAGACACCTTCGCCGTTGCCTGCGTAGCATCGGCAGCTGTCCTTCGTGCACACCTTCCACACAGAGTTACCCATGACTACCCAGCAAACACCCGGGCACGTACTTCCCGCGCGCAGCGCCGCGAAAATGGAAGCGGCCATGGCCGTAGGCGCCTTCGCGATCGGCACCGGCGAATTCGCCATCATGGGCCTGATGCCCGACATCGCCCAGAACCTGGGCCTGAGCGAACCGCAAGTCGGCCACGCCATCAGCGCCTACGCCCTGGGCGTGATGGTCGGCGCCCCACTGCTGGCCATCCTCGGCGCCAAGCTGCTGCGCAAACACATGCTGCTGTTACTGATGGGCCTGTACGCCCTGGGCAACTTCGCCACCGCCTTCACCCCCACCTTCGGCTCGCTGGTGGCCTTCCGCTTTATCAGCGGCCTGCCCCACGGCGCCTACTTCGGCATCGCCGCCGTGGTCGCCTCCAGCATGGTGCCCACCGACAAACGCGCCGGCGCCGTAGCCCGCGTGATGATGGGCCTGACCCTGGCCATGCTGCTCGGCAACCCCATCGCCACCTTCCTCGGCCAACACCTGGGCTGGCGCTCGGCGTTCGCACTGGTCAGCGTGATCGCCCTGCTCACCATCGCCCTGGTCTGGCAATTCGTGCCCCACCGCCACGACGAACAACGCAGCGACCCACGCAAAGAACTGCGCGCCTTCACCAAACCCCAGGTGTGGATGGCCCTGTCCATCGGCGCGATTGGCTTTGCCGGGATGTTCTGCGTATTCAGCTACCTGGCGCCAACCATGCTGGAAGTGACCAAAGTCTCGCCGCAGTGGATTCCGTTTGGCCTCGCCGCATTTGGCATCGGCGGCATCATCGGCAACATTGCCGGTGGCAAACTGTTTGATCGCATGCAGTTTCGAGCCGTAGGCTTGATATTGGTGTGGTCGATGGCCGTGCTGCTGTTCTTCCCCTTCGCCGCCTCGTCGCTATGGGGCGTGCTGCTGAGCATGGGGTTGGTTGGCACTATGGTTGCGCTGGCAGCACCGTTGCAGATTCGCCTGATGGACATTGCCCACGAAGCGCCAAGCCTGGCGGCAGCGTCCAACCATGCCGCGTTCAACCTGGCTAATGCGCTCGGCCCGTGGTTTGGCGGCATGGCCATTACTGCCGGTCTAGGCTGGACCAGCACCGGCTACATCGGCGCCGCAACAGCCCTGGTCGGCCTGGGCCTCTACCTGATCGCTCGGCGTATGAAAGGCGGCCACTAACGCCACAAGTTTTGCGCCGATCATAGATCCAATGTGGGAGGGGGCTTGCCCCCGATAGCAATGGGCCAGTCAACACACCACTGACTGACCCCCTCCTTCAATCATCATGCAACAGCCCCGAACCATACTCCCCATAACTACTCCCCAGCCCACTGCCGCCAAAATTCATCTTGGCGGCTTTGCCGGGGCTGTGGTCCCCAAACGCCTGGCATCCACCAGAAAAGCACGGGTCACTATTCACAGCTGGTGAAGATGAACAAGCACTCAACATCAACGTGCCGGTGATCATCACGACTTTGACGAGATTCGAGATCATGATTTTTCAACTCCCTGTGGGCTGGAGGCGCTGGGGTCCTCTCTTGCAGGCAATCGTAGGCCTCAAAGGCGCAGGGAATTATGAAACTTTGCTGGGGGACAGCATGAGTTCAGGTTGCCGCCTTGAGGTAAGGCGGCAGGGTTGGCTGTCAGGCTTTGACTGGGGCGGTTACAGGCGCAACTTGCTCCTGGGCTCGGTCAACCAGCAGCGAGCTCAACTCGATTAGCTGCTGAATGCCCAGGGTGATGGCGCGCTGGGAGTCGTTGAGGTCGAACGCCAGGGTGGCGGCCATTTCGTTGGCGGCTGCGAGGTTTTCGGCGGCGTTGGCCAGGAGGGTTTCAGGGTCGATGGTTGGGTTTACGAGGAATAGGCTGTTACTTGGACATTCGATGGACGATTTACTTTGATCAAGTGAAGGACTGCGAGTGTTGTGGTGCATGGGCGAAGCTCCAATATTCGGGAGTTAAAAACGCCTTAGCAATACGGACTTCCACCTCCGGCCACTGGGTATTCAGCGGCTCGACGAGATTAGCTATGGATGGTCCAAGGAGCAAGCCGAAAAAGCGTAGGATATTTCCTGTAAATCCTGACCTATCCCCATAGATCACTCTGTCGCTTCATACGTTGCACCTTTCATCCTGTAGAAGCCCCTCCTGTGTACCGGTATTGAGTGCGCACATTTTGAAGTCGCTCAAGTGCCCGTTTTCTTGACGCCTCGAAAAACACAAAGTATTTTTCAGCTCCCCTCCTTTTCGGCTACCTCTGCCGTGCACCGCCCAGGCGTTAACTCGCGAAGCGGTCATACAGATACCGACACTTACACGGCCGCTATTTACCGGCGAGCCTATATTTCGATATCGAGTGTATAAGGTTGATTTCATGATCATTCGCCAGGCAAGTGCTGCCGACTATCCGCAACTGCTCGACATTTGGCTGCGATCCGTTCGCGCCACTCACCACTTTCTTCAAGAGTCCGACATAGAAGCGCTGCTTCCGCAGCTCCGCGACATCTATCTACCCGTTGTTGACGTATGGGTTGCGGTAGACGTCAAAGACCACCCGCTTGGCTTTATTGGACTCAATCAAAGCCACGTAGAAATGCTCTTTATTGATCCTGATCTTCGCGGCCAAGGTATGGGCCGTGCACTACTAGATCACGTCCGCAGTTCGCGCTCTACAATGAGCGTTGACGTAAACGAGCAAAACCCCCAGGCGGTAGGCTTCTATCTCCATTACGGGTTCGTTCAAACAGGCCGCTCTCCTTTGGATGGTGAAGGCAGGCCGTTTCCGTTACTGCACATGAACTTATCCCGCTAAGAGCACGATAAAGAATCGGCCCTACACATTCGTGTAGGGCCGATTCACAAGTAGTGAAACCAGGCCCCCAGGACTGAAAAGAGGCCGTGCGTTCGGGGAAAAGGGGGGAAAAGGGGACAGATTTATTTAATATTTGGGGCTCGCGCCACCCAATCAACACCCAGCCCCCTCGGACCCATTCCTGATAAACTGCCCACCCTTCGCATTCTCCATCCAAGACTCCAATGCCTTCAGCCATAGCTCCACCGCAAGCCCTCTCCCGCCGCTTCTCCGTCGCCCCCATGATGGACTGGACCGACCGCCACTGCCGGTTCTTCCTACGCCTGCTCTCCAAACACGCCCTGCTCTACACCGAGATGGTCACCACCGGCGCTATCCTCCACGGCGATCACGAGCGCTTCCTGCGCCACAACGAAGCCGAGCACCCGCTGGCGCTGCAATTGGGCGGCAGTGTTCCGGCTGATCTGGCCGCCTGCGCCCGTATGGCCGAAGCCGCCGGTTACGACGAAGTGAACCTGAACGTCGGCTGCCCCAGCGACCGCGTGCAGAACAACATGATCGGCGCGATCCTCATGGCGCACCCTGCCCTGGTAGCGGATTGTGTGAAGGCGATGCGCGATGCGGTATCGATCCCGGTGACGGTGAAGCACCGTATCGGCATCAATGGCCGGGACAGTTATGCCGAGCTGTGTGATTTCGTCGGGACGGTAAAGGATGCAGGTTGCACCAGTTTTACCGTGCATGCGCGGATTGCGATTCTGGAGGGGTTGTCGCCCAAGGAGAACCGGGACATTCCGCCGTTGCGTTATGACGTGGCGGCGCAGTTGAAGCGGGATTTTCCGGAGTTGGAGATTAATCTCAATGGCGGCATCAAGACGTTGGAGCAGTGCCAGGAGCATTTGCAGACGTTTGATGGGGTGATGTTGGGGCGGGAGGCTTATCACAATCCGTATTTGCTGGCCGAGGTGGATCAACAGCTGTTTGGCAGCACTGCGCCTGTCATCACCCGCGCCGAGGCGCTGGCACAGTTGCGCCCGTATATAGCCGAGCACTTGGCAACAGGTGGCTCGATGCATCACATCACGCGCCACGTTCTGGGGCTGGGAACCGGTTTCCCGGGGGCGCGTAAGTTTCGCCAATTGTTGTCGGTGGATATTCATAAGGCGGTGGATCCGTTGGCGTTGCTGGATCAGGCGGGGGAATTGTTGGAGGGGCGGTGACGGGTTGGGTGTCAGTGGGGGTATTTGGGGCTGACAGACCGCTTTCGCGAGCAAGCCCGCTCCCACAGTTTTGAGCGATGTGTGTCAGGTGAATGTCAGTGGCTGGACTGGCGTTATCGCAGGCAAGCCAGCTCCCACAGTTTGACTGATGGGGGTCAGGTGAATGTCAGTGGCTGGGCTGGCGTCATGCAGGCAAGCCGGCTCTCACAGTTTGATTGGGGTGGTCATCGGGCAGTTGGGTTGAACCTGCCAGCGATTTTGCCCTCCTATTGTGCACCACTGCCGGTAATTCAAACGGCCGTTTCCAGGTTATTGCCCTCGCAAACGACCTAACGCATTTGCGCCCTTGAGCGCCTGCCAGCGCTCGGGTAATGTCATCAGACCCACAGGACAGAGCACGCCCATGACTTCCAAGCTGGAACAACTCAAGCAATTCACCACCGTCGTAGCCGATACCGGCGATTTTTCCACCCTCGCCAAGCTCAAGCCGCAAGACGCTACCACCAACCCTTCCCTGCTGCTCAAGGCTGCGTCGATTCCAGGCTATGCCAAGCTGCTGGATGAGTGTGTACAGGACTGCAACGGCGATGTGGGCCTGGCCAGTGACCGCTTTGCGGTGGCGGTGGGTCAAGAAATTCTCAAAGTAGTGCCGGGCCGTATTTCCACTGAGGTGGATGCGCGCCTGTCGTTCGACGAGGCAGCCATTCTCAAGCGTGCGCACCGTCTGATCGACCTGTACGACAAAGCCGGGGTTAGTCGCGATCGCGTGCTGATCAAGATCGCCTCCACCTGGGAAGGCATCCGCGCCGCGGAGAAGCTGGAAAAAGAAGGCATCCAGACCAACCTGACGCTGTTGTTCTCCTTCGCCCAGGCCGTTGCCTGTGCTGAAGCAGGTGTGTTCCTGATTTCGCCGTTCGTGGGCCGTATCTACGACTGGTACAAGAAAGCCAACGGTAACGACTACACCGGCTCCGATGACCCGGGCGTGCAGTCGGTGACGCGCATCTACAACTACTACAAGGCCAATGGCTACAAGACTGTGGTGATGGGTGCGAGCTTCCGTAACCTGAGCCAGATTGAAGAGCTGGCCGGGTGTGACCGCCTGACCATCAGCCCGGACCTGCTGGAGAAGCTGGCGGCGGATGAGGGCAAGCTGGAGCGCAAGTTGGCGCCAGGCCATGCCGGTGAGGCGCGGGTGCATATGACTGAAGCGCAGTTCCGCTGGGAGTCCAACGAGGATGCGATGGCGACTGAGAAGCTGGCAGAGGGTATTCGCCAGTTTGCTCGGGATCAGGAGAAGCTGGAGGCGTTGTTGTCGGCCAAGCTGTAAGGGCAGATAGCAGCAAAAAGGGCGGCACCTGTGAGGGTGCCGCCCTTTTTTGTGTACCAGTTTCAAGTCGATCGCAGGTCAATTGTGGGAGGGGGCTTGCTCCCGATAGCGGAGTGTCAGTCACTGGATTTGTTGACTGATCCACCGCTATCGGGAGCAAGCCCCCTCCCACATGGGTATGTGTTTCGACAGGGAAGCCGTCAGTGGCGCTCTAGGGCGTTGACCAGGTCGTGGAAGGCTTCGCGGTTGGACTCGTTGAGGCCCATGAGGATCTTGTGCGCTTCCAGCACCTTGACCCGCACGATTTCTTCGGACTGGTCTTGCGACGGCAGGTCGGTGAGGCATTCCGGGCAGGGAATTGGGCGGTCAACGATGTTGAACACCTGGTCAAAGCCCATCGACTGCAATAGACGGGTGATGTCTTCGTGGGTGGTGACCACAGTCGGCAACAGGCCGACCTTCTGCCGCGACAGAATGGACAGCTTGGCCAACAGTCCCAGGGTGGTGCTGTCGATGCTGCGGGTTTCGGTCAGGTCGATCACGATCGCCGAGAAGTTCAGCGCTGTGAAGATCCGCTCAATCGTCGCATCCAGGGCCGAACACAAGGTCAGGCGCACTTCACCGACAAACTTCAGGACGAAGGTCCCGTCTTGCTCGGCGAATTGGATTCTTCCGGTACTCATCAAAGATTCCTGCTCAACACCAATAGGGCGATATCATCCGGCATCTCCCCTAGCGTGGCCAATCCAAAAACCTGCCGCAGGCCATCCAGGCTGCCGCCCGCCGACTTGACCTTTTGGGGCAAGGCGGCTTCTTTCTCTTTGAGTGTAGGCTCTGGAAGAAGGTCCAGGATGCCATCGGACATCAGCGTCAGGCTGAAGGTCGGCGGCAGTTCCAGGATGTGGTCTTCGTAGGTGGCTTCGTTGAACAAGCCCACCGGCAGGCCACGCCCTTCCAGGTAGCGCACACTGTCAGGAGTGTACAAAACAGGCATCGGCAGGTGTCCGCCAATGCTGTAGGTCAAAAGACCGGTTTCTTCGTCGATCACGCCGCCGACCATCGTCACGTGCTTGCCCAGCTTGCAGCTGATCAGGCCCCGGTTGATGTGGCCCAGCACCTCGGAAGGGGTGAACTCCGGCAAGGTGCCATTGCGCTTGGACTCGAACAACAGCCGTGTGGTCATGAACTTCAACAACACGGTCACAAAGGCAGAAGAAGCGCCGTGGCCGGAAACGTCGGCCAGGTAGAACGCCACGCGTCGCTCATCCACACGGAAATAATCGACAAAATCACCCGACAGGTACAACGACGGGATGATCTGGTGGGCAAACTTGAACTCGTCGATGCTCCAGGGGCTCACCGGCAGCATGTTCATCTGCACCTGGCGACCGGCGTTCTGGTCTTCCTGGAGCAGATTCAGGCTGGCTTCGAGCTCGCGGTTGGCGGTCTCGAGCTTTTCGCGGTAGCGCTGGTTTTCCAGGAGCAGGCGGGCACGGTCCAGGGCGCGGCGCACCGAGTGCTCCAGCACGGCCAGGTCTTCCAGGGGCTTGATCAGGTAATCGGCAGCGCCCAGGCGCAGGGCTTCGACAGCGTCGTTCATGACACCGGCACCGGACACGACAATCACCGGCGTTTGCGGGGCAAGCTCGGTCACCTGGCGAATCAGCTCCAGGCCGCCCATCTGGGGCATGCGCAGGTCGCAGATCACAAGGTCGGGCTTGTCGCGCTCGAATACCTGGAGACCCTGTTGGCCATTACTGGCCTGCAGGACGCTGAAGCCACTGTCTTCCAAGTAGGCCGCGAGGCTCGCGCGCACTACTTCGTCGTCATCGATTATCAGCAGCGTGGCACTGGTTTTTTGCATGTGGGCAAACGGCGCCAGAATTAGGTTGGCGTAGGCGGCTCGGCAATGGCCGGGCTCACGTACTGGATTCGCTTTCTAGCCTCTCTGTCCTACAAAGCATTGGGATTTCGCCCATGCACAACGGTAAAGCAGAGGTGCCCTTCTAAGGCGCAGACGGTACTCCCATCCGTGAGGGGTTTCAAGCTCATGGCGATGGTCGCCGGGCGTCTTTACCCTGCAAATCACCGTGAGTTATAAGAACCGCTTGGACCACAACACAAAGTAAGGTTGGAGCACGCATAAAAAAAGGCGACCATCAAGAGGTCGCCTTATTTCATTTCAAGATGTCACGGCTTAAAAGTCGTCGACAACCTTGCCATCCTTGACCTTGAACTCACGGTTCTGCAGGTAGGCGTTACGGATAAAGGTGTACTTGTCGCCGCTGATCAGCTTCTCGCTGTCGAGCAGGCTGGCGCGCACGTCAACGACGTTGAGGCCGAAGGTACTGTTACGCCAGCCGATGTCGTTCATGTAGCGGTACGGCTGGGTGTAGCTGTCGACGTACTTGGACGGCGCATCACGCAAGGTGCTTGGGCCCAGCAATGGGATCATCACGTAGGGGCCGCTGCCGACGCCCCAGTAGCCGAGGGTCTGGCCGAAGTCTTCGTCGCTGCGCTGCAGCCCCATTTTGGTGCCGACATCGATAAAGCCCAGCACGCCAAAGGTGGTGTTGACCAACAGGCGAGCGGTGTCGACGCCTGCATTGTGCGGCTTGAGTTGCAGCACGTTGTTGGCCAGGTTGCCGACATCGCCGATGTTACGGAAGAAGTTGTGAACGCCGTCCTGCACAAACTGCGGGGTGACGAACTGATAGCCCTGGGCGATCGGCTTGAGGGCGTAGGTATCAACGGTGTCGTTAAAGGTGAAGATCGGGCGGTTGACGCTTTCCCATGGATCATCTTCCGACGCGGCTTGAGCGGCGAACGGTGCCAACAGGATGGTGGCACACACCGATAGCTGAGCGAAGTAGTGGCTCCAGCGCATAGCTTTTGCTCCTTGAATGGTCTGTCATGGGCGCTATGCCCTGAATAAGGCTGTCAGTATATGACGGAAGTGTGTGTTTAGGCAGCTACCAGGATCCTGTCTCACGAAAAATGCACAAAATTCCTACAAACACTGTCAGTGTCATGGCCTTGTCATGCCACCCCGATAGTGTTGCTGCTATTTCAGGGACGTTCAGATGCCACACGCCGAGATTGCCATCGCCACAGCCCCCTCGTTGACCGCCGTGCTATTTGGCCTGAGTGGCTGCCTGGTGGATTTCGGTTCCCTGGCGCGTACCGACTCGCCCTGCCCCGGCTGCGTGGCTACACCCGGCGCCTTGAAAAGCCTGCGCAGCCTGAAGGAACAAGGCGTGCCCTGCGCCTGGCTGGATGAACTGCCCCCCTGCGTGACCACGCCCCTGTCCGCCAGCCTGCCGGGCTGGATCAAGGCCGCCTCGCCCTCCTCCATCCGCTGGCCCGCGCCCCACGCCTGCTGGCAAGCCTTGATGGAGTTGAACATCGAACGCCTGGAAGGCTGCGTACTGGTCAGCGGCGAGCCGCGCCTGCTGCAATCGGGCTTGAATGCCGGGTTGTGGACTATCGGCCTGGCGTCCTGTGGCTCGCTCTGCGGCCTGTCACCCGAGCAATGGCAGGCACTGACCGCGCAGCAACGCGAATACAAGCGCGGCAAGGCGACGGTAGCGCTCTATGGCCTGGGCGTGCACTCGGTGATCGACCACCTGGGCGAGTTGGGCAGTTGCCTGGCGGACATCAGCCTGCGCCGGCTCAAAGGCGAGAAGCCCTGATCAAGATCATGCACGGTTGGCCGCAGTGGATTAATCTACAGGCCAGCCCGTAGACCTTTCCCGGCGCGCCGCGGTCTATGCCAGTGACTATCGATAGAAGGAAAGAACGTCATGCCTGATCGCGAGAAGTTACAACAGCAGGCCGATATTGTGCGCGAGCAACTGGAGAACCATCCGGATTTGCCTGTCGAGAAACGTCAAGCACTGGAAGAGTTGATTGCCAAGTTCGAAGTGCAACTTGAATTGGAGCCGGCCACTCAGACGCCAAGCATCTCCGACGATGTGAATCAAGCGGCCATAGAGTTCGACGCTGAGCACCCGGTCATTTCCGGGACATTGCGCAATATCATGATCACCCTGGGCAATATCGGCATCTAACCCGAACACAGGCCCGGCAAAAAACCAAAATGTGGGAGGGGGCTTGCTCCCGATAGCAGAAGTTCAGACACAGATGCTGTGACTGACACGCCGCTATCGGGAGCAAGCCCCCTCCCACATTTAGTTTTGTGTGCAGGCTTACTGGCGCGCCAGGCGCACGTTCAGGAATTGGGTGTTCTCAGTGCTGCGGTACGGGTTGATATCCAACCCTCCTCGACGCACATAGCGCGCATACACCGTCAACTTCTCCGGCTTGAGCAAGCGCTGCAGGTCGAGAAAGATGCGTTCCACGCACTGCTCATGGAAGTCCGAGTGCTGGCGAAAGCTGACGATATATTCCAGCAGGCTGGCGTGATCCAGCGCCGCGCCACGGTACTCCACCACCACACTGCCCCAATCGGGCTGGCTGGTCACCGGGCAGTTGGATTTGAGCAGGTGGCTGTGCACACTCTCCTCAACAACACGCGAGTCATCACAGCGCAGCAGCTCCGGGCGCGGGTGCTCGTAGCTGCTGACATTGATATCCAGGCCGTCAATGCACGCACCCGGCAACGCCATCACACCCTCTGCCTCGATGTCGGCCAGGCTGCGGATGCGCACGGTCACCGGCTTGCCGGCAGCAGCGCTGAGGTCGGTGCGCAAGGTGGCTTCAAGGCTTTGCGTATCGGCAAACGCGGTCTGGTTCAGCGAGTTGAGGTACAGCTTGAACGACTTGGATTCAATGATGTTCGGCGAGTCCGCAGGAATGCTGAACTCACCGATGGCCACCACCGGCTTGCCCGATGGCAGCAACCAGGACAGTTCGAAGCAGTTCCAGAAATCTACGCCCTTGTACGGCAGGGTGTCGGCGCTCAGGCCCAGTTCGGCCCATTTGGCGGCACGCGGAATCGGGAACAGCAACGAAGGCGTATAGGTAGAGATGTATTCACTGGACTTGCCCAGCGGCGAATGTTCGGCTGCGGGATGCATGGCGGAAACCTGGCTAAATAAACCGCGCCAGTCTACCAGCCTTTGCCCCCTGCCTTAACAAACGCCTCACTCAACGGTCAGTTTGCCGACCATGCCCGCCTGATAATGGCCGGGAAGGTTGCAAGCGAACTCCAGGCCAGTGGTCTTGGTGAAGGTCCACGTCAGTTCGGCCGTCTTGCCCGGCTCCACCAACACACTGTTGGGATCGTCATGCTTCATGCCGCCCATATCGCCGTGGCCCATGGCGCTGTGGTCCATCTTGCCCATGCCGGTGGCGGTGAGCATGCCGCTGGCTTGCATCTGCAGCATCTCTTTCTGGTGAGCGGCATGCATCGCCGCGTCGCCCAGGTTGAATTCGTGGAGCAAGCGGCCTTTGTTGACCAGTACAAACCGCACGGTTTCACCGGCTTTTACGTCCAGGCTCTTGGGCTCGAAGGCAATGTCCTGCAGGTTGACTTTCACGGTACGCGTGGCCTTGGCTGCCGGAGCCGGCTGGCCGAACGCGTAACCATGAGCCGCATCCGCCAGCGCATTGAAGCTCAGCGCCAATAAGCAGCCCGCCGTTAACAGGGATGTACGCAACGCCATTTCTCACGCTCCAAAAATAGGTGACCAGCTTGGGCCGCACTTTAAGATAGCCTCGCTGCCAGCCAGCTGACTGCTAGATTACAACTTTGTCAGCTTGCGCCCATACCCTTGCGCCCACGGTATAAAGGCCCGCGCTTACCCCTTGCCAAGAGCCCAACATGAAACTGCTGATCGTCGAAGACCAACCCAAAACCGGCCGCTATCTGCGTCAAGGCTTGGCCGAGGCGGGCTTTACCACCGAACTGGTGGCCGACGGCACGACCGGCCAGCACCTGGCGCTGAGCGGGGATTATGACTTGTTGATCCTCGATGTGATGCTTCCGGGCCGCGACGGCTGGCAGATCCTGCAGGCGGTGCGCAGTGCCGGCCTGGACATGCCGGTGCTGTTCCTCACCGCTCGCGATGCCGTGGAAGACCGCGTACATGGCCTGGAACTGGGCGCCGACGACTATCTGGTCAAGCCCTTCGCCTTTTCCGAACTGCTGGCCCGGGTGCGCACTTTGTTACGCCGTGGCAGCAGCACACCGCAGGAAACCACCCTGCAACTGGCCGACCTGCGCCTGGACCTGATCCGTCGCCGCGTCGAGCGCGACGGCCAGCGCATCGACCTCACCGCCAAGGAATTTGCCCTGCTGGAAATGCTGCTGCGTCGCCAGGGCGAAGTGTTGCCCAAGACGCTGATTGCATCCCAGGTGTGGGACATGAATTTCGACAGCGACACCAACATCATCGAAGTGGCGATCCGCCGCCTGCGCCTGAAAGTCGACGACAACTTCCCCAACAAGCTGATCCACACCGTGCGCGGCATGGGTTATGTGCTGGAGGAGCGCTTCACGTGATCAAGCGCCTGTCCCTGACCAGCCGCCTGGCACTGCTGTTTGCCGCCTGCACCGCCGTGGTCTCGTTGATCGCCGGCGTATTGTTCAACCGCGCCAGCGAAGCGCACTTCATCGAACTGGACCAGCAACTGCTCGACAGCAAGCTGGTGGCCCTGCGCAGTGCCTTGCAGGGTGTCGACTCACGGGAAGCCTTTGCTCTGCGAGGCCCGCAACTGCGCGCCGAACTCGACCACCAGCCTGACTTTACCTTGCGCATCACCGCCGCCGACCAGCGCTGGGTAGACGGCGCGCCACACCTCAGCGTGCCCGCCGCCCCGGGCCTGCACAGCCTGCAAAACGCCGGCACCGACTACCGTGTGTACAACGCGCCGTTGACGCCCGGGCAACCCGGTTCGCCGCAACTGAGCCTGATCCTCGACATCACCCATCACCAGCACTTCCTGCAACGCATGCAACGCTTGATCTGGCTGACCGTCGGCCTCTCGGCGCTGGCGACCGCCCTGCTCGGCGCCTGGGCGGCGCGCAGCGGGTTGCGACCGTTGCGGCGCATGGGCGAGGTGGCCGCCAGCGTATCCGCCCACTCCCTGACGCAACGTCTGCCCCAGGCGCAAATGCCGGTGGAACTGGCGGAACTGGCCCAAGCCTTCAACGCCATGCTGGGGCGCCTGGACGATGCCTTCCAGCGCCTGTCGGCGTTCTCCGCCGATATCGCCCACGAGCTGCGCACGCCGCTCTCCAACCTGCTGACCCAGACCCAGGTCATCCTCACCCAGCCGCGCCCGCTGGAGGACTACCGCGAGGCGCTGCACAGTAACCTGGAAGAGTTGCAATGGATGGCGCAGCTGGTCAACGACATGCTGTACCTGGCCAAAGCCGACCACGGCCTGCTGATGCCCAACCGAGAGGCCCTGGATCTGGGCGATGAGGTCGACGCACTGTTGGAGTTTTTTACCCTGCTGGCGGAGGACGCGCAGGTGAGGCTGGTGCGCGAGGGCAGCGCCCATACGATGGGCGATCGCGGTATGTTGCGCCGGGCCTTGTCGAACTTGCTGGATAACGCGCTGCGGTTTACTCCACCAGGCGGTGAAGTGCGGGTGCGGCTCGAGAGTGGCGTGACACTGACGGTTGAGAACAGCGGGGAAGGCATTCCTGCGCCATTATTGCCGCGGCTGTTTGACCGGTTCTACCGAGCCGACCCGTCAAGACGGCCAGGCAGCAGTGAACATGCGGGGCTGGGGTTGGCGATTACCCAGTCGATTGTGCGGGCGCATGGGGGGAGGATTTATTGTGAGTCGCAGGCGGGCTGGACCAGGTTTGTGATTGAGTTGCCCAAGGGAGATTGATGCAAGCTGGGCCGGCCCTATCGGGGGCAAGCCCCCTCCCACATTTTGACCTCATTGTTCCTGTATAAATGCGGTCCAGTGTGGGAGGGGGCTTGCCCCCGATAGCGGTCTAAGACCTTACGAATATCTCAAGGCATGCGCCGGCTCAATCTTCGCCGCCCGGTACGCCGGGTAAATCGTCGCCAAAAAGCTCAACACAAACCCCGCCGAGCAAATCAGCAACACATCCCCACCTTGCAGCTCCGAAGGCAGGTTGCTGACAAAATACACATCCGAACTAAAGATATGCTGCCCGCTCACCCGCTCCAGCCAGCCCACCAGTTCACTCACGTTCAGCGCCGCAATCACCCCCAGCACGCCACCAATCAAGGTGCCGACCACGCCAATCACGGTGCCCTGCACCATGAAGATCGCCATGATCTGCCGAGGCGTGGCGCCGATGGTACGCAGGATGGCGATGTCCGCGCCCTTGTCGTTCACCACCATGATCAAGGTGGCGATGATGTTGAACGCAGCCACGGCGACAATCATCAGCAACAACAGACCGATCATGGTCTTTTCCATTTTCATCGCGCTGAACAGGCTGCCCTGGGTGTGGGTCCAGTCATCCGGCTTGTAAGCCGCGCCCAGGCTGGCAGCGATATCCGCCGAGACGTTGGGCGCTGCATACAGGTCCTTCACCGCCAGGCGCACGCTTTGCACCTGGTTGGGCTGCCAATGCTGGATTTCTGCCGCGTCGGCCATGTGGATCAGGGCCATGGAGCCATCCAGCTCGGCGCCGACCTTGAAGATGCCCACCACATTCAGGCGCTGCATGCGTGGGGTGATGCCGCCCGGCGCGCTGCTGAGTTCCGGCACGATCAGGGTCAGTTTGTCGCCCACGTTCAAGCGAAAACGCCGCGCAGTGATATCACCGACCACCACACCGAACTCGCCGGGTTTGAGGTCGTCGAGTTTGCCGCGCACAATGTGCTGGGCCACGATCGACACCTTGCCTTCCTGGGCCGGGTCGACGCCGCTGATCTCGATCGGCTGCATCGCGCCCTTATAGGAAAACATGCCATCCATCTGGGTGAAGGGCACAGCGGCGGTGACTTGCGGATTCTTCATCGCCGCAGCGGCCACCGGTTGCCAGTCATCAATCGGCTTTACGCCGACGATGGTGGCGTGGGGCACCATGCCGAGGATGCGCGAGCTCATTTCGCGCTGGAAGCCGTTCATCACAGACAGCACCACGATCATGGCCAATACGCCCAGGGCGAGGCCGATCATCGAGGTCATCGAGATAAACGAGACAAAACGGTTACGGCGCTTGGCGCGGGTATAGCGCGTGCCGATGAAAATGGATAACGGTCTGAACATTCGCGTACACCGCCTGAAAAAATGAAAAAGCCCGACGCCAGGCGCCAGGCTTGAAACAGGTCAGATGGCGACCAGGTGACCTTCCTGCAGGTGCAACACGCGGTCCATCTGCCGGGCCATGCTCATGTCATGGGTCACCACCAGGAACGCGGTGCGCATCTGGGTGCTCAGTTCCAGCATCAAGTCCTTGATGCCCTGGGCGGTGTGGGAGTCGAGGTTGCCGGTGGGCTCGTCGAGCATCACCAGGCCCGGGTTGTTCACCAGGGCGCGGGCAATCGCCACACGCTGGCGCTCACCGCCGGAGAGTTCGGCCGGCTTGTGCTCCAGGCGATGGCCGAGGCCGACGCGTTCCAGCAAGGCGGTGGCACGTTGGCGCGCCTCCGGGATCGCGGTCTTGCCGATCAACAGCGGCATGCACACGTTTTCCAGGGCGGTGAATTCCGGCAGCAGGTGGTGAAACTGGTACACAAAGCCCAGCGAGCGGTTACGCAGTTGGCCACGGGCCTTTTCATTCAACGCCGACAGTTCTTCGCCGGCCAGCCATACGCTGCCCTGCGACGGCGTATCGAGACCGCCCAGCAGGTTGAGCAAGGTACTTTTGCCGGAACCGGAACTGCCGACGATCGCCACGCGCTCGCCCGGGTGCAGTTCAAGCTGCAAGTTGGACAGCACCACCACAGACTCCGGGCCTTCCTCGTAGGATTTGCCCAGGTTGCGGCAGCTCAGGATTGCTTTTTCACTCATGCCCGATTCACTCATAACGTAATGCCTGTGCTGGCTGGGTACGTGCCGCGCGCCAGGCTGGATACAGGGTGGCAAGGAAGCTCAGGACCAACGCGGCGCCGCCCACCATCAGCACGTCCTGGGTTTGCACCTGGGACGGCAAGTAGTCGATGAAGTAGACGTCGGCGTTGAGAAACTTGTGGCCGATCACTTTTTCAAGCAGGGCGATGGCGGCGCTGACGTTCAGCGCCGCCAGAATGCCCACCGCCGTGCCGATCAAGGTGCCGACCACGCCGATCACGGTGCCCTGCACCATGAAGATCGCCATGATCTGCCCCGGCGTGGCGCCCAGGGTACGCAGGATGGCGATGTCGCCCTTCTTGTCATTCACCACCATCACCAGCGTGGAGATGATGTTGAACGCAGCCACGGCGACGATCAGCAGCAACAGCAGGCCGATCATGGCTTTTTCCATACGGATGGCCTGGTACAGGTTGCCGTGGGTGCGGGTCCAGTCGCGAGCGTAGTACTCGGTCTCACCCAGGTGCTGGGCAATTTCCCAAGCGCCGCGCGGCGCATCGAACAAGTCGTTGAATTTCAGGCGCAGGCCCTGCACCTGGTCGGGCTGCCAGCGATGCAGGCGGGCCAGGTCGGTGAGGTTGGTCAGGCCGATGTAACCGTCGATCTCGCCGGCGCCGACGTGGAAGGTGCCCACCACGGTAAAGCGCTTCATGCGCGGGAACATGCCGGCCGGGGTCACGGTGACTTCCGGCGCAACGAAGGTCAGCTTGTCGCCAACCCCCACGCCCAGCTTGGCTGCGGCCTTGTCACCAATAACGATGCCGAAGCTGCCGGGCGCCAGCTCGTCGAGCTTACCTTGCAGCATGAACTTGTCGATGATCGAGACGTTGCGCTCCTGGGCCGGGTCGATGCCATTGAGCAGGATCTTCTGCACCTTGCCGTCGTTGGTCAGCAACCCCTGCATCTGGGTAAACGGCGCGACCGCCACCACCTTGGGGTTCTGCTTGACCTTGGCGGCCAGGCTTTGCCAGTCGTTGATGGGCGCATCGCCCTCAATGGTCGCGTGGGGCACCATGCCCAGCACGCGGGTACGCATCTCATGATCGAAGCCGTTCATCACCGACAGCACCACGATCATCACAACCACGCCCAGGGCGAGACCGATCATCGAGGTCAAGGAAATGAACGACACAAAATGATTGCGACGCTTTGCACGGGTATAACGCGTGCCGATAAAAACGAAGAGAGGTCTGAACATGTCGGGGCTTGTTCGGAGGAAAAGAAGACGTCCCGGTGGCGGGGTCTGGTAAGCAGCTTTACACTCAGACCATTACCGTTACCTGGGGTTCGCCATGTCGACATTAGATGAAGAAGAGCGCCGCGAATACTACCGTATCGACGACATGATCGCACTTCAAATCAGCACATTGTCTGGCCCCGACGCGGCGAGCAAGGAAGTGTTGCTGGATGATTCGCCGCTGTTCAATCTGCTCAGCGAACTGCACCTGAGCGAATTCGAAGCCCAGCACCTGCTGCGTCAGATCAGCGAGAAAGATCGCAGCCTGGCGGCCTTCCTCAAAGTGCAAAACAAGCGCCTGGATCTGCTCAGCCAAGTCATGGCCCGCGGCCTGCTGGCTGAAGTGGGCGCGCCGCAACCGGTGATTCTTTCCGAAGGCGGCATCGACTTCCGGCACCCTACCCCGCTGGCCCCCGATACCCATCTGGCAGTCAAGCTGGTGCTGATGCCCCAAGCGCTCGGCCTGTTACTGCGCGCACGGGTAACCCATTGCGATCCCCAGGGCGAGGGCTTTGATGTGGGCACGGAATTCGAATCCATGACCGATGCCCAACGCCAACTGCTGGCGCGCTACATCCTGCAAAAGCAGGCGCAGGAACGCCGTCTGGCGCGAGAGCAAAGCGACGACCTCTGAATACCTATTCATTCCGCCAGCGATCCTGGCGCAAAGGAGCAACTGTGACCCTGATCTACGGCCATCGCGGTGCCAAAGGCGAAGCACCGGAAAATACCCTGACCAGTTTTCAGGAATGCCTCAAGCACGGCGTACGTCGTTGCGAACTGGACCTGCACCTGTCCATGGACGGCGAGCTGATGGTCATCCATGACCCGACCCTCAAGCGCACCGCCGACCGGCGCGGCAAGGTCGTCGAGTACTCGGCGGCTGATCTGGTGAAGATGGACGCGCGCAAAGGCGGCCCGGGTTGGGTCAGCCCGTGCCCGATCCCACGCCTGGAGGAGCTGTTCGAAAAGTGCGACTTCGATCACTGGCAACTGGAAGTCAAAAGCGCTTCACGCACTCGCGCTGCAACCACCGTGCTGGCAATCCGTGAGATGGCCGTACGCTTTGGCCTGATGGACAAGGTCACGGTGACCTCAAGCTCTCGGGAGGTGTTGAAAGCCGCGGTAGAACTCACCCCGGACCTGTCACGCGGCCTGGTGGCCGAATACGCCTGGCTCGACCCGTTGAAAGTCGCGCAGAACTACGGCTGTGAGTACCTGGCATTGAACTGGACGTTATGCACCCCTGAGCGCCTGGAGAAAGCCCAGCGCCAGGGTTTGCATGTATCCGTGTGGACGGTCAACGAACCTGCGCTGATGCGCAGGCTCGCCGACTTCGGCGTAGATAGCCTGATTACAGACTTTCCCGGTTTGGCCACTGCCACTCTCGGGAATTACTGAAATCGGTCTCCCCGGCCGGCTCAGGCCACCGGCCGGAGCCGCTCAAAAAAGCCGGTTGAGGCCGTCGTAGGCGGCTACCCGATAGGCTTCGGCCATGGTCGGGTAGTTGAAGGTGGTGTTGACGAAATACTTGAGGGTGTTGAGATCACCCGGCTGGCTCATGATCGCCTGGCCGATGTGCACGATCTCCGACGCCTGGTAGCCGAAGCAATGCACGCCGAGGACCTCCAGGGTTTCACGGTGGAACAGAATCTTCAGCATGCCTTGCGGCTCACCGGCGATCTGCGCACGCGCCATGCTCTTGAAGAACGCCTTGCCGACTTCGTAAGGCACCTTGGCCTTGGTCAGTTCGTGCTCGTTCTTGCCGATGGAGCTGATCTCGGGAATCGTGTAGATCCCGGTCGGCACATCATTCACGTAGCGCCAGCTGCCATTGTCGACAATGCTGCCAGCGGCCGAGCGGCCCTGGTCATGGGCAGCACTGGCCAGGCTCGGCCAGCCGATCACGTCACCGGCGCCGTAGATGTTCGGCACGCAGGTGCGGTAGTTCTCATCCACTTCGATCTGGCCACGGCTGTTGACCTTGACCCCGATGTTTTCCATGCCCAGCTTGTCGGTGTTGCCGGTACGGCCGTTGCACCACAGCAAGGCGTCGGCCTTGATCTTCTTACCGGACTTGAGGTGCAGGATCACCCCGTTGTCCAGGCCTTCGACCCGCTCGTACTCTTCGTTGTGGCGCACGGTGATGTTGTTGTTGCTGAAGTGGTAGCTCAACGCCTGGGAGATTTCCGAGTCGAGGAAGCTGAGCAACTGGTCACGGTTGTCCACCAGTTCCACCAATACACCCAGGCCGCTGAAGATCGAGGCGTATTCGCAGCCGATCACGCCGGCGCCATAGATGATCAGTTTGCGCGGGGTGTGGCCCAGGCTGAGGATGGTGTCGCTATCGTAGATACGCGGGTGGTGGAAATCGATGTCCGCCGGGCGATACGGGCGCGAACCGGTGGCGATGATGATGTGCTTGGCCACCAGCTTCTCGACCACGCCATTGGCGCAGACCACTTCGACGGTTTGCTCGTCGGCGAAGCTGCCGGTGCCGAAGAACAGGTCGACGCGGTTACGGGCGTAGTAGCCGGTACGCGAAGCGACTTGCTTGGAGATGACTTTTTCGGCGCTTTTCAACACGTCCGGGAACGAGAACCAGCGCGGCTCGCCAATGGCCCGGAACATCGCGTTGGTGTTGAACTGCATGATCTGGCGCACGGAGTGACGCAACGCCTTGGACGGGATGGTACCCAGGTGGGTGCAGTTACCGCCGACCTGACGACGGCTATCGACCATCGCCACCTTGCGCCCTGCTTTGGCAGCGTTCATCGCCGCACCTTCTCCAGCCGGGCCGGAACCCAGTACCACCACGTCGTAGTTGTAGACAGCCATGCGTACTCCTCAGAACAGGCCAGGCGTACGGTTGGACGCCGGGCTAAATCATGCCGCGGCCAGCGGTCATGAAGGACAATTTGGCTCAAGTGTGTGAACCGGGGCACAGTCTATAGAAGGCCGAGCGCCGCGAACATTAACCCTTGGTCGCGTCGTAGGCCAGTGTTGCCATACTACAGGACGCAAATCAGCGCCGAATTGAGGGTGAGCCTTATGCGACAACTATTTTTTTGTTTAATGCTGATAGTGTCGCTCACGACGCACGCCAACGATGCGAAGCGGCTCAAGCAGGCAAGCTTCCCCGCACAGGTCGAGGGGCTGGCCCTGAAAAACCAGGCGGTGTTCAACTATCTTTGGGCGGATGTGTATGCGGCGGCGCTGTATGCACCGGCTGACCTCGCTGCAAAGCAAGCCTGGGAGCAACAGAAGGCTGTGCGCCTGGCGTTGTATTACTTTCGCGACATTGACCGCGATGATGTGATCAAGGCGGCCACGGTAACCCTGGAACGCCAGCAAGCCAATGCTCGATTAAAGCCGCAGTTGGATCAGTTGCACGCCAGCTTTCGCAACGTCCGCAGCGGTGATCGTTATGCCCTGGATTTTCGTCCGGGCCGTGGGTTGAAGCTGGAGATCAATGAGCAGGTGGTGTTCAGCAGTCGTGATGAGGAACTGGCGCGGGCCTACCTGGGCATCTGGCTGGCGCCCAAAGGGCTGTCTGATGAGTTGCGCGACAAGTTGCTGAATTGATGTGTCGGCTGTAGCACCGCCATCGGGGGCAAGCCCCCTCCCACAGTTGACCGAGGCCACCCTGAAGGAATACGACCCAATGTGGGAGGGGGCTTGCCCCCGATGAGGCCCTCCAGGCAACGCAAAACCCACAGCCATAAAAAAGCCCCGAACCAGTCGGGGCTTTCTCATTCAGCCCAAAGGCTTAGCGCGGGAACGCAGGCGGGTTGACCCCAGCCATGTCTTCCATCACGCGAACCACCTGGCAGCTGTAGCCAAACTCGTTGTCGTACCACACGTACAGCACAACACGGTTGTCCTGGGTGATGGTCGCTTCAGCGTCCACCACACCGGCGTGGCGCGAGCCAACGAAGTCGGTGGAGACCACTTCCTGCGAGTTGACGAAGTCGATCTGCTTGTGCAGATCGGAGTGCAGCGCCATGTAGCGCAGGTACTCGTTCATCTCTTCGCGGGTGGCGGCTTTCTCAAGGTTGAGGTTGAGAATGGCCATCGACACGTTCGGCGTCGGTACACGGATCGCGTTCCCGGTCAGCTTGCCGGCCAGCTCAGGCAGGGCCTTGGCGGCGGCGGTGGCAGCACCGGTCTCGGTGATCACCATGTTCAACGCGGCGCTACGACCACGGCGATCGCCCTTGTGGAAGTTGTCGATCAGGTTCTGGTCGTTGGTGTACGAGTGAACGGTTTCAACGTGGCCGTTGACGATACCGAACTTGTCATTCACAGCTTTGAGCACCGGCACGATGGCGTTGGTGGTGCAGGAAGCGGCGGACACGATCTTGTCGTCAGCGGTGATTTCAGCGTGGTTGATGCCGTGCACGATGTTCTTGAGCTTGCCTTTGCCAGGCGCGGTCAACACGACACGGTCGATACCCGGGCAAGCCAGGTGCTGGCCCAGGCCCTCGGCATCACGCCATACGCCGGTGTTGTCCACCAGCAGGGCGTCCTGGATGCCGTACTGGGTGTAATCCACCTCGGTCGGGTTCTTCGCGTAGATCACCTGGATCAGGTTACCGTTGGCGGTAATGGTGTTGTTTTCTTCGTCAATGGTGATGGTGCCGTTGAACGAGCCGTGTACCGAATCGCGACGCAGCAGGCTGGCGCGCTTGGTCAGGTCGTTCTCGGCGCCTTTGCGCACCACGATGGCACGCAGGCGCAGGCCGTCGCCGCCACCGGTTTTCTCGATCAGGATGCGCGCCAGCAGGCGGCCGATACGGCCGAAGCCGTACAGCACCACGTCGGTGCCTTTGCGGGCGGCAGCGTTTTGCTGGCCAACCACATCGGCCATTTCTTCACGCACGAACTGCTCGGCACTGCGGCCGGCGCCTTCCTTGCGGAATTTGTAGGCCAACTTGCCCAGGTCTACCGAGGCCGCGCCGAGCTTGAGCTCGCTCATGGCTTTAAGCAGTGGGAATGTTTCGTGGACGGAGAGTTCGCTGTCGTCGGCGGAGCGATGGCGCGCAAAGCGGTGAGCTTTGAGAATCGCGATGACAGACTGGTTGATCAGGCTGCGGCCATAGATCGAGCTCACCACATTGTTATTGCGGTACAGCTGGCCGATAAGCGGAATCATCGCTTCTGCGAGTGCTTCACGGTCGATCCATTCACCAAGACACTGGTCGGGCTTCTGAGTCACGGGAACCTTCCACATGTAGGGGCAGAAAAAAGGGGCTACATTATGTCGCCCGACTGGCCGTTGAGCAATGCGCGAGGGGCAACAAAAAGCCCTTGCAAAAAAATACCTCCGCGCTACAGCCCAGTAAATACGCGGGTTCCAGAAGGCCACTAGTCCAGCACCATCGCCGACTTGTCCGTAACACTCCTAAACATTCGCGCATTTTGGCACTACATATTGAGTCAAAACCGGTCATTGTTTGTCTTAGCCACTACATTTCCTACAAACCGTAATAGGCACAGTCAGCAACTGACAGGCGGCACCTGGGGCCGTTACAATTACCGACTTTGTCGCAACGCTTGGAGCTCAACCTTCCGTGCCCGTTCTGCGTCTACCGCTTCTCCCTGCCGCGGCAGGTAAACAGCACTGGGGCAACCTGCCCGGTGCCGCCCTGAGCCTGGCCATTGCCGAGGCTGCCAGCGCAGCCAAGCGCTTTACCCTGCTGCTTACCGCCGACAGCCAAAGTGCCGAACGGCTGGAGCAGGAGCTGAGCTTCTTCGCCCCGGATTTGCCGGTGCTGCATTTTCCCGACTGGGAAACCCTGCCCTACGACCTGTTCTCGCCGCACCAGGACATCATCTCCCAGCGCATCGCCAGCCTGTACCGCTTGCCGGAACTGGCCCACGGTGTGCTGGTGGTGCCGATCACCACGGCCCTGCACCGCCTGGCGCCGACCAAATTCCTGCTCGGCAGCAGCCTGGTGCTGGATATCGGCCAGAAGCTCGACGTAGAACAGATGCGCACGCGCCTGGAAGCCAGCGGCTACCGCTGCGTCGACACGGTGTACGAGCACGGTGAGTTCGCAGTGCGCGGCGCCCTGATCGACCTGTTCCCGATGGGCAGCAAGTTGCCGTATCGCATCGACCTGTTCGATGACGAAATCGAGACCTTGCGCACCTTTGATCCGGAAAACCAGCGCTCCATCGACAAGGTCGACTCGATCAAGCTGCTGCCGGCGCGGGAGTTCCCGCTGCAAAAAGACGCGGTCACCCGTTTCAAGGCGCGCTTTCGTGAGCGCTTTGACGTGGATTTCCGTCGCTGCCCAATCTTCCAGGACTTAAGCAGCGGGATTACCCCAGCGGGTATCGAGTACTACCTGCCATTGTTCTTCGACGAAACCTCCACCCTCTTCGACTACCTGCCCCAGGACACCCAGGTGTTCTCGCTGCCAGGCATCGAGCAGGCGGCGGAAAACTTCTGGAACGACGTGCGCAACCGCTATGAAGAGCGCCGCGTCGATCCGTCCCGGCCTTTATTGCCGCCCGCCGAATTGTTCCTTCCCGTAGAAGACTGCTTCGCCCGCTTGAAAAACTGGCCGCGCGTGGTCGCCAGCCAACAAGATGTAGACGCCGGCAGTGGTCGGGAACGCTTCCCCGCGGGAACCCTGCCCGACCTGGCGATCCAGGCCAAAGCCACGCAACCGTTGGAAGCGCTGTCCAACTTCCTCGGTGACTTCCCTGGCCGCGTGCTGTTTACCGCCGAGTCCGCCGGGCGCCGCGAAGTGCTGCTGGAGCTGTTGGAACGCTTGAAACTGCGGCCCAAGACCGTCGACAGCTGGCCGGATTTTGTAAATAGCAAAGAGCGCCTGGCGATCACCATCGCCCCCTTGGACGAAGGCTTGTTGCTGGACGACCCGGCCCTCGCACTGATCGCCGAGAGCCCGCTTTTCGGCCAGCGCGTGATGCAACGCCGTCGCCGGGAAAAACGCGCAGACGCCAACAATGACGCAGTGATCAAGAACCTCACCGAGCTGCGCGAAGGCGCGCCGGTGGTGCATATCGACCATGGTGTAGGCCGCTACCTGGGCTTGCAGACACTGGAGATCGACAACCAGGCCGCCGAATTCCTCACCATGGAATACGCCGAGGGCGCCAAGCTCTACGTGCCGGTGGCCAGCCTGCACCTGATCGCCCGTTACACCGGTAGCGACGACGCTTTGGCACCGTTGCATCGCCTGGGCTCCGAGACCTGGCAGAAAGCCAAGCGCAAGGCCGCCGAACAGGTTCGCGACGTGGCCGCAGAATTGCTCGACATCTATGCCCGCCGTGCCGCCCGCGAAGGTTACGCGTTCGCTGACCCGAAAGCCGACTACGCCACCTTCAGTGCCGGCTTCGCCTTCGAAGAAACTCCGGACCAGCAAACCACCATCGAGGCGGTGCGCGCCGACATGCTCGCGCCCAAGCCGATGGACCGCCTGGTGTGTGGCGACGTGGGCTTCGGCAAAACTGAAGTGGCCATGCGCGCTGCCTTTATTGCAGTGCACGGCGGTCGCCAGGTGGCGATCCTGGTGCCGACTACCCTGCTCGCCCAGCAGCACTACAACAGCTTCCGCGACCGCTTTGCCGACTGGCCAGTGACCGTGGAGGTGATGAGCCGCTTCAAGTCCGCCAAGGAAGTGAATGCCGCCGTTGCCGACCTGGCCGAGGGCAAGATCGATATCGTCATCGGCACCCACAAACTGCTGTCGGACGATGTGAAGATCAAGAACCTGGGCCTGGTGATCATCGACGAAGAGCACCGCTTTGGCGTGCGCCAGAAAGAACAGCTCAAGGCCCTGCGCAGCGAAGTCGACATCCTTACCCTCACCGCTACGCCGATTCCGCGCACGCTGAACATGGCCGTATCGGGTATGCGCGACCTGTCGATCATCGCTACGCCACCGGCGCGCCGCCTGTCGGTGCGCACTTTCGTGATGGAGCAGAACAAGAGCACGGTCAAGGAAGCACTGCTGCGTGAACTGCTGCGCGGCGGCCAGGTGTATTACCTGCACAACGATGTGAAGACCATCGAGAAATGCGCCGCCGACCTCGCCGAGCTGGTGCCGGAAGCCCGTATCGCCATCGGCCACGGGCAGATGCGCGAGCGCGAACTCGAACAGGTAATGAGCGACTTCTACCACAAGCGCTTCAACGTGCTGATCGCCTCGACCATCATCGAGACCGGCATCGACGTGCCCAGCGCCAACACCATCATCATCGAGCGCGCCGACAAGTTCGGCCTGGCGCAGCTGCACCAACTGCGCGGCCGTGTCGGGCGCAGTCACCACCAGGCCTACGCCTACCTGCTTACACCGCCGCGCCAGCAAATTACCAGCGACGCGGAAAAGCGCCTGGAAGCCATCGCCAACACCCAGGACCTCGGCGCCGGCTTTGTGCTGGCCACCAACGACCTGGAAATCCGTGGCGCCGGCGAACTGCTGGGGGACGGCCAGAGCGGGCAGATCCAGGCGGTCGGCTTCACGCTATATATGGAGATGCTCGAACGCGCAGTGAAAGCCATCCGCAAGGGCGAACAACCGAACCTCGATCAACCCCTGGGCGGCGGCCCGGAGATCAACCTGCGCTTGCCGGCATTGATTCCCGAAGACTACCTGCCGGATGTTCATGCGCGACTGATCCTCTACAAGCGCATCGCCTCGGCCACCGACGAAGAGGGCCTCAAGGACCTGCAAGTAGAGATGATCGACCGCTTCGGCCTGCTGCCCGAACCGACCAAGAACCTGGTGCGCCTGACCCTGCTCAAGTTGCAGGCCGAGCAGTTGGGGATCAAGAAGGTCGACGCCGGGCCGCAAGGTGGGCGTATCGAATTCGAAGCGCAGACGCCGGTCGACCCGTTGGTACTGATCAAGCTGATCCAGGGCCAGCCCAACCGCTACAAGTTCGAAGGGGCTACGCTGTTCAAGTTCATGGTGCCGATGGAACGTGCCGAAGAACGCTTCAATACCCTGGAGGCGCTGTTTGAGCGCCTCATCCCGAAATCCGCTTGAAGGACGCCGCCATGCGCTTGTTCCGCATTCTGAGCCTGTTGTTGGTGGTACTCACGCCTTCGGCATTTGCCGACAGCCCGTACCAGGTGGAAATGATCCTGGTGCGCCAGAATGCCGAGCCGGTGATCAACAGCCGCGCCGCCCCGGAGAACTGGGACGGCGGCGCCCAGCGCCTGGGCGAGCGGCTGAGCCCGCCGCGCCTGGGCAACATCGTCGAAAAATTGCGCGCCGACTCCAACTACACCGTGCTCGCGCACAAGGCCTGGGAACAGAACCTGGGCGAGCAGCCGGTGAGGATCGCGATCACCGACGGCCAGGAGCAATTCGGCCAGTTCCCTATCGAAGGCGTGCTGAGCCTGCAACTGGGTCGTTTCACCGACATCGATGCCGACTTCTGGATCAACCAGTTCGACGGCAACGGCAGCGTGATCGCCAGTGAACACCTGGCGCAGAAAGACGTACGCACCAAGAACAACCAGCTTAATTACCTGGACGGCGGCCACCTGGCGTTGCTGATCAAGATCACCTCGCTGACCGCCAAGCCGCCCAGCGCACCACCGCCCGACATGCAGGACTGATCCAGCGCCATGCCCCTCACTTCGCCTCTGACCAAACCCCTGGCCCCTTCGTGGGCCAATCGCTTCAAAGAGCAGAGCCTGGAGCGCGGGCGGCGTTACGCACTGGAAAATCGCGTGCGCATCGTCGAGTGCGGTGATAGCACCATTACCGCCAGTTGCGAAGGCTCCGGCGGTAACGTCTATCGGCAAACCATCTCGTTGCGTGAGTCGGCCAAGGGCCTGCTGATCCTGGTGGATAGCCGCTGTACCTGCCCGGTGCACACCAACTGCAAACACATCGCGGCGGTGTTGCTCAAGGTCCAGGAAACCCTGGCCTATCCGGCGGCGACCCAGGATGCGCAACTGCTGGAAAAACTCCAGGCCGTGCTGGATAACCGCGTGGTCCTGCCGCAGGTGGTCATGGAGGATGTGCGGCCCGTGCCACGCCTGTGGCTGGCCAGCGTCGAGTTCAGCGCGTTCGAACCGCGCAACGGCAAGATGCAGCGCTATATCCAGCACCGTGCGGCACTGTCGTTCAACTACCTGGGCAATTACGCCAGTGGGCAAAAGAACGCCGATATCATCGTGCGCCAGGACACCCAAAGCCTGCGAATCAAGCGCCACCCCGAGCTGGAACAAGCCTGTCGCGAACAGCTGCGTCTGCTGGGTTTCAAGATCGCTACGCGCCAAAGCAAGGCCTTGCCTGAAAGCGCCGGCGAGCTGTTCGAGATGGTCAATGACAGCGCCTGGCTGAACTTCACGCTCAACTCATCGCCCACGCTGCGGGCCGAGGGCTGGGAGCTGCAAATCGATGAAGACTTCGGTTTCGACCTGAGCCCGGTGGACGACTGGTACGCCAGCGTCGATGAAGCGCCGGAGCGTGACTGGTTCGACCTGGAGTTGGGCATCATCGTCAATGGCGAACGGTTGAGCCTGCTGCCGATATTGCTGAACCTGATGCGCTCCCACACCGAGATCCTCAACCCGGAAAAACTCGCAAGGCGCCGCGATGATGAACTGATCCTGGTGAATATTCCCGGGCTGCCCAACGGCCACGGCCCGCTGCAAGTGGCGTTGCCCTACGGGCGCTTGAAGCCGGTGCTGGCGACTCTCGGCGAGTTCTACCTGCAAGAAACCGGCACCACGACGTTGCGCCTGGCCAAGGCCGACGCGATCAGGCTCAACCCGCTGGAAGACCTGCCGTTGCAATGGGAGGGTGGCGAGAAGATCCGCAACTTCGCCCAACGCCTGCGGGACATCAAGGACTTCACCTGCGTGGCGCCCGAGGGCCTGAACGCAACCTTGCGCCCCTATCAACTGGAAGGCTTGAGCTGGATGCAGTCACTGCGCCAGTTGGAAGTGGGCGGGATTCTCGCGGACGACATGGGCCTGGGCAAAACCCTGCAAACCCTGGCGCATATTCTCACCGAGAAAATCGCCGGGCGCCTTGATCGGCCCTGCATGGTCGTGATGCCCACCAGCCTGATTCCGAACTGGCTCGACGAAGCAGCGCACTTCACCCCGCAACTGCGGGTGCAGGCGCTGTACGGCGCAGGGCGCAAGAAACACTTCGCCAACCTGCACGACTACGACCTGCTGCTGACCACCTATGCCCTGCTGCCCAAGGACATCGACACGCTCGCCGCCCTGCCCTTGCATGTATTGATCCTGGATGAAGCGCAGTACATCAAGAACCCGTCCAGCAAGGCCGCCCAGGCCGCACGCGAGCTGAATGCCCGCCAGCGCCTGTGCCTGAGCGGCACGCCATTGGAAAACCACTTGGGTGAACTGTGGTCGCTGTTCCACTTCCTGTTGCCGGGTTGGCTGGGCGACGTGAAGAGCTTCAACCGTGATTACCGCGTGCCGATTGAAAAACGCGCCAGTGAAGTGCGCTTGCAGCACCTCAACGGTCGAATCAAACCGTTCCTGCTGCGCCGCACCAAGGAACAGGTGGCGACCGAACTGCCACCCAAGACTGAGATCATCCACTGGGTCGACCTCAACGAGGCCCAGCGCGACGTGTACGAAACCATGCGTCTGGCCATGGATAAAAAAGTCCGCGACGAAATCACCCGCAAGGGCGTGGCCCGCAGCCAGATCATCATCCTTGAAGCGCTGCTCAAACTGCGACAAGTGTGCTGCGACCTGCGCCTGGTCAACGACGCCACTCTGCCGGCGCGTGGCAGCAGCTCGGGCAAGCTCGACAGCCTGATGGACATGCTTGACGAGCTGTTTGCCGAAGGTCGCAGGATTCTGCTGTTCTCGCAGTTCACTTCGATGCTGAGCCTGATCGAAATCGAACTGAAAAAACGCGGGATTGCCTACGCATTGCTGACCGGCCAGACCCGTGACCGACGTACACCGGTGAAGGATTTCCAGAGCGGCAAGTTGCAGATCTTTTTGATCAGCTTGAAGGCCGGTGGCGTGGGTTTGAACCTGACCGAAGCCGACACGGTGATTCACTACGACCCGTGGTGGAACCCGGCCACGGAAAACCAGGCCACCGACCGTGCGTATCGCATCGGGCAGGAAAAACCGGTGTTCGTGTACAAGATGATTGCCCGAGGCACGGTGGAGGAGAAAATCCAGCACCTGCAGAAGGAGAAATCCGACTTGGCGGCGGGCGTGCTGGATGGGCGGACCACGGGGGATTGGCAGTTGGGTAATGAGGATATCGAGGCGCTCTTCGCACCACTGCCTAATAAGCAAGAGAAGCGCTGACTGTTAGATCGCTATCGCAGGCAAGCCAGCTCCCACACTTGAATGTATTCACACATCAAAATGTGGGAGCTGGCTTGCCTGCGATGGCCGCGACGCGGTCCTCAGCCAGGCAAAGGAGCAAACAGCGCCTCAATATCCCGCTGCTCCAGCTTCCAACCGGCACTGGCGCCCCCTTCCAACACACCATCAGCCAAGGCCGCCTTTTCCAACTGCAACGCCTGGATCTTCTCTTCCACCGTGCCCCGGGCAATCATCTTGTACACAAACACCGGCTTATCCTGCCCGATGCGATAGGCACGGTCCGTCGCCTGGTTCTCCACTGCCGGGTTCCACCACGGGTCGTAATGAATCACCGTATCGGCCGCCGTCAGGTTCAAGCCCGTACCGCCCGCTTTCAGGCTGATCAGGAACAACGGTGTCTTGCCGTCCTGGAAGTTCTTCACTGGCGTACGTCGGTCAAGGGTGTCTCCCGTCAGGATCGAATACTCAAGCCCACGCTGCTTGAGCTCTTCTTCAATCAACGCCAGCATCGAGGTGAATTGCGAGAACAACAAAATCCGCCGCCCCTCGCTGAGTAACTCTTCCAGCATCTCCATCAGGCTGCCCAACTTGCCAGTGCCGGCCTTGACAGCTTTAGTCACCGGCGCAGATTTGACCAGGCGCAAGTCACAGCACACCTGGCGCAGTTTGAGCAGTGCTTCGAGAATGATGATTTGGCTACGGGCCACGCCATGCCGACTGATTTCGTCGCGCACCTTCTTGTCCATCGCCACGCGTACCGTTTCGTAGACATCCCGCTGTGCGTCGCTCAGCTCGACCCAGTGGACGATTTCGGACTTGGGCGGTAATTCCGTCGCGACCTGCTCCTTTTTACGTCGCAACAGGAACGGTTTGATACGTGCGCTGAGGTGCTGCATACGCTGCGCATTACCGTGTTTCTCGATGGGCGTACGGTAATCACGATTAAAGGTTTTGCTGTCGCCCAACCAACCCGGTAACAGGAAGTGGAACAGCGACCACAGCTCACCCAAGTGGTTTTCCAAAGGCGTACCGCTCAAGCATAAACGCTGACCGGCCTCCAACTGACGAGCAGCCTGGGCCGCTTTGCTGTTGGGGTTCTTGATGTTTTGCGCTTCGTCCAGGATCAGCACGCTCCAGCGCTGAGGCTGCAGGACTTCGAGGTCCCGCGGCAACAGTGCATAGGTGGTGAGTACCAGGTCGTAATCGGTCAAGCGCATGAAGTCAGCCTGACGCTGCGCACCGTGCAGTGCCAGGACTTTGAGCTGTGGCGTAAAACGCGCAGCTTCGTCCATCCAGTTCGGGATCAAGCTGGTGGGCATTACCGCCAGTGCAGGCGCCTGTAAACGGCCAGACTGCTTTTCGCAGAGCAAATGTGCGAGCGCCTGCAGGGTTTTGCCAAGCCCCATGTCGTCACCCAGGATCCCGCCGACTTCCAGCTCGCGCAGTGTTTGCATCCAGTTCAGCCCTTCGAGCTGATAGCCGCGCAGTTCCGCGTTCAGGCCCCGAGGAGCCGGCACATGAACGTGAATGGAGTCTTTAAGGCGCTTGGCGAAATCACGCAGTCGCTTGCCGCCCTGCCAGACCAAGGGTAGTGCATCCAGGTTACTGAGCCGTGCCGCATCCGGCGCACTCAGCCGCAGTGCATCGCCTTCCGGTGCACGCAGGTAGAGTTCGCCGAGGGTCGCCATCAGGGGTTTGATACGACCGTAGGGCAGCGCGACTTTGGTATGAGTTCGGGCGCCCAGACTGACCAACACGCGCTCCTGATCATCACGCTCGGCCATGTAGGCGGCGTCAAGCAGTTTGGGTTGACGACGCATCAAGTCTAATACGATTGGCAGCAGACTGTGACGCTCGCCGTTGACCTCAATGCCCAGCTCAAGGTCAAACCACTCGTGGCCGGGCGACTCTTCGATGTCCGCGTACCAGCCGTCTACAGCCTCCACATCGTAATAAAACCCCGGATGGATGACGACGTCCCACCCTGCCTCACGCAAAACCGACAGCCCGCTCTCAACAAACGCCAGCCAGGCTTCATCATTGGGTAGATCGAACATCTCTCCTGCACTGGCAGGCAGCGCACGGGTTTTACGATTGACCGTTTTGAAGCCGATTTTTGTGAGCGTCTTGCGCAGGGCTTTTTCAGCCGCCGGCTTGCGTTGAATGTGCTGGGTTTCGGTGCCGTTGAGAAACAGGATGTCCTCAGTGCCCTTGCCGCTGACCTGGCTGGTGTTGTAACGGAAAGCCAAGGCAGCGCGGTGTTCCAGGGTGATCACCCGCCGATAGTCGGTCTGGCTGTACACGTAGGACTCGTCGCTTCCCAAGGTAAGGCACCCTTGAGGCTCCAACGTATCGACTACACGCTCGGTCAGCTTGCGCGGCGGCGGAATCACCTTGGACGCCGCGCTGATGCGATGACTGAATAACGCGACTTGATCAGCAGGAATCATCGGCAAGTTGCACAGATGCATGGCCAGATTCTCATCCAGCCCGTGCTCAACCACCCCGATTGCCATGTTATCGAGGTCAAGATAATGAAGCGGTTTGAGGGGCAACACGTCGTCCAACTCGAGCCCGTCACTGATCCAACTGGGAATGTAATTGCCATCGGGCATCACAGCCCAATCGAAACGAGCGGTGCGGGCCGGGCCAGGGTTAAGCGCCAGTCTTGGGCCCACCTCAAGAAACAGGCGCTGGGTTTTCAACGCCAATTGGAGAATTTCAGCCCCCATCTCGCCCGCCAGCTGAAAGCTGCTGCCATAACTCCCATAAGAGCGGCCCAACATCAGCAGTCGACCAATACGCGTATCCAGCTCATGCATATAACCAGGGGCGCGCCGCAATGTCTCATCCATCGAGTACAGCGGCCTGATATCGCTGTAGTCACCTTTTTTCGTCACGCGCGCCCGGTACACGTCCAATAACCAGCCACTGGAATAAACCTCGGGAGTGATCTGATACAGCAAACAGGTACCGGTATTCTTGGGCTGAACCTCACCCACCTGGGTGGGCTCAGGAATACTCTCAAGCCAGCTTTCGAGCTGCGGACTCAGACGGTCGGCCACCTGCTTTTTCGGTTCGTTCAGCTCGTCATACAGCGCGGTCAACGTAAACAAGGTTGCAGCGGCGTGCTTGCAATTGATCGCCACCGGGCAAGAACAGACGCACCTGAGGCCCGTCCAACGGGATGTTGCCCCCTCCAGGGTAATCGCCAGGCTATAGACATTCCGGCCAGACCCCTTGCACTGTGCAATCAGTCTGTCCTGTCCGAATTCTTTTATCTCAAGACGATTTTCGCCAGCATACTCAAAGCCACGCTCCAGCGAGCGAGGGTCAAAGTATTCCTGCCAATCCAACTCGACGATACGTGCAATCAGGTCATTCATGGAGCAGAACTCTACAGCGGTCAGCAACGAGATTTAAAGCAGGGCGACTCCTACAAGGCGGTAAGAGATAGCTACAGCCATATCCAGACGCTTCTTACACCAAGCTTCTTAACAGCACAGGCGCCGTTCACTCAATCAGCTGAGCGTCCCGCAACGCTGTGAGAGCCGTCAACCAGCGCGGATCCTGTTTGTAATCAGTCGACGCAACCGCCTGCCCACGCATACGCGCAATCCGCGCCGACGGCGTAACCTTCATCCGCTGCGCGGCGGTGAGTGCCAGCTCGGCAGCCGCGCGGTCATTGCACACCAGCCCCATGTCACAACCCGCCGTCAGCGCCGCCTCGATCCGACTCGCCGCATCACCCACCACGTGGGCGCCCGCCATGGACAGGTCATCACTGAAAATCACCCCGTCGAACTGCAACTCGCCGCGCAGGATGTCCTGCAACCAACGGCGTGAGAACCCGGCGGGCTGGCTGTCGACCTGCGGGTAGATCACATGCGCAGGCATTACTGCGGCCAATTGCTTGCTCAAGCGTGCGAAAGGCACCAGGTCGTTGGCGCGAATCTGTTCCAGGCTGCGTTCGTCATTGGGAATCGCGACGTGGGAATCGGCCTCGGCCCAACCGTGCCCGGGGAAGTGCTTGCCGGTGGCGGCCATACCGGCGCTGTTCATGCCGCGAATAAAGGCACCGGCCAGTACGGCGGCGCGCTCGGGGTCGCCTTCGAAGGAGCGAGTGCCGACCACGGCGCTGCGTTGGTAATCCAGGTCCAGCACTGGGGCGAAACTCAGGTCGAGACCCACGGCCAGTACTTCGGTGGCCATGATCCAGCCGCACTGTTCTGCCAGGTATTCAGCGTTGGGGTTATCGGCCAGCGCGCGCATGGCTGGCAGGCGCACAAAGCCCTGGCGCAGGCGCTGTACGCGCCCGCCTTCCTGGTCGACCGCCAGCAGCAGGTCCGGGCGCACCGCACGGATCGCCGCACTCAGCTCGCGAACCTGGCGTGGATGCTCGATATTGCGCGCAAAAATAATCAGACCGCCCACTTCCGGTTGGCGCAACAGGTGACGATCCTCGGCCGTCAGCCAGGTACCGGCAACGTCGACCATCAAAGAACCTTGCAGGGCAGCAGTCATAAACCTTCCTTAAATAACGCACACAACCCGTCGGGCTGACCAGGCACGGTCAGCACGACGGGTTGCGGATAAATAGCTGAAATCGGCATGGCGGCTAGCTTAGCGGATGCTAGCGGCCACGCACACCCAGGGGCGATCAAACCTTGGCGGCGACCGGTGCAGTTTTGCTGCGCGGGCGCAGTTGGGCGGCGGCCATGGTCGAGTCGGTGACGCCGGTCTCGGCGCGCATACCCGCAGCGAGGAACGGCACCATCAGGCGCATCACCTGTTCGATCGAGGTGTTCACGCCGAAATCGGTCTCGGCTATCGCTCGCAACGCCTTGATCCCGGACATGCTGAACGCCGCAGCGCCGAGCATGAAATGCACGCGCCAGAACAGTTCGATAGGCGGAATACGTGGGGCCGCCTCGTTGACCAGCAACATATAGCGGCGGAATACTTTGCCGTACATGTCTTCCAGGTAACGACGCAGGTGGCCTTGGCTCTGGCTGAACGCCAGGCCCAGCAGGCGCATGAAGATCGACAGGTCATTACCACTGCGAGGTTGCACGACCAACGCCTGCTCTACAAGAATTTCCAGCAGCTCTTCCAGGCTTGGCTTGTGATCAGCCTTGGCCTGGCGGCGCTCCAACTCACGGTCGAGGCTGGCACAGAATGGCCCCAGGAAGCGGGAAAACACCGCTTGGATCAGGGCTTTTTTCGAGCCGAAATGATAGTTCACGGCAGCGAGGTTGACCCCAGCCTTGCTGGTGATCAGCCGCAATGAGGTTTCAGCAAATCCTTTTTCCGCGAACAATTGCTCGGCAGCATCGAGAATGCGTTCAACGGTTTCCGACTGGGCCATGGCTACTCCGCCTGACAAACACTTGTTTGAAACATACGTTTCAGAGTGTGTCTTGTCAAGCCTGCGGGTTCGCTTTCCGGCCGGGCAGTCACCCCTTTCATCGCTATTTAATCACATCCCTTTCGCCGTGTAGGCAACACCCTATCTACGTTGTAGGAAGGGTGACGCATGACCGTCCAGCGGAGTCGCGCAAAAGGATGATTGCCAAGCGCAGTTCACTGTATATAATCCCAGTCACTGTATAAAAAGACAGAGCGATCAACATGCTAAAACTGACGCCACGCCAAGCCGAGATTCTGGCCTTCATCAAGCGCTGCCTCGATGACAACGGTTACCCGCCTACCCGTGCGGAGATTGCCCTGGAACTGGGGTTCAAGTCCCCGAATGCCGCGGAAGAACACCTCAAGGCGCTCGCTCGCAAAGGCGCGATCGAGATGACTCCAGGGGCTTCACGCGGTATCCGCATCCCTGGCTTTGAAGCCAAGGCCGACGAATCGACACTACCGATCATCGGCCGCGTCGCTGCCGGTGCGCCGATCCTGGCGCAGCAGCACGTCGAGGAATCCTGCAACATCAACCCGACCTTCTTCCATCCTCGCGCCGACTATCTGTTGCGTGTGCACGGCATGAGCATGAAGGACGTAGGCATCTTCGATGGCGACCTGCTCGCCGTGCATACCACCCGTGAAGCCCGCAATGGCCAGATCGTCGTCGCCCGTATCGGCGATGAGGTCACGGTCAAACGCTTCAAGCGTGAAGGCAGCAAGGTCTGGCTACTGGCCGAGAACCCTGAGTTCGCCCCGATTGAAGTCAACCTGAAAGATCAGGACCTGGTGATCGAAGGCTTGAGTGTCGGCGTCATTCGCCGCTAAAGGAGGCATCATGCAGCTCGTGCACACCCCACAACACACACAACTGTCGCTGTTCGAGGCCTTTATGGCCCAACCCCTTGCGCCCATCCTCAAGGAAACGGTCGAAGCCCCCTGGGGCGGTGAACCTGAGGCGTTCAGTGAATTGTCGTTGCGCGGTGCAGCCGAAAGCTGCCTGAACCTGCTGGCGCCAATTCTGCGCGAATTGAGCGAAGACCAGGACGCACGCTGGCTGACGCTGATCGCCCCACCCGCCAGCCTGACCCAGGCCTGGCTGCGGGACGCCGGCCTCAACCGCGAGCGCATCCTGCTGTTGCAGCCACGGGGAGCGCAGAGCGCCCAGCAGTTGACCTGTGAGGCCTTGCGTCTAGGCCGCAGTCATACGGTGGTGAGCTGGTTGAATCCGTTGAATGCGAGCGCCAAGCAGCAACTCATCAGTGCCGCACGTACGGGCGACGCTCAGAGTTTGAATATTCGTTTGGGATAAAACTACAGCTTGGCTTGCAGTGATCGGGCTTGGAAGCCCCTTCACCACAAGACTTCAGTGAAGTACCCGCGGGCCGTCGTCCTTCTCCGGCTCGCCTTCAGCCAGGCGACCTGCCATCTGCACGCCCACGCTCAACATGGCTTTAGCCACTTCCACGTGCTGGCCCTGCAGGAACACTTTGGCATCTTCGGAAAAATCCAGAATAACCAGAGAACCTTCGTCCTCAGCCCGGCGCAGTTCGATTCGGCCATCAGGCAGTTCAACAATTTCCAGAAAGGACGTTGGCATAAAAGTCTGTTCTCCACGAAAGGCCGAGATTATATCAGTCATCCACCCAGCCTCGCAGAGGAACCGGGCAGGTTTCTTTACGGCTTGATGAATGGTGCCCGGCGAGCACCTACCTTCAGCACTCGTTCAACCCCTCACGAAAACGCAGCGCCATCTTTTTCAGCTCCTGGCGCCAGCCTTCCAACTCTTCGCGCCCCAAGGGCTTGGGCTCATCCTGTTCCAACGCCACGGCAACGATCAGCGGCTGGGTGACATCGCCCTTGGGCACATGGGGAATACGTGGTGGATGGAACATATCGGCATGGGCCTTGAGCAGCCGTGCCACCCAACTGTCAGGGCTCTGGGCCATTTCCACCAACTCGGCCAACTCAGGGATCGCCATCGAATCGAGCACTTCACGATTCATGATCATTTCTGCACGGGGGGCACCCGCCTGGGGCAAGCGATAGAACCCTGCAATTTCATGGCACAGCCCCAGCAACGCGCCATAGAGATGAAACAAGGCCGCTTCGCGCCCCGCCTGCACCAGCGCGATGGCATTCATCTCCTTCCCTTCCTCTGCACGGCCAAGGGCGTCCAGGGATAAACCCGCGAAGTAAATTTTCTGATTGGTACGGGTATAGAGTTCGTTGGCCATGACGGCAATCTCCACAACGAATAGGCGTGATGCTGGCTGAACAGTGTCACGGATCAGCCGAACGTACTGCAAGTGCAAATGTGGGAGGGGGCTTGCTCCCGATGGCGGTGGGTCAGTTACAGATGTATCAACTGACACTCCCTCATCGGGGGCAAGCCCCCTCCCACATTGGATCTTCAGCGCATCCGACGGATCAAGCGCCCTGGCGCTTGTCCTCGACCTTCCACTTGCCGCCGTCGTAGAACGCTTTCCAGCCGGTAGGCTTGCCGTCCACTTCGGTCTGCACGTACTGCTCCTTGGTCTTGCGGCTGTAGCGGATTACGGCTGGGCGACCATCCGGGTCCTTCTTCGGCGCTTCACACAGGAAGTGGTACTTCGGATCGATCTCGTCCTTGTGCGGCACGATCTCCATCACCAGCGGCGCACGGGTCTCGCGGTTTTTCGGGAACTGGCTGGCAGCCAGGAACAGCCCCGAAGCACCGTCACGCAGGATGTAGGTGTCGTTGACCTTTTCGCACTTGAGCTCCGGCATCTTCACCGGATCCATCTTCGGCGGCGCCGCATCACCGCTTTTGAGCAGTTTGCGCGTGTTCTTGCAGGTAGGATTGGTGCAGCCGAAGAACTTGCCGAAACGGCCGGTCTTGAGCTGCATCTCGCTGCCGCACTTATCGCATTCCAGGCTCGGACCTTCATAGCCTTTGATGCGGTAGGTGCCCTCTTCGATCTCGTAGCCATTGCAATCGGGGTTGTTACCGCAGATGTGCAACTTGTGCTTCTCGTCCAGCAGGTAGGCGTCCATCGCCGTGCTGCAGATCGGGCAGCGGTGCTTGCCACGCAGCACCAGCGACTCGGATTCACCCTCGTCATCAGCCGCGATTTCATCGCCCGGCACCAGGTTGACGGTCGCCTTGCAGCGCTCTTTGGGCGGCAGGCTGTAGCCTGAGCAACCGAGGAACACGCCCGTGGAGGCGGTACGAATCTGCATTGGTCGACCGCAGGTGGTGCACGGAATATCCGTCATCACCGGCTGGTTGGCGCGCATACCGCTCTCAGGGTTCTCGGCCACTTCGAGTTTTTTCTTGAAGTCGCCGTAGAACTCATCCAGCACGTTTTTCCAGTCGCGCTCGCCCTGGGCCACGTCATCGAGGTTCTCTTCCATACCGGCGGTGAAGCCGTAGTCCATCAAGTTGGAGAAGCTCTCGGACAGACGCTCGGTAACGATATCGCCCATCTTTTCCGAATAAAAACGACGGTTGTGCAGCGCGACGTAGCCACGGTCCTGGATGGTAGAAATGATCGCTGCATAGGTCGACGGGCGACCGATACCGCGCTTTTCCATCTCTTTCACCAGGCTGGCTTCGGAATAGCGCGCCGGCGGCTTGGTGAAGTGCTGGGACGGGTCGAGCTTGATCAGCTTCAACGTATCGCCCTGGGCCATGTCCGGCAGCACGTCGTCATCGCCAGGCTTGGCGATTTGCGGCATGACACGGGTGTAGCCGTCGAACTTGAGGATACGGCCCTTGGCGCGCAGCTCGAAGTCGCCAGCGCCCACACTGACAGTGGTAGACAGGTATTGCGCCGGCAGCATCTGGCAGGCCAGGAACTGGCGCCAGATCAGCTCGTAGAGGCGCTCAGCGTCACGCTCCATGCCGCTCAGCTTGGCGGGCGTGGTGTTGGCGTCGGAAGGACGAATCGCTTCGTGAGCCTCTTGTGCGCCTTCCTTGCTGCTGTAGACGTTCGGCTTCTCCGGCAGATAGGTCTTGCCGAATTCGCTTTCAATATACGTGCGCGCCATCGCCACCGCGTCTTGCGACAGGTTGGTGGAGTCGGTACGCATGTAGGTGATGTAACCGGCTTCATACAGACGCTGGGCCATCATCATGGTCTTCTTCACCCCGAAGCCCAGGCGGTTGCTCGCGGCCTGTTGCAGGGTAGAAGTGATAAACGGCGCCGACGGCTTGCTGCTGGTCGGTTTGTCTTCGCGCTTGACGATGCTGTAGCTGGAGGCCTTGAGCTTCTCCAGCGCGGCCATGGCCTGGGCTTCGTTCAGCGGCTTGAAGGCCTCGCCTTTCTCGCGGGCCACTTCAAAGCGCACGTTGGCGCCCTTGGCGGTGCCGAGATCGGCGTGCACTTCCCAGTATTCTTCGGGGTTGAACGCACGAATCTCACGCTCACGCTCCACCACCAGCTTCACCGCAACCGATTGCACACGGCCGGCGGACAAACCACGGGCAATTTTCGCCCACAGCAGTGGCGAGACCATGTAGCCCACGACGCGGTCGAGGAAGCGACGGGCCTGCTGGGCGTTGACGCGGTCAATATCCAGCTCGCCCGGCTTGGAGAAGGCTTCCTGGATGGCTTTCTTGGTGATTTCGTTGAACACCACACGCTTGTAGCGGCTGTCATCACCGCCGATGGCTTCGCGCAGGTGCCAGGCAATGGCTTCCCCTTCGCGGTCCAAGTCCGTCGCGAGATAGATGGTGTCAGCATCCTTGGCGAGCCGGCGCAGCTCTTCGATGACCTTTTCCTTGCCCGGAAGGATTTCGTACTTGGCCTTCCAGCCATGGTCCGGGTCCACACCCATGCGCGAGACCAGCTGCTTGCGCGCTTTCTCTTTAGGGCTGAGCACCGGACCTTCGCCCGCGGCCGCCTTGCCGCGCTTGGCGGCAGGCTCCTTGCTGGCGCTAGCCGAACCGCTGGTGGGCAGGTCTCGGATATGGCCGATACTCGACTTCACCACGTACTCGTTGCCCAAGTACTTGTTGATGGTCTTGGCCTTAGCCGGGGATTCCACAATGACCAGCGATTTGCCCATGGATCGGAAAATTCCTGAATTCGAGAAGTGAAAGGCAGTTGGCGCCTGTCGCGGCAACGCTATATATAGTGGCAACAAGGTGAGGTCAAGCGCAGCATTCTGCGCGACCTGCCGTTATTGCCCTTTAAAAAGACTGGGTTCGGCCTGGACCAAAGCAAAGCGCGGGACCTGCTCGCCGTCAACTTCAACGGTCTGAAGGAACATGCTCAAGGGACGCACCCAAAAGCCGTATTCGCCATACAGTGCTTGGTAAAACACCACTTCTTCTTCGGTTTCGGAGTGCCGTGCCACGCTGAAAACGCGGTACTGCGGCCCCTTATAATGTTGGTAGAGCCCTGGTTCGACTTTCATGCTCTGGCCCTCGTACAAAATTTGTTGAAAAAAAATATTAAAAAGTTCCAAAAAACAAAAACCGGGGCACTGGGCCCCGGCTTCCGTCAACCGAACGTTTAGACGCGTTCGAAGACGGTGGAGATGCCTTGGCCGAGACCAATGCACATGGTTGCAACCCCAAGGTTGCCGCCATTTTGCTTCATCACGTTAAGCAAAGTGCCGGAGATACGTGCACCGGAGCAACCGAATGGGTGGCCCAGGGCAATCGCACCGCCGTGCAGGTTAACCTTCTCGTTCATCTTGTCGAGTACTTTCAAATCTTTCAGCACTGGCAGGGCCTGTGCGGCGAAAGCTTCGTTGAGCTCGAAGAAGTCGATATCGGAGATGGAAAGGCCCGCGCGCTTCAAGGCTTTTTGTGTGGCCGGTACTGGACCATAGCCCATGATCGCCGGGTCCACACCTGCTACCGCCATCGAACGGATCACGGCCAGCGGCTGGATACCCAGGTCCTGGGCACGCTGCGCCGACATCACGATCATGCACGAAGCACCGTCGGTGATCTGCGACGACGTACCGGCTGTCACGGTGCCGCCCTTTGGATTGAACGCAGGCTTCAACGCCGCGAGGCTTTCCAGGGTGGTGTCCGGACGAATGGTTTCGTCGTAGTCGAACAGTTTCAGGAAACCGTTCTCGTCGTAGCCGTTCATCGGGATGATCTCATCCTTGAACTTGCCTTCCACGGTCGCCTTGTGGGCGAGCTGGTGGGAACGCAGGCCGAACGCGTCCTGGGCTTCGCGAGTGATGCCGTGCATCTTGCCAAGCATTTCCGCGGTCAGGCCCATCATGCCCGAGGCTTTCGCTGCGTACAGCGACATGTGCGGGTTGGGATCGACGCCGTGCATCATGCTGACGTGGCCCATATGTTCCACGCCGCCGACCACGAATACATCACCGTTGCCGGTCATGATCGCTTGCGCAGCGGTGTGCAGCGCGCTCATCGACGAGCCACACAGGCGGCTGACGGTCTGGCCCGCTGCGGTGTGCGGGATCTGAGTCATCAACGACGCCATGCGCGCGATGTTCCAGCCCTGCTCCAGGGTCTGGTTGACGCAGCCCCAGATCACGTCTTCGACTTCGTTCGGGTCAACCTTGACGTTACGTTCCAGCAGCTTGCTGATCAGGTGCGCCGACATGTCTTCAGCGCGGGTGTTGCGGTGCATGCCGCCCTTGGAGCGGCCCATCGGAGTACGACCGAAGTCGACAATCACGACGTCTCTTGGATTCAAGCTCATAAATATTCTCGCTCTAGTCGATTGGGCGCTTAACCGAAGAAGCTCTGGCCATTCTTGGCCATTTCACGCAGCTTCGCGGTCGGGTGGTACAGCGGGCCCAAATCAGCGTATTTGTCAGCCAGGGCAACGAACTCGGCCACACCGATCGAATCGATGTAGCGCAGTGCACCACCACGGAATGGAGGGAAACCAATACCGTACACCAGGCCCATATCGGCTTCGGCGGCGGTTTCGACGATGCCGTCTTCCAGGCAACGTACGGTTTCCAGGCACAGGGCGATCATCATCCAGTTGATGATGTCCTCGTCCGACACCTCACGCTGTTCGTAGATGACCGGAGCGAGCACTTCGTGCACCGACGGGTCGGCGACTTTCTTCTGCTTGCCCTTCTTGTCGGCCTCGTAGGCGTAGAAGCCCTTGCCGTTCTTCTGGCCCAGGCGCTTGGCCTCGTACAGCGCGTCGATCGCCGAGCGGCGGTCGTCTTTCATGCGGTCCGGGAAGCCCTCAGCCATCACGTCGCGGCCGTGGTGGCCGGTGTCGATGCCGACCACGTCCATCAGGTACGCCGGGCCCATGGGCCAGCCGAATTTCTCCATGACCTTGTCGATGCGCACGAAGTCCACACCGGCACTGACCAACTTGGCGAAACCGCCGAAGTAGGGGAACAGCACGCGGTTGACCAAAAAGCCCGGGCAGTCGTTGACCACGATCGGGTTCTTGCCCATTTTCTTGGCGTAGGCAACGGTGGTGGCAACGGCCAGCTCGCTGGACTTCTCGCCACGGATCACTTCCACCAGTGGCATCATGTGCACCGGGTTGAAGAAGTGCATGCCGACGAAGTTTTCCGGACGTTTGAGGGCCTTGGCCAGCAGCGAAATGGAAATGGTCGAGGTGTTGGAGGCCAGGATAGTGTCGTCTTTGACCTGGGCTTCCACTTCAGCCAATACCGCCTGCTTGACCTTCGGGTTCTCGACTACCGCTTCGACCACCAGGTCGACGTGGCCGAAATCGCCGTAGGACAGCGTAGGACGAATGCCATTGAGCACTTCAGCCATTTTTGCAGCGGTCATGCGACCTTTATCAACGCGGCCCACCAGCAGCTTGGCGGCTTCGGCCAGGCCCTGCTCGATACCGTGCTCGTTGATGTCTTTCATCAGGATCGGCGTGCCTTTGGACGCCGACTGATAGGCGATACCGCCGCCCATGATACCGGCGCCGAGTACGGCAGCCTGTTTCACGTCCTTGGCAATTTCGTCGTAGGCCTTGGCCTTTTTCTTCAGTTCCTGATCGTTCAGGAACAGGCCGATCAGGCTCTGGGCCGCCGAGGTTTTCGCCAGTTTGACGAAGCCTGCCGCTTCCACTTCCAGGGCTTTGTCGCGACCGAAGTTCGCGGCCTTCTGGATGGTCTTGATCGCTTCAACCGGGGCCGGGTAGTTCGGGCCGGCCTGGCCTGCCACGAAACCTTTGGCGGTTTCGAACGACATCATCTGTTCGATAGCGTTGAGCTTGAGTTTTTCCAGCTTCGGCTGACGCTTGGCCTTGTAGTCAAATTCGCCGCTGATGGCGCCCTTGATCAGGTTCAGCGCGGCTTCGGCCAGTTTGTCCGGAGCCACCACTGCGTCGACGGCACCGACCTTCAGTGCGTCCTCGGCCTTGTTTTCCTTACCGGCGGCGATCCATTCGATCGCATTGTCGGCACCGATCAGGCGCGGCAGGCGCACGGTACCGCCGAAGCCCGGGTAGATGCCCAGTTTGACTTCCGGCAGGCCGATCTTGGCGGTCGCGGACATGACACGGAAATCCGCTGCCAGGCACATTTCCAGGCCGCCACCCAACGCAATGCCATTGATCGCGGCAACGGTCGGCACGTTGAGGTCTTCGAAATCGCTGAAGATCTTGTTGGCTTCGAGGTTGCCAGCCACCAGCTCGGCATCGGGCAGCTTGAAGTTGTCGACGAATTCGGTGATGTCAGCGCCGACGATAAACACGTCCTTGCCGCTGGAGACGATCACGCCCTTGACCGAAGCATCTGCTTTGATGGTGTCTACGGCCTGACGCAGTTCGTTCAGGGTTAGACGGTTGAACTTGTTGACGGACTCACCCTTGAGGTCGAATTTCAATTCGACGATGCCACTTTCAAGAGCCTTAACCGTGATGGCTTTACCTTCGTAAATCATCAACTGATCTCCACGATATGGAAGCTGAACAGTACACACCGGACGCTGGCCTCTGGTTTGACGTTGATAGTCGCATCAATGCTCAAACCCATCCGCCAGGCACACCCGCCAGTGCGATAGTCGGGGTTATGTCTGAGCTGCCTGTAGGACAAACGCTCAATTCATACGCCCGTTTGATTTGGGTACGCCACCTTCATCCAATTCCGGGCAATTGTCAATCGCTCCAAAGGCTAGGTAAAACGCGACTTTCCAGTCATTTCAGAACCAGGCCCACAGGCAGGCAACCCGTCAATATTCAAATATTCACAAGATCAATAATAGAAAAGATGTGGGAAGCGGCTGTACAGAAAGGGATATACGGCTAGGCTAGCGGGAACTTGCAGATTTACCGGCCTGCCTGGCCACCTCCAGCCCGATGATGAAGTCGGGCTTTTTATTGCCCGATCTCTGTAGGAGCGAGCTTGCTCGGTCCTACAAACGCGGGGTCAGGCCAGAGCCTTGAGCAGCGCATCGATGTCTTTCAGCACGCTCGCGTCGCCCTTCTCGCCCCAATACAACGCGATCATTTGCTTGTCCGCTTCAATTTTGTAGACGTTCGCCGGCAGCGTCGCAAAATACGGCAACAACTTTTCATCCACACACTCTTCGCGCCATTGATTGACCCACACACCCGGCTCCAACTGCCAGTAACTCCAGATAGCCGGCGTGCTCCCACGCCGCGGTCGACAGTACTGCGCACAAGGGCTCGGCGGCTCTTGCTTGAGCCAGTGCGGCCATTCCTGGGGCGCCAACTGCATGGCCAGGCCGATGCGGCGTGCCTCCATGCGCAGGGCCATGCGCCCGCTCTGCCCACGCGACGGGCGCAGCCAGGCCAGGGGGCTTAAAACCACCGCAAGGATTGACACCACTATCCACACCGTCATATGTGTACTCCCGAATTTCTAGATGAGCGGATTTGACCTGACGCAACCCCATCCGCTTGAAAGCAGCCATACTGAACTTATTGCAGTCCCTTGGAGGAACGCCTCATGCCCTACAAACATATTCTGGTCGCTGTCGATCTGACCGAAGAGTGCGATCCGGTGATCAAGCGCGCGCAGGAATCCGCATTGGCCAATGGCGCCATACTGTCGCTGGTGCATATCGTCGAGCCCATGGCCATGGCCTTTGGCGGTGACGTACCGATGGACCTTTCCCAGTTGCAGCAACAACAATTCGACCAGGCCAAGGAGCGCCTGGACCGCTTGATTCTCAAATACCCGCACCTGAAAAAGGAAGACTGCCACCTGACATACGGCCAACCGCGTCAGGAAATCCACCACTTGGCCAAGGAAAAGGCCTGTGACCTGATCGTGGTCGGCAGCCACGGCCGTCATGGCCTGGCACTGTTGCTGGGCTCCACCGCCAATGATGTATTGCACGGCGCGCCTTGCGATGTACTGGCCGTCAAACTGGCAAAGAGTTCGTAAGACCGATGAAGGTCTAATGTGGGAGCTGGCTTGCCTGCGATAACAGCCTGTCAGTTGATGCATCAGGTGGCTGTTACACCGCTATCGCAGGCAAGCCAGCTCCCACAGTTGAATCGCATTTCATATTAAAAAGCCCGGCGCTCATAGAAGAGTGCCGGGCTTTTTTATTGCGGTGCGATTACTCAGGCATCCAGCTCGGCCCAACGCTCAACCAACGCTTCCAGCTCCTGGTTCAACGTCTCCAGGGAAGCGATGACCTTGGCGGTTTCAGCCGCGGGTCGCAGATAGAAACCGGCGTCAGCCATTTCAGCTTCGACCGCAGCAATCTGCTGTTCCTTGGCGTCGATCTCACCCGGCAAGGCTTCCAGCTCACGCTGCAGCTTGTAGCTGAGCTTCTTCTTGGCCGCGGGTGCAGCTTCCTGGGCCGGTGCAGCCTCTTGCACAGGAGTCACCACCGCCGAGGTCAGGTCGGCCTTGCCGGACTTGCTCTCGGTCACGCCCAGCAGACGTGGCGAACCACCCTGACGCAACCAGTCCTGGTAACCACCGACGTATTCGCGCACCTTGCCTTCGCCTTCGAAGACCAGAGTGCTGGTGACCACGTTGTCGAGGAATTCCCGGTCGTGGCTGACCATCAGCACAGTGCCGTTGAACGTCAGCAGCACTTCTTCGAGCAACTCAAGGGTTTCCACATCCAAGTCGTTGGTCGGTTCGTCGAGCACCAGCAGGTTGGCCGGCTTGCTGAACAGCTTGGCCAGCAGCAAACGCGCACGCTCACCACCAGACAAGGCCTTGACCGGCGTGCGCGCACGTTGCGGGCTGAACAGGAAGTCGCCCAGGTAGCTGAGTACGTGGCGGCTCTGGCCGTCGATGTCGATAAAGTCGCGACCTTCGGCGACGTTGTCGATCACGGTCTTTTCCAGGTCCAACTGGTGGCGCAACTGGTCAAAGTAGGCCACGTCGATGCGAGTGCCCTCTTCTACCTTGCCGCTGGTCGGTTGCAGACCGCTGAGCATCAGCTTGAGCAAGGTGGTCTTGCCGGTACCGTTGGCGCCCAGCAGGCCGATACGATCGCCACGCTGCAGGACCATGGAGAAGTCCTTGATCAGGAACGGGCCGTCCGGGTGATGGAAGCTGACGTTCTCCAGCACCATTACCTGCTTGCCCGACTTGTCGGCGGTGTCCAGCTGGATATTGGCCTTGCCGGTACGCTCGCGGCGCTCACTGCGCTCCACGCGCAAGGCTTTCAAGGCACGCACGCGGCCTTCGTTACGGGTGCGACGGGCCTTGATGCCCTGGCGGATCCAGACTTCTTCCTGGGCCAGCTTTTTGTCAAACAGCGCGTTGGCGGTTTCTTCGGCAGCCAGGGCGGCTTCCTTGTGCACCAGGAAGCTGGCGTAGTCGCCGTTCCAGTCGATCAGGCCGCCACGGTCCAGCTCGAGGATGCGCGTGGCCAGGCTCTGCAGGAAAGCACGGTCGTGCGTGATAAACAGCACGGCGCCCTGGAAGTCCTTGATGGCTTCTTCAAGCCAGGCGATGGCGCCGATGTCCAGGTGGTTGGTCGGTTCGTCGAGCAACAGCAGGTCCGGCTCGGACACCAGGGCCTGGGCCAGCAGCACACGGCGACGCCAGCCGCCGGACAATTCGGCGAGGGTCTTGTCGGCCGGCAGTTGCAGGCGGCTCAGGGTGCTGTCCACCAGTTGCTGCAAGCGCCAGCCGTCACGGGCTTCGAGGTCTTGCTGGACGTGCATCAGCTTGTCCAGGTCTTCCTCGGTGACGCAGTTCTGCGCCAGGTGATGGTATTGCGCGAGCAACTCGCCGACGCCGTCCAGGCCTTCGGCAACCACGTCGAACACTGTCCGTCCGTCGGCCACCGGCAATTCCTGCGGCAATTCGCCGATCTTGAGGCCCGGGGCACGCCAGACAGAGCCGTCATCAGGCTTCTGGTCGCCTTTTACCAGCTTCATCATGCTGGACTTGCCGGTGCCGTTGCGGCCGATGATGCACACCCGCTCACCACGGGCGATCTGCCAGGACACCTTGTCCAACAACGGCATGGCGCCGAAAGCAAGGGACACATCGCTGAATTTGAGCAGGGTCATACGCTTCTCCAAAAACTGGGCGCGCATTCTACCTGACTTGAGGGTGGGATGCGGTCGGCATTTTCTCTATTGACACGTTCTGTAGGACATTTCCGGCGAACTTGAACGAACCAGACGGCAAAGCTTTCGCGGGCCGCTGGCAAAAGGCTAAGCTAGGGGCAATCAGTGTCGGCAGTGCCGGTGCTAGTCGTGATTTCTCTGCACGGACGTCTCATGCGCAGTCGCCTTTTCAACTTTTTATCTTGTCTGCTTCTTTCCGCCACTGCCGTTCAAACCGCCCAGGCGGTGGACCTCACCACCCAACGTCAGTATTACGATCAAGCCAAACGCGCCCTGGCCAAGGGCGACAGCGGCCCGTACATGCAATACAGCCAGGCCCTGGCCGACTACCCGCTCACGCCGTACCTGGCGTATGACGAGCTGACTGCACGCCTGAAAACCGCGAGCAACGAGGAAATCGAACAGTTCCTCGCCAAACACGGCGACCTGCCCCAGGCCAACTGGATGAAACTGCGTTGGCTGCGCTGGCTGGCCGAGCGTGGCGATTGGCAGACCTTTGAAAAGTACTACGACACCAAGCTCAATTTCGTCGAGCTGGACTGCCTGCATGGCCAGTACCAGCTCAGCCACAATCTGAAGGCTGAAGGCTACAAGACCGCTGAAAAGTTGTGGATGACCGGCAAATCCCAGCCCGCCGCCTGTGATGCCACCTTCGGCCAATGGGCCGCTGCCGGCCAACTGACCGAACAGAAGATTTGGGACCGCACCAAGCTCGCCGCCGAAGCCCGCAATTACGCGCTGGCCAACAGCCTGGTGAAGACCCTGCCAACCCTAGGCGCCCAAGGCCGCCTGATGGTGGATGTGGCGCAAAAGCCTGACATGCTCAGCGATCCGTCACGCTTCCTGCCGGCCACCGAGGCGATGTCTGACGCCGTCGGCCTGGGCCTGCGCCGCCTGGCCCGCCAGGATCCGGACAAGGCCATGGCCCTGCTCGACGGCTACGCCAGCAGCATGCACTTCTCCCGTGACGAAAAGGTGTCGATTGCCCGCGAGATTGGCCTGACCCTGGCCAAGCGCTTCGACCCACGTGCGCTGGACGTGATGACCAAGTACGACCCGGAACTGCGCGACAACACCGTGTCCGAATGGCGCCTGCGCCTGCTGTTGCGCCTGGCACGCTGGGAAGATGCCTACCAGTTGACCCGCAAACTCCCACAAGACCTGGCCACCACTAACCGCTGGCGCTACTGGCAGGCGCGCAGCCTGGAGCTGGCCGAACCGAAAAACCCGCAGGCCCTGGTGCTGTACAAAAACGTGGCCAAGGAACGGGACTTCTACGGTTTCCTTGCTGCTGACCGTTCCAAATCCCCTTACCAACTGAACAACAAGCCGCTGGTGATGAGCCAGGCATTGGTCAACAAGGTCCGCAATACCCCCGGGGTGCGCCGCGCCCTGGAGTTCTACGCCCGTGGCCAGATCGTGGACGGTCGCCGCGAGTGGTACCACGTCAGCCGGCACTTCAACCGTGACGAAATGGTCGCCCAGGCCAAGTTGGCCTACGACATGAAGTGGTACTTCCCGGCGATCCGTACCATCAGCCAGGCGCAGTACTGGGACGACCTGGACATCCGCTTCCCGATGGCGCACCGCGATACCCTGGTGCGCGAAGCCAAGGTGCGCGGCCTGCATTCAAGCTGGATATTTGCCATCACGCGTCAGGAAAGCGCGTTTATGGACGATGCCCGCTCCGGCGTTGGCGCCAGCGGCCTGATGCAACTGATGCCCGGCACCGCCAAGGAAACCGCACGCAAATTCAGCATCCCCCTGGCCTCCCCGGCCCAGGTGCTGGACCCGGATAAAAATATCCAGCTCGGCGCCGCCTACCTGAGCCAGGTGCACAGCCAGTTCAACGGCAACCGTGTGCTCGCTTCCGCCGCCTACAACGCCGGCCCCGGCCGCGTGCGCCAATGGCTGCGCGGTGCAGACCACCTGAGCTTCGATGTGTGGGTTGAAAGCATCCCGTTCGACAAAACCCGCCAGTATGTGCAGAACGTGCTGTCTTATTCGGTGATCTACGGGCAGAAGCTCAATTCGCCGCAGCCGCTGGTGGATTGGCATGAGCGGTACTTCGACGACCAGTAAGGCACTGAACCTGCTTCCAATGTGGGAGGGGGCTTGCTCCCGATAGCGGTGGGTCAGCAACAAAACTGCTGATTGACACTCTGCTATCGGGAGCAAGCCCCCTCTCACATTGGCATTTCTGCAATGCTTATGGCGCTAGTGATCTGCGCTGAACTGCAGCGCCGCCAACCGCGCATACAGTGGATTGCTCGCAATCAACTCCTGGTGCGTGCCCACCGCCACCAGTTTGCCCTGATCCATCACCGCTATTCGATCGGCATTCTTGACGGTCGCCAGACGGTGAGCGATCACCAGCGTGGTTCTTCCTTGCATCAATTGCGGCAGCGCTTGCTGGATCAGGTGCTCACTCTGCGCGTCGAGGGCGCTGGTGGCTTCGTCCAGCAGCAGGATCGGCGCGTCGACCAACAAGGCGCGGGCGATGGCCAGGCGTTGGCGCTGGCCGCCAGAGAGGCCCAGGCCACCGTCGCCGAGGTGGGTCTGGTAGCCCTCGGGCATTTGCAGGATGAAATCGTGGGCATGGGCGATGCGCGCAGCGGCTTCGACCTGGGCCATGGTGGCGGACGGGTTGCCGTAGCGAATGTTGTCCTCGACGCTGCCGAAAAACAGCGCCGGGCTCTGGGACACCAGTGCAAAGTGGCGACGCAGGTCCAGGGGGTCCAGCTCGGTCAGCGGGCGGCCTTCGAGCAGGATGCGCCCTTGCTGGGGATCGTAGAAGCGCAGCAGCAGGTCGAAGATTGTCGATTTACCCGCGCCTGATGGGCCTACCAGCGCCAGGGTTTCGCCGGGATTGATGGTCAGGTTCAAGCCATCAATGGCGTAACTGTCCGGCCGTGAGGGGTAGCAAAAGCGCAGATCTTGCAGCTCCATGCGGCCACTGACCCGCTGCGGCAAGCGTTCGCTGCCATCGGCCGGCGCCTGGATGTCGTTGCTCGACTGCAACAGCTCACCGATACGCTCGGCCGCACCGGCAGCGCGCTGCAACTCGCCGAGCACTTCGCTCAGAGTGCCAACCGCACTGCCGACTATCAGGCTATAGAACACAAACGCCGCCAGCTCACCGCCGGAAATGCGCCCGCTGATCACGTCCATGCCACCTACCCATAGCATCACGCCCACGGCGCCGAGCACCAGCATGATCACCAGGGTTATCAGCCAGGAGCGTTGCAGGATGCGTTTACGTGCGGTGGTGAACGCGTCCTCCACGGTAACAGCGAAACGCTGTTCGTCCTGCACCTGGTGGTTGTAGGCCTGCACCGTTTTGATCTGGCCCAAGGTCTCGGCGACATAGCTGCCGACGTCGGCAATACGATCCTGGCTCAGACGCGACAGGCTGCGCACCCGGCGCCCGAAGATCAGGATCGGCGCCAGTACCAGCGGCAGCGCCACCACCACGATGCTGGTGAGCTTGGGGTTGGTGATGAACAGCAACACGATGCCGCCGATGACCATCAGGGCGTTGCGCAGGAACAGCGACAGCGACGAGCCGATCACCGATTGCAGCAACGTGGTATCGGTGGTCAGCCGCGACTGGATCTCCGAGCTGCGGTTGTTCTCATAGAAGCCTGGGTGCAGGTAGATCAGGTGGTTGAACACTTGCCGGCGAATATCGGCCACCACGCGCTCGCCAATCCACGACACCAGGTAAAACCGCGTGAACGTACCCACAGCCAGGCCCAGCACCAGCACCATGAACAAGCCGATGGACTGGTTGAGCAAGTGCGGTGACTGGGTCATGAAACCCTGGTCGACCAGAAGGCGAATGCCCTGCCCCATGGACAAGGTGATGCCGGCGGTGACGATCAGCGCCAGCAAGGCGCCCAGGGCCTGCCAGCGGTAGGGCGCAATAAAGCGGCTGGCCAGGCGGATCGCACGGCGTTGACGGGTTGAGAGCATGGAAGGCACCACCAATGAGGAATCTGTACTTCAACATTGGGGGAACTTGCGCAAATAACAATGAGTCAGGTTAATTATGCCCGCCGATACAGGCCGCTAGAGGCTATCGGTCTAAGACTCATCTGGAAATATGTACCGGTTTCTGGTGGACTGGGTGTTCGAACCGATGAGCGTGCAAGGAGTTGTAACAGCGCGTTCATGCGGGGGATTTAAGATAGGTACACAACCTGATGAGGAGACAGGCCATGACCTTGCAAGATAGCAGCAACGCCAAGATTGAAGTGATCCGCCAGCAGCAGGTGTTGCCTTGCTCGTATATCGATGCCAAGGGCCGCGAGGTGCAGATTACCGAAGAGATGATCCAGCAAGCCTGCAGCGAGCTGGAACAGCGACTGGTCAAACCTGCCCAGCAAGGCTGAAGTGCCCACGCTCTTTCAAACCCGGCCCAGGTGGCCGGGTTTTTTATGGGTGTTTACAGCGTTTCAGCGCCCAGAGCCGAAACGATAGCCGACAGCGCCGTCGACTCGCCCTTGATGCGCACTTTCAGGCCATCTATCTCACGGCGCTGCGGGTAGTGCTTGCGCAGCAAATCGAAGGACTGGCGCTGCTCCTGCACGGTCCCCACCAGGCTGCGACGAAAATCTGCATCATCACGGCGCGGGTCGTACACGCTGCGGCACAGGGCCGCCAGTGCCCAGGCCGGATCGGTTGAAGCGTCCAGGTGGACTTCGTCCAGCCACGCTGCCGGCAATAAATCACTGAGCTGAACGCTCGGTTCGTGGCCCAGGTGCGCGCAAAATGCCTGGTAGATCTGCGCGGTGCCGCGCTGCTTGCCATCGAGGCTGTAGCCGGCGATATGCGGCGTGGCCAGCACGCACAGGTCAGCCAGGTCGACGTCCACTTGCGGCTCGCCTTCCCACACATCCAGCACCGATTGCAGGTCTTCGCGGGCCAGCAGCACCTCGCGCAGCGCGGCGTTGTCCACCACCGCGCCACGGCTGGCGTTGATCAGCCAGGTGCCGGGCTTGAGTTGCTCCAGGCGCTGGCGGTCGAATAAATGCCAGGTGGCGCCATTGCCGGACTTGATCAGCGGCGTGTGCAAGCTGATCACATCGCACTGCTCGATGATCTGTTGCAGGCTGACGTAGTCGCCGTCCTCGGCGATCTGGCGCGGCGGGTCGCACACCAGCACGTTCCAACCCAGGCCCTTGAGGACCTTGACCAGTCGCCCGCCCACCTCACCGGCACCGACGACACCGTAGTTGCGCGAGCCCAACTCGACGCCTTCGATTTCGGCCAGGGTGTGCAAGCTGCCGAGTACGTAATCCACAACCCCCCGCGCATTGCAGCCAGGCGCGCTGGCCCACTGGATCCCTGCCCGCTTGAAAAAGTCCAGGTCCAGATGGTCGGTGCCGATGGTGCAGGTGCCGACAAAGCGTACGTTGCTGCCTTCGAGCAGGGCACGGTTGACGTTGGTCACCGAGCGCACCAGCAGCACGTCGGCCTGCTCGACGGTAGCGCGGTCGATGGACCGCCCAGGCACGCGGCGAATCTCGCCAAACCCCTGGAAAAAGTCATCAAGCAGCGGAATATTTTCGTCGGCAACAATCAGCATGGCAGGCTCCTTTGGCGGATCAGCAGTGTACAGGCATGGGATTCAACTAACACAACAGATCCCTGTGGGGCTGCATTACAAATCAGCAACACAGGTTTTTTCCTGACCACTGCGTCAAAGCGTAGAATCCGCCGTCCTTGCGACTGCTTTTTTATTGGACACCTGTACGTGAACACTGCCACCGCTACCCTTTCCCGCCCAGCCCGCATCAGCCGGGAAGTGCGCGGCCTGCTGACGCTGGCCTTGCCGATCATGATCGGCCAATTGGCAACTACTGCGATGAGTTTTGTCGATGCGGTGATGGCCGGGCGTGTCAGCCCCCAGGACCTTGCGGCGGTCGGCCTGGGTAACTCGATCTGGATCCCGGTGTACCTGCTGATGACCGGCACCTTGCTGGCCACCACGCCGAAAGTGGCCGAGCGCTATGGCGCGGGAAAACTCACAGAGATCGGACCGTTGGTGCGCCAATCGTTGTGGTTGGCCGTGGTGGTCGGCCTCTGCGGCGCGGTGCTGTTGCTATGTGCCGAGCCGATCCTGCATGCGATGAAGGTCGAGCCCGACCTGATCGAGCCGTCCATGGGTTACCTGCACGGCATCGCCGCGGGGATGCCGGCAATTGCGCTGTATTACGTGCTGCGCTGCTTCAGTGATGGCCTGGGCCGTACGCGGCCGAGCATGGTCATGGGCCTGTGCGGCCTGGCGCTGAATATTCCGCTGAACTACATCTTCATCTACGGCCACTTCGGCGTACCGGCCATGGGCGGCGTGGGTTGCGGCTGGGCCACGGCCATTGCGATGTGGGTGATGATGCTCGGCCTGGCTGGCTGGACGCGCTGGGGCCCGGTGTACCAGAGCAGCGAACTGTTCAAGCGCTTTGACTGGCCGAAATGGGCGGTAATCAAGCGCATCCTGGGCATCGGCCTGCCGATTGGCGTAGCGATCTTCGCCGAGTCGAGCATATTCGCGGTGATTGCCCTGTTGCTTGGCAGCCTGGGCGCCACCGTGGTTTCCGGCCATCAGATCGCGTTGAATGTCAGTTCTTTGGTATTCATGATCCCCTACTCCCTGAGCATGGCCGTGACCGTGCGCGTCGGCCAGGCCCTGGGGCGTGGCGAACCGCGTGAAGCGCGCTTCGCCGCCGGGGTCGGCATGGGCACTGCACTGGCCTATGCGTGCCTGTCGTGCAGCCTGATGCTGGTGTTTCGTGAGCAGATCGCGGCGATCTACACGCCCGACCCGGTGGTCATCCACCTGGCGTCGATGCTGATTGTGTTCTCGGCGCTGTTCCAGTTCTCCGACTCGATTCAGGTCACTGCCGCCGGTGCTTTGCGCGGCTACCAGGACACCCGGGTGACCATGGTGCTGACCTTGTTCGCCTATTGGGGCGTGGGGCTGCCGGTGGGTTATGCCCTAGGGCTGACCGACTGGCTCGGCGAACCCAGCGGCCCAAGCGGTTTATGGCAAGGGCTGATCGTGGGTTTGAGCTGTGCGGCGGGGATGTTGCTGGTGCGCCTGGCGCGCAGTGCACGCCGGCGCATTCGGGCCGAAAAGGCGCTGGCTTAATCGGCTTTCTTGCGGATCCAGTACAGGTAGGTGCCAGCATCTTCCTGTTGATCCACCAGTTCGTGGTCAAGAAAAACGCAGAATTTGGGAATATCACGACGGGTCGACGGGTCGGTGGCGATCACCTTGAGCAAGCCGCCCGCCGGCAGGTCACGGATGTGCTGGTGCAGCATCATCACCGGCTCCGGGCAGTTGAGGCCGGTGGCGTCGAGGGTGCCGTCTACGGGTAAATCAACACTCATACTTCACTCCTGAAACAGGCCCGCTCTTATGTGGGAGTGGGCTTGCCCGCGATGACGGGGGCACATTCAACATACATTTCGACTGTTATACCGCTTTCGCAGGCAAGCCAGCTCCCACAATTATTATCAGCGGCTTTTGGATTTCTTTACGTCCACCAGACGGCGCAGGTGACATGTCACTTCTTCGCGGTCGTGGTACAGCTGCTTGCAACCGATTTCCACCCGTATGCCACGCGCCTTGAAGCCCTCTTCGATGCGTTCGAGCAGGCGCTTCACTTCGGCGTAACGCTGCTTCATCGGCAACTTCAGGTTGACCACCGCCTCACGGCAATGCCCCTCGCCGATCCAGGTTTCCAGCAGCGCCGCGTTGCGCGCAGGCTTCTCGACGATATCGCAGACCATCCAGTCCACCGGCTGCTTGGGCACGAAGGTGAAGCCGTCAGCCATCAAGTGTTGCACCAGGCCGGTGTCCATCAGGCTTTCGGCCATGGGGCCGTTGTCGATGGCGGTGACCAGCATGCCACGGTTGACCAGTTGCCAGGTCCAACCGCCTGGCGCTGCGCCGAGGTCGACGCCGGTCATATCACCGTGCAGGCGCTCGTCCCACTGGTCACGGGGGATAAAGTGATGCCAGGCCTCTTCCAGCTTCAAGGTCGAGCGGCTGGGCGCGTCACGCGGGAACTTGAGGCGCGGGATGCCCATCGGCCACATTGCCGAGTTGTTCGACTCGGCCAGCCCCATGAACACTTCGCGGCCGCTCTTGAAGGTCAGTAACAGGCGCGGCTTGCTCGGGTCGTCCACCAGCTTGCCGGCGCCCAGCAGGGCTTTGCGCAGGTGCACTTCGAATTTTTTGCAAAAGTTGGAGAGTTCCTTGCCGTCATTGGTGTCGACCATTTCCAACCACAGGCTGCCGCACACCGGGAAGTCGCGCAGGTGGGTAAGGATCACGCTGATGCGGTCGGTTTCCGGCAGGTCGATAAACACCCCGCGTGCCCACTGCCTTGGGAAGATCAGCTCGGCGAAGCGCTGGCCGTGCATCAAGCGCTGGGCGCCGTCTTCTTCCGTGCAGACAAATTCGGCGCAGGCGCTGCCGGTCTTGGCCTTGGCGTAGCCGGACACGTTCAGGCGCGCGGCGTGTTCCGCGATCTCGGAACAGACTTCGCCTTCAAAACCCGGGCGGCAGTGCATAAAAAGGGTGTTCATCTACTCTCCTGGTGAATCAACTGACCTTGCGCTATCGCAATGCCTGTCATGAAAACGCGCGCATGATAGCCGAGTTCGGAACCTTGGGCTCGGCGATAGAGTCCAGTTATTAGCCTGCTAATGAAAACAGCGCTAACGTGTTAGCTCTGTTCGTCCCGCCAGGTCCGTGGCCGTGCGGACCATAAGGAGTCATGTAATGTCATCCCTTGATAGCCTGAGAACCCTTAAGACACTGCAAATAGACAGCAAGACCTACCACTACTTCAGCCTGCCCGAAGCCGCCAAGAGCCTGGGTGATCTGGACAAGCTGCCGATGTCGCTCAAGGTACTGCTGGAAAACCTGCTGCGCTGGGAAGATGCCAAGACCGTTACCGGCACCGACCTCAAAGCCATCGCCGCCTGGCTCAAAGAGCGCCAGTCGGACCGCGAGATTCAGTATCGCCCCGCCCGCGTGCTGATGCAGGACTTTACCGGGGTGCCCGCGGTGGTCGACCTGGCCGCCATGCGCGCCGCCGTGGCCAAGGCCGGCGGTGACCCGCAGCGCATCAACCCGCTGTCGCCGGTGGACCTGGTGATCGACCACTCGGTGATGGTCGACAAGTTCGGTACCACCAGCGCCTTTGAGCAGAACGTTGACATCGAAATGCAGCGCAACGGCGAACGCTACGCCTTCCTGCGCTGGGGCCAGAGCGCCTTTGACAACTTCAGCGTCGTGCCACCTGGCACCGGCATCTGTCACCAGGTGAACCTGGAATACCTGGGCCGCACCGTGTGGACCAAGGACGAAGACGGCCGCACGTACGCCTTCCCCGACACCCTGGTCGGCACCGACTCCCATACCACCATGATCAACGGCCTCGGCGTACTCGGCTGGGGCGTGGGTGGGATCGAAGCCGAAGCGGCCATGCTCGGCCAGCCGGTGTCGATGCTGATTCCGGAGGTCATCGGCTTCAAGCTCACCGGCAAGCTCAAGGAAGGCATCACCGCCACCGACCTGGTGCTCACCGTTACACAAATGCTGCGCAAGAAAGGCGTAGTGGGCAAGTTCGTCGAGTTCTACGGCGACGGCCTGGCCGACCTGCCCCTGGCCGACCGCGCCACCATCGCCAACATGGCGCCGGAGTACGGCGCTACCTGTGGCTTTTTCCCAGTGGATGAGGTGACGCTGGACTACCTGCGCCTGTCCGGCCGCCCGGCTGAGACGGTCAAACTGGTGGAGGCCTACACCAAGGCCCAGGGCCTGTGGCGCAACGCCGGCCAGGAACCGGTGTTCACCGACACCCTGGCCCTGGACATGGGCAGCGTCGAAGCCAGCCTCGCCGGGCCCAAGCGCCCCCAAGACCGGGTATCCCTGCCGAATGTCGGCCAAGCGTTCAGCGACTTCCTCGACCTGCAATTCAAACCCACCAGCAAGGAAGAAGGCCGCCTGGAAAGTGAAGGCGGTGGCGGCGTGGCCGTGGGCAACGCCGATCTGGTCGGTGAGGCCGATTATGAATACGAAGGCAACACCTATCGCCTGAAAAACGGCGCGGTGGTGATCGCCGCCATCACCTCCTGCACCAACACCTCCAACCCCAGCGTAATGATGGCGGCCGGGTTGGTGGCGAAAAAGGCCGTGGAAAAGGGCCTGACCCGCAAACCTTGGGTCAAGACCTCGCTGGCCCCAGGCTCCAAGGTGGTCACCGACTATTACAAGGCTGCGGGCCTCACCCAGTACCTCGACAAGCTCGGTTTTGACCTGGTGGGCTACGGCTGCACCACCTGTATCGGTAACTCCGGGCCGTTGCCCGAGCCTATCGAAAAAGCCATCCAGAAGGCCGACCTCGCCGTGGCCTCGGTGCTGTCGGGTAACCGCAACTTCGAAGGCCGCGTGCACCCGCTGGTGAAAACCAACTGGCTGGCCTCGCCGCCCCTGGTAGTCGCCTATGCGTTGGCCGGCACCGTGCGCATCGACATCAGCAGCGAACCGCTGGGTAACGATCAGAGCGGAAACCCGGTGTACCTGAAAGATATCTGGCCCAGCAGCCAGGAAATCGCCGAGGCGGTGGCCCAGGTCAGCACCAGCATGTTCCACAAGGAATACGCCGAGGTGTTCGCCGGTGACGAGCAATGGCAGGCGATTGAAGTGCCGCAGGCAGCGACCTACGTGTGGCAAAAGGACTCCACCTACATCCAGCACCCACCGTTCTTCGATGACATTGCCGGCCCGCTGCCGGTGATCAAGGACGTCAAGGGCGCCAACATCCTGGCCCTGCTCGGTGATTCGGTGACCACCGACCACATCTCCCCTGCCGGCAATATCAAGACCGACAGCCCGGCCGGACGCTACCTGCGCGAGCAAGGGGTGGAACCGCGTGACTTCAACTCCTACGGCTCGCGCCGGGGCAACCATGAAGTGATGATGCGTGGCACCTTTGCCAACATCCGTATCCGCAATGAAATGCTGGGCGGCGAGGAAGGCGGCAACACGCTGTATATCCCCACCGGGGAAAAAATGGCGATCTACGATGCATCCATGAAGTACCAGGCCTCAGGCACGCCGCTGGTGGTGATTGCCGGCCAGGAATACGGCACCGGTTCCAGCCGCGACTGGGCGGCCAAGGGTACCAACCTGCTGGGGGTCAAGGCGGTGATCGCCGAGAGTTTCGAGCGTATCCACCGCTCCAACCTGGTGGGCATGGGCGTGTTGCCGTTGCAGTTCAAGCTGGACCAGAACCGCAAGACGCTCAAGCTCACCGGCAAGGAGAAGATCGACATCCTCGGGCTGACCGATGCCGAGGTCGAACCGCGCATGAACCTGACGTTGATGATCACTCGGGAAGATGGCAGCAGCGAGAAGGTTGAGGTGCTGTGCCGGATTGATACCTTGAATGAAGTGGAGTACTTCAAAGCGGGTGGGATCTTGCACTACGTATTGCGGCAGTTGATCGCGTCATAAGCAACACTGCAAACCAATGTGGGAGGGGGCTTGCTCCCGATGGCGGTGTATCAGCTAGGCATTTGCTGACTGATCCACTGCTATCGGGAGCAAGCCCCCTCCCACATTTGGCTGCATTTCAAGTCAAGAAATCACAATCAGCCGAACAACCACTTCCAGAGCAATACCAAGACGACTACCGCCAGCACCGGCCGCGCAATGCGGTACGCCTTGGGATGCTTGCGCTTCCACTGCTTGACCTGGCCACTGAACTTGTCGCTGAAGGTCTTGCTCCAGGCATAGGCCTGGTTGATGCCGCCCACGCGTTCGTCGTCAAGGTTCTGCGGCGCAGTAGCACGGCCCAGTTGCTTGCTGACCCAGCGGTTGACGCGGGTCATCACACGGTTGCTCAACGGCCGTTCGATGTCGCAGAACAGGATCACGCGGGTCTGCTCGGTTTCGTTCTTCACCCAGTGCACGTAGGTTTCGTCGAACATCACGTCTTCACCGTCGCGCCAGGCGTAGACCTGGCCGTCGACGAAGATGCGGCAGTCGTCAGAGTTCGGCGTGGACAGCCCCAGGTGATAACGCAACGAACCGGCGAAGGGGTCGCGGTGCGGGTTCAGGTGGCTGCCGCCCGGCAACAGCGCGAACATCGCGCCCTTGACGTTGGGGATGCTGCTCACCAGTGCCACGGTTTTGGGGCACAGGGCCTCGGCCGATGGCAGGGGTTTGTCGTACCACTTGAGGTAGAAGCGCTTCCAGCCTTTCTTGAAGAACGAACCGAAACCGGCGTCGTTGTTCTTTTCGGCGGCGCGGATGTAGCCCTCGTCGAACAGGTGCATGGCCTCTTCGCGGATCACTTCCCAGTTGTCCTTGAGCACGTCCAGTTCCGGGAACTTGCTGCGGTCCAGGTACGGCTTGGACGGCACCGCGGAAAACAGGTACATCAAGGCGTTATACGGGGCGAACAGCGCCGAATGGTTGACGAACTGGCGCAGCATCGGCAAACGGGCCTTGCCACGCAGGTGCACATACAGCGTGCTGCCGATAAACAGCAGCAACACCGACAGTTTGGCGGCCAAAGAAAAGGTCATGCAGCAACTCCTGGAAATAAGCGCCTGGCCGGCAAACTTGCGTCAACGGGAAACCAGACGTAACAGCCGGCCATGATAAACACTTGAGCCATTATGCAGAAGGCCCACGCCGACCGGATGACTTACATCAACCTTGTGGGACCGCTTTGAAGATCAGGCCTGGTTTTCCTGGTCGGTAAACACATCGCTGAACAACATGCTCGACAGGTAGCGCTCGCCGGAGTCCGGCAAAATCACCACGATGGTCTTGCCTTGCATTTCCGGCTTCTCGGCCAGGCGTACTGCCACAGCCATGGCGGCACCGCAGGAGATACCGCACAAGATACCCTCTTCCTGCATCAGCCGCAGGGCCATGGCCTTGGACTCTTCGTCGGTCGCCAACTCCACGCGGTCGACCATCGACAGATCGAGGTTTTTTGGCACAAACCCGGCGCCGATACCCTGGATCTTGTGGGGGCTGGGCTTGATTTCTTCCCCCGCCAAGGCCTGGGTGATCACCGGGGAAACCATGGGTTCCACGGCCACCGACAGGATCGGCTTGCCCGCAGTGTTCTTGATATAGCGTGACACCCCGGTGATGGTGCCGCCGGTCCCCACGCCCGCCACCAGCACATCCACGGCGCCGTCGGTGTCGTTCCAGATTTCCGGGCCGGTGGTTTTCTCGTGGATCGCAGGGTTGGCCGGGTTTTCGAACTGGGCCGGCATAAAGTAGGTGGTCGGGTCGCCGGCGAGGATTTCACCGGCCTTTTCGATGGCGCCCTTCATGCCCTTGGCCGGCTCGGTCAGCACCAGCTCGGCGCCCAGGGCCTTGAGCACTTTGCGGCGCTCAAGGCTCATGGACGCCGGCATGGTCAGCAGCAATTTATAGCCACGGGCCGCCGCGACAAACGCCAGGCCGATACCGGTATTGCCGGAAGTCGGCTCGACAATGGTCATGCCTGGCTTGAGCTTGCCGCTGCTTTCGGCATCCCAGATCATGCTTGCGCCAATGCGGCACTTCACTGAATAACTCGGGTTACGCCCTTCGATCTTGGCCAGAATCGTCACGCCACGCGGTGCGATGCGGTTGATCTGAACCAGGGGCGTGTTACCGATGGAATGCGCGTTGTCTGCAAAGATACGGCTCATGAGGGATCCTGTTGGCGACTTTGAAGAAGGTCCCAAGGGTATGCCTCGTTCTCCAGGGCGTCCAGACGGGGGAACGTTGCGTTCATCAGAACAGTCAATCTCCTACAAGCAAGGAGAACTGCCCCATGAAACGTCGTTACAGTTGGCCGTTAGGGACAATCGCCGCTCTGGTGCTGGTCCTGATTGCCTTGAATATCGCGCTGCCCTACCTGGTGCGCAATTACCTGAACGAGAAACTCGCCAACATGGGCGATTACCGCGGCGAAATCGCCGATGTGGACCTGGCCCTGTGGCGCGGCGCCTACCGGATCAACGGCTTGCAAATCGTCAAGGTGGACGGCAAGGTCCCGGTGCCGTTCGTGAAGGCGCCGCTGATCGAGTTCGCCGTGAGCTGGCATTCACTCTGGTACGACCACGCCGTCGTGGCCGAGGGGCATTTTGTGCGTCCGCAGATCAACTTCGTCGATGGCGGTGCCAACAAGCAGGCGTCCCAGACGGGTAAAGGCACCGACTGGCAGGAACAACTGCGCAAGTTGCTGCCGATCACCCTCAATGAAGTGCGCATCGAAGACGGCGAGATTGCCTTCCATAACTTCAGCTCCAAGCCCCGGGTCAATATCAACGCCACTGGGGTCAACGCCAGCTTCTACAACCTGACCAATGTGGTGGATGTCAAAGGCAAGCGCGACGCCCGCTTCGAAGGCAAGGCACTGCTGCAAGGCCAGGCGCCGCTGGAGGCCAATGCCACCTTTGATCCGCTGAGCGATTTCGAAGAATTCGAGTTCCGCTTCCGCGCCCGCGACCTGCAACTCAAGCGCATGAACGACTTTGCATCGGCCTATGGCAAGTTCGACTTCAAGGCCGGCACGGGCGACGTGGTGATCGAAGCCCAGGCTGAAAATGGCCGACTCACCGGCTACATCAAGCCGCTGCTGCGTGACGTAGAGGTGTTTGACTGGCAACAAGACGTTGAAAACAAGGACAAGAATATCTTCCGCTCAATCTGGGAGGCCGTGGTCGGAGCCAGCGAGACGGTGCTGAAAAACCAGCGCAAAAACCAGTTCGCCACCCGTGTGGAGCTCAGCGGTAGCGTGCACCAGCAGAATGTCAGTGCGTTTTCTGCGGTGATCGCAATTCTGCGCAATGGGTTTATCCAGGCGTTCAATGCCCGGTATGAACAACCCAAGCCCAGCGCTGATTAACCCTGTGGGAGGGGGCTTGCTCCCGATAGCGGTGTGTCAGGTTTATATCTGTACCTGATCCACCGCTATCGGGAGCAAGCCCCCTCCCACATGTCCCTCATTGCTCAGGATATTGATGTGACCCGCCATTCAGAGACTGAATGCCCCGTCTGCGTTCACAGTCGCCGGGGCTGCGGGGTATAGTCGGGGCATTGATGAATCCGAGGAATGACCGATGAAGTTCGAAGGCACCCAGGCCTATGTGGCTACCGATGACCTGAAACTGGCCGTCAACGCCGCCATCACCCTGGAGCGGCCATTGCTGGTCAAGGGCGAACCGGGCACTGGCAAGACCATGCTTGCCGAGCAACTGGCCGAGTCCTTCGGCGCCAAGTTGATCACCTGGCACATCAAGTCCACCACCAAGGCGCATCAGGGCCTCTACGAGTACGACGCAGTGAGCCGCCTGCGCGATTCGCAACTGGGCGTGGACAAGGTTCACGACGTGCGCAATTATCTGAAAAAGGGCAAGCTCTGGGAAGCCTTCGAGTCCGAGGAGCGGGTGATCCTGCTGATCGACGAAATCGACAAGGCCGACATCGAGTTCCCCAACGACCTGTTGCAGGAACTCGACAAAATGGAGTTCTACGTCTACGAAATCGACGAGACCATCAAGGCCAGGAAGCGCCCGATCATCATCATTACCTCCAACAACGAAAAAGAGCTGCCGGATGCATTCCTGCGCCGCTGCTTCTTCCACTACATCGCCTTCCCCGACCGCACCACCCTGCAAAAAATCGTGGATGTGCACTACCCGGACATCAAGAAAGACCTGGTCAGCGAAGCGCTGGACGTGTTCTTCGATGTGCGCAAGGTTCCGGGCCTGAAGAAGAAGCCCTCCACGTCCGAACTGGTCGACTGGCTCAAGCTGCTGATGGCCGACAATATTGGCGAAGCGGTACTGCGCGAGCGTGACCCGACCAAGGCCATCCCACCGCTGGCCGGCGCTTTGGTGAAAAACGAGCAGGATGTGCAATTGCTGGAACGGCTGGCGTTCATGAGCCGCCGCGGTAATCGCTGATGCTGCTCAACCTGTTCAATGAAATGCGTGCGGCCAAGGTGCCGGTGTCGGTGCGCGAGCTGCTGGACCTGATCAACGCGCTGAAACAGCGCGTGACCTTCGCTGACATGGACGAGTTCTACTACTTGGCCCGGGCGATACTGGTCAAGGACGAACGGCATTTCGACAAGTTCGACCGTGCCTTCGGTGCCTATTTCAATGGCCTGGAAAAACTCGATGACCATTTGCAGGCGCTGATCCCCGAAGAGTGGCTGCGCAAGGAATTCGAACGTTCCCTGAGCGAAGAAGAACGCGCGCAGATCCAGTCCCTCGGCGGCCTCGACAAGCTGATCGAGGAATTCAAGAAGCGCCTGGAAGAACAGAAAGAACGCCATGCCGGCGGCAACAAATGGATCGGCACCGGCGGCACCAGCCCGTTCGGTTCCGGTGGCTACAACCCCGAAGGCATTCGTGTCGGTGACGCCGGCAAGCGCCAGGGCAAGGCGGTGAAAGTCTGGGATCAGCGCGAGTACAAAAACCTCGACGATCAGGTGGAACTGGGCACGCGCAACATCAAGATCGCCCTGCGCCGCCTGCGCAAGTTTGCACGTCAGGGTGCGGCCGAAGAGCTGGATATCGACGGCACCATCGACCACACCGCACGCGATGCCGGGCTGCTGAATATCCAGATGCGCCCCGAGCGGCGCAACACCATCAAGCTGTTGTTGCTGTTCGACATTGGTGGTTCGATGGATGCCCACGTGAAAATCTGCGAAGAGCTGTTCTCGGCGTGCAAGACCGAGTTCAAGCACCTGGAGTACTTCTACTTCCATAACTTTGTGTACGAGTCAGTGTGGAAGAACAACCAGCGTCGCACTTCGGAGCGCACGTCCACCCAGGACCTGCTGCACAAGTACGGCGCCGACTACAAAGTGATCTTCATTGGCGATGCGGCCATGGCGCCCTATGAAATCACCCAGGCTGGCGGCAGCGTCGAGCACTGGAATGAAGAACCGGGGTATGTGTGGATGCAGCGGTTCATGGCCAAGTACAAGAAGCTGATCTGGATTAACCCCTACCCGAAAGATACCTGGGGCTATACGGCCTCGACGGGGATTGTGCGGGAGTTGGTGGAGGACCAGATGTACCCGCTGACGCTGCGCGGGCTGGAAGAAGGTATGCGTTTTCTCTCGAAATAGGCGGTGTTTTGACCGGCCTCATCGCAGGCAAGCCAGCTCCCACATATTGACTGAATTTCAAGGTTGGAATGCATTCCTCTGTGGGAGCTGGCTTGCCTGCGATGCTTTTAGCGATCGGCAAACCGCTGCAAAAACTTGGTGTGCTGCCGATGCGCCGCCTCCTGCACCGCCGGTGCCAACCGCACCTTCTCCCCCGGCAAACACTGCGCCAGCCGCGCCAAGGATAGAGGCGTCAACGCGCCCAACCGCGGATAACCGCCGATCGTCTGCCGGTCATTGAGCAACACAATCGGCTGCCCATCCGGGGGCACCTGGATCGCGCCCAACGGAATCCCTTCGGAAATCAACGACGGCCCCTGGTACTGCAACGGCGTGCCGAGCAAGCGCATACCCATGCGGTCGGCGCGGCTGTCCAGCGCCCATTCGGTGTTGAAGGCGTCGAATAAGCTCTGCCCGCTGAACTGGCCGATCTGCGCGCCGATAATCACGTCCAGTGAGGCACCGGATTGCAACTCCGGCTTGGCCAGCACCTTCATTGCACCGCCCGTACCGGAATAAGCCAACCGCCCGCCTTCAGCCAATGCCTTGCCGAAACCGTCCACCCCGCCCAACGCTTCGCGCACGACCGTGGCACAACTGCCAAGTACAGCCGGGGCATCGAACCCACCGGGCGCCGCCAGATAAGCGCGTGCCCCATTGAACGGCTGGGTAAAGCGCAGTCGCTGGCCCTTTTGCAGGATAAAACTGCGACCGGGGCTAATGGCGCGCTCATCGATATAGGCGCCCAGGTCTGCACCGGCCAGTGCCAGCAGGCAATAATCCTCGGCCTGCACGGTGAAACCACCCAGGGTGATCTCCACCACCGGCGCACCCAGGGCATTGCCCAAGAGCCAGTTAGCCCAGGACATCGACACCCAGTCCAGTGCGCCGCCCTGGGTTACACCCAGGTGGCGCACGCCAAAACGCCCGGCGTCCTGCAACAGGCACAGCGGCGTGCTGGCCTCGATCATCAAGCGGCTCATTCCAGCGCCTCCAACGGCGTGTCATCGCCACCCAGGTTGACGAATTCGGTGTGGCTGACCGGGGCGAAGCGCACCGTGTCGCCGGGCTGCATCAGGCTGTAGCCGTCGCGCTCACGGTCGAAGAGTTTGGCCGGGGTGCGGCCGATCAGGTTCCAGCCGCCCGGGGACACCACCGGGTACGCAGCAGTTTGCCGTTCGGCAATGCCGACGCTGCCAGCAGCCACGCGTTTGCGCGGCGTGTTGAGGCGCGGTGTGGCGAGGCTTTCATCCACCAGGCCCATAAAGGCAAAACCCGGCGCGAAACCAAGGGCGAACACCTGGTATTCATGGGCGCTGTGGCGGCGGATCACGTCCTCTACCGTCAGCCCGCTGCGCTGGGACAACAGGGTCAACTCCGGGCCGACGCTCAGGTCGTACCACACCGGCAGCACGTGGCACTGGCCGCTGCCCTGGGCCTGGGGTTGCAGGTCCGTGAGCGCAAGGTCGATCAGCTCCCGAGCCTGTGTCGGGGTCAGCTCCCTGAGGTCGTAATGCACCATCAAGGTGGTGTAGGACGGCACCAGATCCACCAGCGCCGTGCCGAACTCTGCGCGCAAACGCTGCGTGGCAGCGAGCATCCACTGCATGTTGGCCTCGGCAATCACCTCAAACAGACGCACCATCAGGCAGTCGATGGCCACCACTTCAATGCGTGGCTTCATGCTGTATGCAACGCTTGGCGGATACGCTGCACCGCGGCCACCGAGCTGGCGTTGTCGCCATGCACGCACAAGGTATCGGCCTGCAAGGCCAACGGGCTGCCGTCGCTGGCGACCAATGCCGCGCCACGGGAAATGGTCAGGGCCTGCTGCACGATAGTGTCGCTGTCGTGGTGCACCGCGCCGGGCAACTGGCGGGAAACCAGATGGCCCTTGCTGTCGTAGGCGCGATCGGCAAAGGCTTCGAACCACAGGGTCACACCGTATTCGTCACCCACAGCTTGGGCGGCGCTGTTGTCACGGGTAGCCAGCAGCATCAGCGGCAGGTCGCCGTAGGCCGCCACGGCCTGGATCACCGCACGCAACTGCGCGGGGTTGGCCATCATGTCGTTGTACATCGCACCGTGGGGTTTCACGTAGCTGACGCGTCCGCCCTGGACCCGGCAGATGCCGTCCAGCGCGCCGATCTGGTAATGCAACAGGTCCTGGATTTCCTGCAGCGTGTAGTTCATTGACCGTCGGCCAAAGCCTTGCAGGTCTTGATAGGCCGGGTGAGCGCCCACTTGCACGCCATGCTTGAACGCCAGGCTGACGGTCTTGCGCATGATGCTCGGGTCGCCGGCATGGAAACCGCAGGCCACGTTGGCGCAATCAATGAACGGCATGACTTCGGCGTCCAGACCCATGGTCCAGTTGCCAAAGCTTTCGCCAATGTCGCAGTTCAGTAGCAGGCGGCTCACGGTGGTCGCTCCTGTAGGTTTTGTTTTTTTGTAGTGTGGGATTTATTACACAGAACTCGCAACTTGTCCTGGCACCCCAACGACGCTTATCGTGGAACGGCTCGATTTTTGGCGCTTGCCCGGTGCGACGTCCAACTAATAAAAACCGATCCATGCATAAGAAAAAGTTGATCCCATGAATTTGAAGTTCCTCGAAACCTTCGTCTGGGTGGCCAAGCTCAAGAGCTTTCGCCTGACTGCCGAGAAGCTGTTCACCACCCAGGCCTCGATTTCCAGCCGCATCGCCGTGCTTGAAAGCGAGCTGGGGGTGAAGCTGTTCCTGCGTGACTCCCGGGGCGTGAGCCTGACCCCGGAAGGCTTGAAGGTGCTCGATTATGCCGAGCAGATGATGGTGACCATGCAGGGTTTGAAACAGTCCCTGGAGACCACCAGCAGCAAGGTCGGGCGCATTCGGATCGGCGCGATGGACACGGTGATCCACACCTGGCTCAGCCCGCTGGTGGCAGAACTGATGAAGCTGTTCCCGCTGGTGGAAATCGAGCTGGTCGCCGATACCGCGCTGAACCTCAGCGATCAGTTGCAAAAAGGTTTTCTCGACCTGATCCTGCAAACTGACCTGCTGCGCCTGGAAACCGTGCGCAGCCTGGAACTGGCCAGCCATCCCATGGCCTGGATCGTCGCCAGCCACTCGATTTACAACCGTGACTACGCCTCCCTCGCCGAACTGGCTCAGGAGCGCATCATCACCTACTCGAAAAACTCCCACCCGCATCAGGACGTGCTGAGTCTGATGCAGGCCAACGGCGTGGCCGCGCCCAGAATGAACTGTGTGAACTCGGTGTCGGCGATTACGCGATTATTGCGTGACGGCTTCGGCATCGGTGCCCTGCCGCCGGTGCTGGTCAGTGAAGAGCTGGCGCGGGGGGAATTAGTGATGCTGCCGATGGCACAGCGCCTGCCGAACTTGCAGGTGGTGGTGTCATGGCGTGTGGGGGTGGAGTTGGTGGAGGAGATTGTGGGGTTGTGCCAGAAGGTGGTGGCGCGCTATGCCGAGGAAGTCGGTGCAGAACGCATGCAACTGCATAAACCCGATTAAAACTGTGGGAGCTGGCTTGCCTGCGATAGCGATGGGCCAACGCGCACATCTGTGACTGGACCACCGCTATCGCAGGCAAGCCAGCTCCCACATTGGACCGAGTCGGCCCTGACTTATAGGCCCTTCAAGTCCCGCTCTTCGATGGGCCGGCTCTGGCGCAAGCGCCGGCCACCCAGCACTACCCAGTCGATCAGGCGATACAGGCACTCGATGCCGAACGACAACAGCATCGCCCCGCCCAAGCCCCAGCCCATGGCTTCGGGCGTCAGCAGAATCTGGTAGCTGTAGCCATTCCAGGTTTCCAGGCGGATATCCGGGTCGGCGGCTACGGCCACTTGCAGGGCGCGGATGTACCACGGGCCTTGCATGGCCTGGAATTGCTTGTCCAACTCAAGCTGGCGATCAAGCATCGCGCCCAGGCTGCTGGCGTCGCTCTGGAAAACCGGGTCATCGCTGGCGCGGTAATGCGCCACCAGCGCTTGCATGTCCCCGTTGAAGAACTGCTGCGCGGTGGACTAAAAGCCGCGCAAGCCAGTCTGCGCCTCGATCAAGTGGGCTTCGACGCGCTTGGCGTAATCGTTGATAAACCCCGGCACTTGCACGCCGACCAACAAGCCAATGGCAAACAGCACCAACCGCAGATAGCTGAGCAACATGGTCGATTCCTTATTCGGTAACGCCCTGGCTGACGCATTCACCGCGTCGCCACAGGCTCCATTGGCCCGGTTCATAGCGGGTCCAGTTTTCGTTGTCGGTCAAAGGCTCGGTGGCGATGACGGTTACCACGTCATTGGGCGTCGTTTCGGCCTGAAAATCGACTATCACGTCGACATCTTTCAAGCGTGCGGGGCCAAACGGCGCGCGCCGGGTAATCTGCGCCAGTTTGGTCGAGCAGTAGCAAAACAGCCAGTCGCCGTCGCTGAGCAAGCAGTTGAACACGCCCTTGCTGCGGTATTCGGCGCAGGCGGCGATCAGGTCCGGCAGCACTTGCTCGATGTCCACAGGCTCAGGGAAGGCTTCGCGCACGCGGTTGAGCAGGTCACAGAAGGCCGCTTCGCTGTCGGTATCGCCGACCGGGCGGTAAAACGTGGCGCGCGGGTGGAAGTCGGCCAACTGGCCGTTATGGGCAAAACACCAGTTGCGGCCCCACAGCTCACGCACGAACGGATGGGTATTGGCCAGGCTGACCTTGCCCACATTGGCCTGGCGGATATGGCCGATCACCACTTCGCTCTTGATCGGATAGCGCTGCACCAACAGCGCCACTTCAGACTCACTGCTCGCGGCCGGGTCCTGGAACAGGCGCAGGCCACGGCCTTCATAGAAGGCGATGCCCCAACCGTCGCGGTGCGGGCCGGTACGCCCACCGCGCTGCATCAGCCCGGTAAAGCTGAACACGATATCGGTGGGGACGTTGGCACTCATGCCCAATAATTCACACATGCCAGGGCTCTCGCTGCAGGGGCAGTCTACGTTTAAAGGCGCGGCTCGACCCGCATACCACCAGCAGGCGCCGGGCGACGGAACGGTTCGTCGTCTTCCGGCTCGGCGGCCAAGGCGGCATCTGCAGCAGCCTTGCGCTCACGGCGAGCGCTGGCCGCGCGTTCGATGGGCCAGCGGATCAGCACAAACACGATGTACAGGGCAAACACGATCATCGTGTACATGAACAGATCGGAGATCGCCCGCCAGGCGTTGTTGCCGACCTTGAGCACCAGGTCCAGGGCGGTAATGGCCACGGCCGGCGCAAACTGGGTCTTGACCGGGTCGACGATGGTCGGGCTCAGTAACAGCACCGCCATCAGCAATTGCAGCGGCTCGCGCAGCCAGCGCCAGACCCAGCGGGTCATGCGCCACCACACTAACAGGCAGCCCAAAGCGGCGAAGGCGTAGAGGCCCCAAGCGGTCAGATAGTCGTTCTCGGTCATGGTGTCCATGGCAAGGCTGGCAAAGAGGCGGCTATGATAACGGCTTTTGCGTGTCGCGGCTGCAATGCCGGCCACCGTCCGCCAGATAGGGAATTATCCATGCCTATTTCTACCGCTCCGATTGCCCGCAAGGCCCCAGGCGCAGACCCCTACGCCTGGCTGCAGGAGCGCGACACCCCTGAAGTGCTCGATTACCTCAAGGCGGAAAACGCCTGGCAGGAAGCCCAACTCGCCGACCAGCAGGCTTTGCGCGAAACGCTGTTCGAAGAGATCAAGGGCCGCATCCTCGAAACCGATCTGTCCCTGCCCTCCCCCTGGGGCCCGTACCTGTACTACACCCGCACCACCGCCGGTGACGAATACGCACGCCACTATCGCTGCCGCCGCCCGGCCGATGACAGCAACCAGGTGGACGAGAGCAGCGAAGAACTGCTGCTGGACCCGAACGTCTTGGCCAATGGCGGCTTTTTCTCCCTCGGCGCGTTCAGCATCAGCCCCGACCACCAGCGCCTGGCCTACAGCCTCGACACCAGCGGTGAAGAGATCTACACCCTGTACGTGAAGGAATTGGCCACCGACAAGGTCAGCGAACTGGCGTTCGACAACTGCGACGGCAGCATGACCTGGGCCAATGACAGCTTGACGCTGTTCTTCGGCGAACTCGACGACACCCATCGCCCGCACAAGCTGTATCGCTACCGTCTGGACGGTACGGCGGCGCAGGAAGTGTTCCACGAGCCCGATGGCCGTTTCTTCCTGCACTGCTACCGTTCCAGCTCCGAGCGCCAACTGCTGCTGGCTCTGGGCAGCAAGACCACCAGTGAGATCTGGGCACTGGATGCCGATCAGCCGCACCTGGCCTTCACCTGCCTGGCGCCGCGGGTCGAGGACCACGAATACGATGTCGACCACGGCAAGCGTAACGGCGAGTGGGCCTGGTTTATTCGCAGCAACCGCGACGGCATCAACTACGCGCTCTACCTCGCCGCCGATACCGGTACGCCGCCTACCGAGGCCGACTGGCAGAACCTGATCCCTCACAGCGACGAAGTCATGCTCGACGGCGTGAGCCTGAACGCCAGCGCCATGACATTGAGCCTGCGCATCGGCGGCCTGCCGGTCATCGAGGTGCACCCCGAGGGTGTACCGGCTTATCGCGTGGAATTACCCGACGCCGCCTACAGCCTCTACGTACAAAACAGCCTGGAATTTCCAAGCGACAACATCCGCCTACGCTATGAGGCCCTGAACCGTCCCGCCCAGGTGCGTCAGCTAGAGCTGGCAAGCGGCGCGCAGGTGGTGCTCAAGGAAACCCCGGTACTCGGCACATTCAACGCCGACGACTACGTCAGCCAGCGCCTGTGGGCCACCTCTGCCGACGGCACCCAAGTGCCCATCAGCCTGGTGGTCAAGCGTGATCAACTGGGTAAACCCACCCCGCTGTATCTGTACGGCTACGGTGCCTACGGCTCAAGCCTGGACCCATGGTTCTCCCACGCACGCCTGAGCTTGCTGGACCGAGGGGTCGCGTTTGCCATCGCCCATGTGCGCGGCGGCGGTGAGCTGGGTGAAGCCTGGTACCGCAACGGCAAGCAGGAACACAAACAGAATACCTTCAGCGATTTTATCGCCTGCGCCGAACACCTGATCACCGAGGGGCTGACCACTTCCAGGCAACTGGCGATCAGTGGCGGCAGTGCCGGCGGCCTGTTGATTGGCGCGGTGCTCAACCAGCGCCCGGAACTGTTCCAGGCGGCGATTGCCGAAGTGCCGTTTGTCGATGTGCTCAACACCATGCTCGATCCGGAGCTACCGCTGACCATCACCGAGTACGACGAATGGGGCAACCCCGAGGAACCCGAAGTGTATGCGCGCATCAAGGCTTACGCGCCATACGAAAACGTCAGCGCCCAGGCGTACCCGGCCATGCTGGTGATTGCCGGCTACAACGACAGCCGCGTGCAGTATTGGGAGGCCGCCAAGTGGGTGGCCAAGCTGCGCGATACCGCCACTTCAGACAACCTGTTACTGCTCAAGACCGAGCTGGGCGCCGGCCATGGCGGCATGAGCGGGCGCTACCAGGGATTGCGTGACGTAGCGCTCGAATATGCGTTTGTGTTCAAGGCGCTCGGGCTGATCTAAGCACTTGATGGAGCGGTCCTGTCTGAACGCGGGACCGCCTTGACTGTTTTAACCGCCGGGCGTCTTCGGCTTGCTGTCGTTCTGCTGCAAGCCGGGGACAGTCTGGTCCTTGGGCGGCGTGGGCAACACGATGGGCACCAACGGTGGCGTACCGTTCGTCTTGGGCGTGGCGGGCGGGCTGACTTGAGGGTACAACGTCGGGGTCGGCGTGCCCGGCGCGCCTGGGGTTGGTGCGGGCGCGACCGGTACGGTTTGCAACTCCTGAGCCTGCGCCGCAGCGGATATGAGCGCGCTCAATACAATGACCGTTAGAATGCTGCACTTCATCGATGGCTCCATGGCCTGACCGGAATGCCTTAAGGCTACTCCCAACTGCGCAAGAATGCCCTTCCCAATGAGATTTCCATGAAACGTTTCGTTCTGCTGGACACTACTCCGATCCCCGACAACGGCGGCGCCTTGTGCCTGTTCGAGTACGGCGAGGACTTCGTCATCAAGATCCAGGGCGGTGACGGCGGCCAGTTGATGAACACGCGCATGCACGGTTCCGAAGACGCCCTGGCGGAGATTCCCTGCCGCAAGGTCGCCGGTCGCCCGAACTCACGCGTGCTGATCGGCGGCTTGGGCATGGGCTTTACCTTGGCCGCGGCGCTCAAGCATTTGGGCAAGACTGCCGAAGTGGTGGTGGCCGAGCTGGTGCCGGGCGTCGTGGAATGGAACCGTGGGCCACTGGGAGAAAAATCCGGGTGCCCCTTGCAGGACCCGCGCACGGTGATTCGTCTGGAAGATGTGGCCAAGGTGCTACAGGCCGAGCCCCAGGGCTTCGACGCGATCATGCTTGACGTCGACAACGGTCCCGAGGGGCTTACGCAAAAGGCCAACAGCTGGCTGTATTCCGCCGGTGGCCTGGCCGCCTGCGCCAAAGCCCTGCGGCCCAAGGGCGTGCTCGCCGTGTGGTCGGCCAGTGCCGATAAGCTGTTCAGCGACAAACTGCGCAAGGCCGGCTTCAAGGCTGAAGAGGTTCAGGTGTTCGCCCATGGCAATAAAGGCACGCGGCATACCATCTGGATTGCAGAAAAGCTCAAGGGCTGAATCACCATCGGTCAAATGTGGGAGCAAGCCCCCTCCCACATTTGGTACTGCTTCAGTCTCTGGATTTGCGGTAATCGATCACGTACGGCACTTTTTTATCGAAGGTCTTTTCCAACTCCTTTTGATCCAGCTGGGTCATACCGCCCAACTGCCGGGCAGTGAAACCGCTGTCGCCGACCTTTGCCCCCGGCGCCAGGCTGACCATGCGCTTGGCCACAGCCTCGATGGCATCCTTGTAGCCGCCCTTCTTGTTCAGGTTGTAATGGCCCAGATCAATCTGCGTGCGCAGCCAGTTGCCCCAGTAGAACTCCAGAAATTCCGGCGCAATCGCCCCCTCGGTTGGCTTGCCGTAGGCGGCCTTGCGGGTGAAATACACCAGGCTGCGGAACGTGTCGTCCTGCAGGTTCTTGAAGCCCAGGTGCGCCGGCAGTTGCTCCGCTGGCAACGCCTGGCCCCGATTGTCCTTGAGCCAGACCTTGCGGGCCGCTTCCATCCGCTGCCAGAACGTGGCGAGGTTAGGGCTGGCACTGAAGTCGTCGGTGACCTTGACCCACATTTTCAAGCGCGGGCCAGCGCCGGGTGTTTCCCACAGGGTGGTGAAACTGTGATGACCATCGGTCAGGTAAAGCTGGCCGCCGGGGCCCACCACCACGGTTTTCATATCCTGCGGGTAGGTGCCGACCGGGTGCTTGCAGGTAAAGCTGTCGGGCCTTAGCAGCTCGGCGTTTTTCGGCACCTGGTCAGCCTCGCCCTGGCCGTTGGTTTCGCAGTATTCATCGAAAGCCTTGGCCGGCTTGTCGGCGAACAGCCCGAGGCTGTAGTAGATCTGGTCGAAACCCACCACGGCCTGGGTGGGGTGCAATTGCTCCAGGGCCACCTCGATCACCTGCCCGGGCTGCGGCGTAGAGAACGCCTGGGCCTGAGCGGTAACCACACAGAGCACAAGCCCGATAGTCCATGAATACAGACGCATAAATTTCAAATCCTTATCAGTCAGTGAAGCAATCCCTAGGGGTGATTTTCAGCGTAAGCGGCTAGAATCAACCTTATCCGTGACCCACCAAATAGCCAGGAGCCATGATGAGCTCGACCAACCCGCCCTCCCACACCGCCAAGCTGGACCGCATCCTCGCCGACGCCCAGCGCGACCGCGAAATGGGCTACCGCGACAAAGCCTTGAAGATGTACCCCCACGTGTGCGGTCGCTGCGCCCGTGAATTCGCCGGCAAGCGTTTGAGTGAACTGACCGTACACCACCGCAACCATAATCATGATGACAATCCCCAGGACGGCTCCAACTGGGAATTGCTGTGCCTGTACTGCCACGACAACGAACACTCGCGCTACACCGACCAGCAGTATTTCGGCGAAGGCTCCACCAGCAGCCCGAGCATTGCCAAGGCGACGCACAATCCGTTTGCGGCGCTGGCGGGGTTGATGAAGAAAGACGACTGAAGATCGTCCTTGTCTGTACTGGCCTCATCGCAGGCAAGCCAGCTCCCACATTTGGAATGCATTCCCCTGTGGGAGCAGGACTTGCCCGCGATGACGATCGCCCAAGCACTGCATACCCCCAGGCCGTATAATCGCCGTTTTTCTCCAAGGCACCCTTCCCCGTGGGCAATAAACGCTACAGCTGCATCGGTCTGTATAACCCAAAATCCCCCGAAAACGTCGGCTCGGTGATGCGTGCCGCCGGTTGCTACGGCGTGGCCTCGGTGTTCTACACCGGCGTGCGCTACGAGCGAGCCCGGGACTTCATCACCGACACCAAGAAGGTCCACCACGACATTCCGCTGATCGGCATCGACGACCTGAAGAAGATCCTGCCCCTGGGCTGCATCCCGGTTGCCGTGGAACTGGTGGAAGGTGCCCGCCCGCTGCCTGAATACACCCACCCCGACCGCGCGCTGTATATCTTCGGCCCCGAGGACGGTTCCCTGGACAAGGAGATCCGCGACTGGTGCGAAGATGTGGTGTACATCCCCACCACGGGCTGCATGAACCTGGCAGCCACCGTCAATGTGGTGCTCTACGACCGCCTGGCCAAGGGCAACAACACCCGTTCGGGCCCCAAGTACTGATTCTGCGGGAACATCCGGCACCTGCGCGCAGTCAGCTAGTAACACTAGCCCTTGTTGGAGACAGATCATGAGCGACAGCAAAATCTTGCAACCTATCATCGAAGCCACACCGTTGAAGCCTCAGCCTACCCAGAACGTGCATGGCTGGGAGCGCATCGGCTCAGTGGCGGGCGGCGTGATGATGGTCGGCAAAGGCCTGCGCCGCGGCGGGATTTTCGGGCTGATCCAGGTGGCGATTGGCGGCGTGGCACTGGCCCGTGGCTTTACCGGGCACAGTTCGCTCAAAGACAAGCTGGAGCAGGGTCGCCAGGAAATGAACAGCGTGCGCACGAAGATCGAGCGGGCCGGGGAAGAATTGAAGAATTTGAAGACCAAGGCGGAAGTGGCGGCTGAGAAGGCTGTAAAACCCAAAGCCTGACCTAAGTCTTGGACATGCTGGAGATTCAAATGTGGGAGGGGGCTTGCCCCCTCCCACATTTTGAATTGCACAGGGCCTGGGATCAGCGCAGCAGCTTGCTATCCAGTACCACCGACGATTCGCCGATTACGCTTTCAGCCAACTGAACGAACTCTTTGGTGTTGATGCTGTTCACCCGCATCACCGCCTGCGCCAGATCATCCAGGGAGCGCTTGTTGTGGGTTTTCACGCGGATCTCGCGGTCCAGGTCCTGCAACACCAGTACTGCCCGCGCTACACCAGCGCTGCCGATTTGCTCGCCCCTCAGCGTGGTGACCGCCTTGCTTTCTTTGGCCAGGCGCGCCTGGATCGCCGCATAACGCTCATCGGTGAGGCCCCCGGCACGTCGCACCAGTTCAATCGCGTAATACTCCCCCAGGCCCTCGCTGATCCAGTCACTGCTGTCGTGGTCGTTGAAGCGCCCGATGGCCTGCACCACCTCGCGCAGCAACGGGCTGCCGCCATTTTCGCTGACCAGTGGCGTACGGCTGTTGAGGTAGATCGAATCGTGCGACGCCCAGGCTCCGCGGCGCATCGGGTCACTCGCGCCGACGATCAATAATTTGGCGGGATGGCGTGGGAACGCAGCGTCCACCTGCGGCCAGACGAACGTCAGCAGCGTCAGCACGTCCATACGGCGCATGCCCTGCCCCTTTGGCGAGGCCACGGTGACCTCGGTTTCACCCAGGCGCAGGCGACGGCTGCCGAGGTTACCGGCGAGCATCCAGCCGGTGGGGCGATCGAACAGGCGGGACACGTTGTCGATGCGGAATTTGTTTTTGCCAATGCGCGGCCAGGCAGTTTCGACGCTCTTCCAGCCCGCGGGCAGTTCGAACATCAGGCGCGAGACCAATTCAATGCCATCTTGCTGGTCCAGGCGCGCAGCCGGCACCAGGTCTTCACCGCGCAATAATGCCCAATTGGGCGTGGCCCGCGTGTCAAAGGTGCCCGGCTTGCGCGCGTGGGTCAGACGCACGCGGTAGGTCAGGCTGGCCTTGTCGGCGCTGGGCTGCCACACACCACGGCTGCCCGTGACTTGCCAATGGCCGTCGGCCTTGAAGTCGCTGTAATCACCACTGCGGCCCAGGTCAAAGTCCAGGCTGCGCACCGCCGAGCCTTGGGACAGGCTGACGCGCACCTCGGCCTGCTCGCTCTGGGGCAGCAGCTTGACGTGATAATCCAGGTCAACCTTCTTCGCGCACCAGCCCGGCCCGCTCAGGGCCAGCAATACCAGGGCCGCTGCCAACTTGGCTGCCACCTTCATACACACTCCTTTGTTCAGCCTGCACGGAAGATCAGGTAATCCTCCCAGTCGTCCTCTGGCACGCTGCCTTCGCTGAGCATGCGCCCGGACTGGGAAATGCGTTCATGGTGCACGGCGTCGCGGTCGCCGCAGACCAGGTGGTGCCAGAGCGGCAAATCCTTGCGCTCGCTGACCAGACGATAGCCGCAGGTTGGCGGCAGCCATTTGAACTGGTCGGCCTGGCCGGGCGTGAGCTGGATACAGTCCGGCACCGAAGCGCGGCGATTGGGGTAATCGGTGCACTGGCAGGTTTTCAGGTCGAGCAGTTTGCAGGCGATACGCGTGTAATAGACGCTGTTGTCGTCTTCATCCTCAAGCTTTTGCAGACAGCACAGGCCGCAGCCGTCGCACAACGACTCCCACTCCTCCTGGTCGAGGTGCTCAAGGGTTTTGCGTATCCAGAAAGGTTCGACTTTGGCGGCCATGGCTCTACATCAGTATCAGAAGGTGAAAAGGCCGCCAGTCTAGTGCCCAAGCCCGTTACGGCCAAGCGCTTACGACTGACGGTGTTGCAAGACTTGTCAGGCCTGGGTTGGCGCAGTAGTTTTGAACCCCGGCTTTTTTCATCAGGATCTGTCCATGAGCGATAACCCACGCGTTGCCGATTACCCGATCCATACCCAATTCACCGAACGCTGGTCGCCCCGCGCCTTTACAGGCGAAAGCATCCCGCAAGAGACGTTGCTGAGTTTCTTCGAAGCCGCACGCTGGGCACCCTCGGCGTACAACTCGCAGCCGTGGCGGTTTCTCTACGCCCGCCGGGACACGCCGGACTGGGAGCGTTTCCTGGGCCTGCTGAATGAGTTCAACCGCAATTGGGCGCAGCATGCGTCGGCCCTGGTCATCATCGCGTCGAAAACCGACTTCATCGCCCCCGGCGCTACAGAAGAAACCCCGGCGCTGTGGCACACCTTCGACACCGGCTCGGCCTGGGGCCACCTAGCGCTGCAAGCCAGCCTCAGCGGCTGGCACACCCACGGCATGGCCGGTTTCGATCAGGAGCTGACCCGCAAAGAGCTGAAGATTCCACAAGGCTATGCGCTGCACGCGGCCGTAGCGGTGGGTAAGCTGGGTGACAAGTCGAACCTGCCGGAATACCTGCAAGGCCGTGAAGCGCCGAGCCCGCGCAAGCCGTTGACTGAACTGGTGTCCGAGGGCGACTTCAGCCTGTAAGCCTAGTGCAACTCCAATGTGGGAGGGGGCTTGCTCCCTCCCACATTTTAGATTGATGCATGGTCAAGGATCAGTAGCCCCGGTCGAAGTCCACTTCGCCGCGCAGCGCTTGCTTGGCCTGGTAGGCGCGCACGTTTTGCACAAACAACGCCACCATCATCGACGGCGAAGTCGGTGCCGAGCTGTGCCCAGTCAACAGCAAACCCCACGCGGTCCAGAACGGGTGGCGTTGCGGCAACGGCTCCTGACGGCACACGTCGATCACCGCGCCGGCCAGATGCCCTTCTTTCAGGGCCTCGACCAGGTCGGCATCCACCACCGCCACGCCGCGCCCGACGTTGATAAACAGCGCCGTCGACTTGAATTGCTTGAACAACGCCGCGTTGTACACGTCATGGGTGTCCGGGGTATTGGGCAGCAGGTTGATCACGTAATCGACCTCGCCCACCAAGCGGCCCAACTGATCGAGCCCGGCCACTTCAATAAAGGGTGCCTGTTCCCGCGCCGTACTGGCGATGCCGTACAGCTTGACGCCAAAGGGCACCAGGAAATCAGCCACGCTTTTGCCAATATCACCCGTGCCGACAATCAGCGCCTTGCGCCCCGCCAGGCTCTGGCCCATGCGGTTGTCCCACTTGCGCTCGACCTGGCTGACCAGGCGCGCCAGCACTTCGCGCTCATGGCCCAGCATATAGGTGAGGACAAACTCGGCCATGACCTGGCCAAAGATGCCGACTGCACGGGTGAGGCGATAGTCGCGGGGCAAGCCATCGGCCAGCAGCGGCGTGATACCGGCCCAGGTCGATTGCAACCACTGCGGTTGATGGCCCTGGCGCAGCAGCGTCGCCAGCAGATCGGGCTGGCCCAGCCACACCGGGCAATCGGCGGCCAGGCGCGAGAGTTCGGCCGAGTCACCGCTGGTCAGCACGTCAAGGTCCGGGGCGGCCTCCTTGAGCAGTTGGGCGTAGAGCGGGTGATCCTGTTCAGCAATCAGAACACGCATGGTTCAAACCTTTCAAAAACAATGCAGACGGCCGCCCGCATCCTTACGGCCACCGTCGTCTAATACGATTCCATTTAAAGCCTGTGCCCTGACACGGGCACTGATCGATCACATCGGGTCGTTGCGGCGCAGCAACTCTTCGGGCAAGTGCTCGATGTACTCGTCTTCGGCCGGCGGCATTTGCAGGTGGTAGCCCTGTTTGTCGAGGTTTTCCAGCACCACGGTGATGTCTTCGCGCGACAGCTTGCGCTCCGGCGTCAGCACCATGTCAAACGCGTGATGCGCCTTGCCGAAGGCCTCCATCAACGGCTCGGGCACGCGCTCGAGGGCATCGCTTTTGAGCACGTAGAGGTACATGCCGTCTTTTTTCTTGCTGCGGTAGATGGAACAAATACGTTTCAAGGCTGTTCTCCGGCATTGGCCAGGCTGTCGAGCAGCGCCTGGCCCATCAACTCGCGGCGCCAGCCACGCAGCGAGTCTGGCAATTGGTAAGGCCCATCGGGGTAGCCACTTTTGACCAGGGCTTCGAGGGTTTTCTTGCGCAGCATCAGTTCCGGCGCCATCTCCAGGCGCTCGGCGAACGTCTGGCCCAGGGCGCGCAGTTGCTTGATCAGCGCGGCGGCGTCCACCGGCAACGGTTCGGCCACGGCGGGAGGCCATTGGTCCATCGGCACGCTACCGGCACGTTTGATCAGGTCCAGCAGGAACTGGCCGTCCTGACGCACGGTACGCGGGTGCATGTCTTCGATCTTGCCCAGCGCGGCCAGGTTATCCGGCTGGGATTTGGCCAACGGCCAGAGCGAATGCTCGCGGATGATGCGGTTGCGCGGCAGGTCCCGGGCGCGGGCCTGCTGTTCGCGCCAGGCGCACAATTCACGCAGCACGGCAAGTTGGGCACGGGACAGTTTCCACGCCAGCTTGGCATCGCGGTACACCTCGAAAGGGTCGATTTCGCGGCGCAGGTTGGCCACCAGTTCGGCACCGTCTTCCAGGACCCAGGCGTACTTGTCATCCGATAGCTGCGGGCGCAGGCGAATATAGACCTCGGCCAGGTGCACCGCGTCTTCAGCGGCGTAGCTGACCTGCGTCTCGGACAATGGCCGCTGCAGCCAGTCCGAACGGGTTTCGCCCTTGGGCAGCTCGATATCCAGCACGGCTTGCACCAGGCGCGAATAGCCCATGGAAAAGCCGAGGTTGAGGTAAGCCGCGGCCAACTGGGTGTCGAACAACGGTGCCGGCAGGCTGCCGGTCAGGCGCAACAGCACTTCCAGGTCTTCGCTGCAGGCGTGCACCACCTTGATCACCGCCGGGTTCTCCAGCAAAGCGGCCAAGGGTTGCCAGTTGTCGATGGTCAGGGGGTCGATCAGGTAAGCGCGTACGCCATCACCGATCTGGATCAGCCCGGCAATAGGGTAAAAGGTGTCGACCCGCATGAATTCGGTGTCGAGGGCGACGAATGGCAACTGCTGCCATTGGGCGCAATGCTGGCCGAGGCTATCGTTGTCGCAGATCCAGTGAATATCGATGGCCACACGGCTCTCCCTTGAAGAATGGCGCGCAGTATATATCGCGAAAGGGGCTTGCGAGCATCCGTAGTGCACACACCATCATGAAAACTCCGACAGGAGATGAAGAATAGTCCGACATATGGGAGTTATCCTCTCTTACGCAGGACGTACACACACCAGAGTTTGGAGCCCGGCAGGAACTCCTGGTAATTCAGAACCTTGAAGCCCGCCTGACGAAACTCATCCTCTACCGGTGTACCCGCGCTTACGGAAACAATCACCGTGTCGCGGCTGACGCGGTGAAACTCGCGCAACAACATTAATCGCACATCGCTGCTGGGCACATGGCGAAACAACTCCAGGCAGAAAATACAGTCCACCGCGTTCGCCGAAAGGCCAATCGAAAACGCCGAGCCCTGGAAGGTTTTGACACGTTTTAGCAACGTGCCCGGGTGATGGGTGCGCGCGTGGTCGAGCATGGCCTGGGAGTTGTCAGAGGCGAGGATCACCCGGTTGACGTGCTCGGCCAGCACCGGCCAGAAGCGCCCCGAACCACAGGCCAGGTCAAGGATAAGCCCTGGCTCACCCGCGACCTTCAGCGCATGGCGTACCAGCCGCGCATCCCGCCACGCGGCCAAGCGCTGCAACAGCCTTGGCGGACGCGGATCACCGCACACCCTGGCATGCTCACGGTCACAGCGCTCGGTGAATTCAGTCTCGATGGGGGATGGAGGTTGTGGCGACATCACGGGCTCATGTGGGTAAAACGGTAGTGAACGACCTTGATTCCCAGCTTAACCACTGCAACGTGAAAAAAAGGTCGAAAGCCGCCACCGTAAACTCCGTCACGCCTGATGCAGGTACCAGCGCCAATCCTGCTCGCCGACCTCGCCCATGAACTGGCGATATTCGGCACGTTTGACTGCCAGGTAAACACCAAGGAATTCACTGCCAAACGCATCCTTTGCCCATCGCGAAGCCTCAAGCGCACGCAGGGTGGTCAGCCAGTCAGTGGGCAACAGCTCCTTGGCCTGGGCATAACCGTTTCCTTCCACCGGGGCGCCAGGGTCGCGTTGCTCGCGAATGCCGCGATGGATGCCGGCCAGGATCGCGGCGGCCGCCAGATAAGGGTTGGCATCGGCGCCGCAGATGCGGTGCTCGATATGCCGGGAACTGGCCGGGCCACCGGGCACGCGCAGGCTGACGGTGCGGTTGTCCACGCCCCAGGTGGCAGCCAGGGGTGCATAGCTGTTGGTTTGGAAACGCCGATAGGAGTTGGCATTGGGGCAGAACATCAGCAGCGAATCGAGCAACGTACTGAGCATCCCGCCCACCGCCTGGCGCAGCAGTGGCGTGCCATCAGCCGCCTCGCTGGCGAACAGGTTATTGCCCTGGGCATCGGCCAGGCTGACGTGCATATGCATACCGGTGCCGGCCAGGTCGTCGAACGGCTTGGCCATAAAACATGCGGCCATTCCATGCTTGTGGGCCACGCCCTTGACCAGGCGTTTGTAGCGCACCGCTTCGTCCATCGCCTGTAAAGCATCAGTGCGATGTTCAAGGGTAATTTCCACCTGGCCCGGGGCGTACTCGGAGATGGCCGTTCGCGCCGGGATACCTTGCAGCTTGCAGGCGCTATAAAGGTCGGCGAGAAACGGCTCGATCTGCTCCAGTTCGCGCAGGCCATACACCTGGGTCGAACGCGGGCGATTGCCGTCCATATCCCGCGCCGGTCGCGGACGACCGTTGCCGTCGGGCTTCTGGTCGAGCAGGTAGAACTCCAGCTCTGCCGCCATCACTGGGTAATAGCCATCGGCTTTGAGTGCATCGATGACCTTGGCGAGCAAATGCCGAGGGTCGGCCACGGTAGCGGGCAAGCCTTGTGTGGGGTGCATGCTGACTTGCACCGCCGCGGTAGGGATCAGACGCCAGGGCATACGCTGCAAACTGCCACTGATCGGGTAGGCGCGGCAGTCGATATCGCCGACTTCCCACACCAGCCCTGAGTTTTCTACGTCATCGCCATTGATGGTCAGGCCGAGAATGGTGCTGGGCAGTGGCCGACCGGTTTCGTACACCGCCAGCAGTTCGTCGCGGTGCAGCAGCTTGCCGCGGGGTACGCCGTTGTTGTCGAGGATAAACAGCTCGAACATCTCGATGTCGGGGTTCTGCTCAAGGAAGGTTCGGGCTTCGTGCAGGCGGGCAAAGACACTCATGGCAATTCTCATACGTTTGGGTCGGGCAGATGCAGATGGGCACAGGTGCACGTCATCCGTGGGGGTGGATCAACGTAGAAAAGAGGTGTCTGGCGGGCGCGCGTGTCGACAATGGAACAAGGCCCAGAACGCAAGTGCAGAAGGCAGTGTCGCGGCGTGAGTGTCGGGGCAACCGTCCATGCGCGGATCACAGAAATAGAGAACCCCGAGCGTCACACGCCTGGATAGGCGGTTAAATTCAGGCTTGATGGAGTTTGGGTACAGTTTGGCTAAACATTCCCCACGCCTTGCCACCCTGCCCGGCGCTGGAAATAATGGGCGCCCCGACCGTGCCCCAAGGACTCGCCCCCATGAAAGCTCCTCTGGCCCTCTGTGTGCTGGCAAGCCTGGTAAACATCGCCCAGGCCGACACTGTCCCGTCACGTCTTGACGAGGTGATCCAGCGCGGCACCCTGACCGTTTGCACAACGGGCGACTATAAGCCCTACACCTCATTGCGCGCCGATGGCCATTATGAAGGTATCGACATTGCCATGGCCGAGTCCCTGGCCAAGAGCCTCAACACCACGATCAAGTGGGTGCCCACCACCTGGAAAACCCTGATGCCGGACTTCCTCGCCCAACGGTGCGACATCGCCGTGGGTGGGATTTCGGTGTCGTTGGAGCGGCAGAAAAAGGCGTTCTTCAGCCAATCGCTGGGGGTTGACGGCAAGATCCCACTGGTGCGCTGCGCCGATGTGCAGCGCTACCAAACGGTTGAGCAGATCAACCAGCCACAGGTGCGGGTGATCGAGCCGGCAGGTGGCACCAATGAAGTGTTTGCCCGTGCCCACCTGGGCCAGACGCAGATTCGCCTGCATGACAATGTGACGATTTTTGATGAGCTGCTGGCGGGCAAGGCCGATGTGATGATTACCGATGCCAGCGAGGCGCGGTATCAGCAGAAGCTCAAGCCGGGGTTGTGTGCGGTCAATCCTGAGCGGCCGATGCAGTACAGTGAAAAAGCCTTCCTGCTACCTCGCGATGATGTGGCCTGGAAGAGTTATGTGGATCAGTGGTTGCACTTGAGCGTGGCGACGGGTGTGTATGGGGGGGTTGTCAGCCAGTGGTTGGCTGCGCCTTGAATTTGCTGCCATGACGGCCTGTCTGGCACACCGAGATCTAAATGTGGGAGGGGGCTTGCTCTCGATATAGGTGGATCAGCCAAAAAATTGTTAACTGACACTCCGCTATCGGGAGCAAGCCCCCTCCCACATCAGCTCGACGAACGCCCTGCACGCGGCGCTGCGGTAGGCGCCCTTGCGGCTCAATAGTGCGGCAGTACGCTGCGGCAGCGGTGGGTCGATGGTCACGGCGTGCAGCCCCGTCTGCGCCTCGGCCAGTGCTTGGGGCAGGACGGTTGCCAGTGACGTGTTGCGGACGATTTCGATGATTGCGCTGATGGAGTTGGCTTCCATGGCGATAAATGGTTTCACACCTTGCCCGCGGCAGTAGTCATCGATATGGCGGCGGGTAGCGAAGCTCGTGTTCAGCAGCACCAGGGGTTGTTCAAGCCAAACGAGTCGGCTCAATTGGGGATGGCTGGCACTGACCACTACGCTCAGTTGTTCGACAAACAGCCCCTTGCACTCAATGTCCGGCCCATGTTCGCCGGTAAATCCGATACCGATATCCAGCAGGTCTTCGCCCAGTGCAGCTTCGATACGGTCCTGGGTCAACTCCTCGACGCTGAGGGTGATGCCCGGGTACAGCGTATTGAATCGCGCCAGCAACGGGCCGATCAGGTAGGCGGTAAAGGTCGGCGTCATGGCCAGGCGCAAATGCCCGCGGCTGAGGTCTTGCACATCGTGTATGGCGCGGCTGCCGGCCTGCAGGTCCTGCAAGGCCAGCCGGGCAAAGCGCACATAGGCTCGCCCCGCATCGGTCAGGCTGATACTGCGCCCGGAGCGGTCGAGCAGCGGCGCGCCGAGGCTTTCTTCCAGCTGTTTGATCTGTTGTGAGAGGGTCGGCTGCGATACATGCAGCGCTTCGGCGGCGCGGGTGAAGTTGCGATGCTCGGCAACGGCGAGCAAGTAACGGATATGACGCAGCAGCATCGACAGCGCTCCAGCTATAGGCATGACTTATAGACAGCATCATAAACCGGTCTTGGACGCTATAGCCGAAAACTTCCATCCTTGCCCCATCAGCGACGCAAGGAGAACCACCATGCAGCATCTCATCGATGGCTTTCGCAAATTCCAACGTGAAGCCTTTTCCCAACGCAGCGACTTGTTCAAGCACCTGGCCACCACACAGAACCCCGGCACCTTGTTCGTGTCCTGCTCCGACAGCCGTGTCGTACCGGAGCTTCTGACCCAGCAGGAACCCGGCGATCTGTTCGTGATCCGCAATGCCGGCAATATCGTGCCGTCCTACGGCCCCGAGCCGGGTGGTGTGTCGGCCACGGTTGAATATGCGGTGGCGGTACTCGGGGTCAGCGACATTGTGATTTGCGGGCATTCGGACTGCGGCGCCATGACTGCGATTTCCACCTGCAAGTGCCTGGACCATCTGCCGGCCGTGGCCAACTGGTTGCGTCATGCCGAGTCAGCCAAGGTGATCAATGCATCCCGTACGCATGTCTCGGACGCTGCGCGCCTGGATTCATTGGTGCGTGAAAACGTGGTCGCCCAACTGGCTAATCTCAAGACTCACCCCAGCGTTGCGCTGGCCCTGGAACAAGGCCGGATGAACCTGCATGGCTGGGTGTATGACATCGAAACCGGTGGCATCGACGCGCTGGACGGTCGCACCGGACGCTTCGTCTCCCTGCTCGACCATCCAACCACCCGCGCCCACGCTGCCTGAACCTTAACCACCCAAGAGGACATCACCATGTTGCAATCCCAATTCGCCCAAACCCCACGCCTGGCCCTGGCCGATACCGTTATCGACCTCAAGGCACGCAAGAATCTGTCATGGCAGGACCTCACCGATGGCACCGGCCTGAGCCTGGCGTTCGTCACCGCCGCCCTGCTCGGCCAGCACCCACTGCCCAAGGAGGCGGCCGACATCGTGTGCGACAAACTCGGCCTCGACCAGGACGCCAGCCGCCTGCTGCAAAGCGTCCCACTGCGCGGCAGTTTCCCCAGCGGTGTGCCGACCGATCCGACGATGTACCGCTTCTACGAAATGCTGCAGGTCTACGGCTCGACCTTGAAGGCCTTGGTGCATGAGCAATTCGGCGACGGCATCATCAGCGCCATCAACTTCAAGCTGGACATCAAGAAAGTCGAAGACCCGGACGGCGGCTCCCGTGCGGTCATCACCCTGGACGGCAAATACCTGCCCACTAAACCCTTCTGATTTGCCGCCAACCGTCTACGCTCTTGGCACACCAACAAGAACGAGGGACGGTAAATGAAGAGACTGCTCCGACTCACCTGGCTGCTGCTGTTGTGTTGCAGCCAGGTGCATGCCGCCACGGCACAGGAAGCGGATGCCCAAGCCGCCAAGGCCCTGCTGGAAAAGGCCTTGGCGTACTACCACAAGCAAGGTGACAAGGCGTTTGCCGCCTTCAGCCGTCAGGGCGAATTCATCGACCAGGACCGTTATGTGTTTGTGGTCAATACCCAAGGCGTACTGTTGGCCAGTGGCGGGCCCTCCTCCGCGCTGATCGGTCGCGACGTGTCCGAGGTACTCGGGCCCGACCTGCAAGCCTCGTTCAAACAAGCCTTGAGCGAGCCGGAAGGCCAGGGTATCCAGCAGGCTGACTATCGCTGGCAGAACTGGAACGACGGCAAGGTCGAACATAAGCATGTGTTTTATCAGCGGGTGGGCGAACGCATCCTGGCGGTCGGTTATTACTTGCCGCGCGCCACGCCAGAACAGGCACGGGCGCTGCGCAACAAGGCGGTGGAAGCGCTGGTCAAGGATGAAACCGGCACGCTCAAGGCGATCAACTCCTTGCAGGGCGGCTTCTTGCAAGATGACCTGTACGTGTTCGTGGTAGACCTGAACACGCGACGCTACGTCGCCCACGGCACCAACCTGCGCCTGATCAACACCGACTTTGCCAAGATCAAGGACCCGGATGGCAAACCGGTGGGTGTGCCGATCCTCAAGATGATGGCCGAGCAGGACCAGGGCGAATACAAATACCGCTGGAAAAACCCGGTGACGGGTAAGGTCGAGAACAAGCACGCTTATGTGCGCAAAAGCGGGCATTTCATGGTTGCGGTGGGATATTACAGCCCCTGACCTGACTTGAAATGCAATCAAACTGTGGGAGCAAGTCGAATCGTCGCGCCGCCCCTCCCACATTTGGTTTCCTACATTCAGTTGGACCTAGCGGGCTTTGTCTTCCCGACCACGCAGCACCCGGTTCGGCATCACGATCGCAGCCGCCAACCCCAGCAGCGACACTGCCGCACTCACCATCAGCAAATGCCGGAACGTCACCGCCAACTCCCCGCGCAACGCATCCTGCGCCGGGCCGGGTGCGGCGTTGAGGCCGTCAAGCAGCACGTTGCCAGAACTGCCTTCGGCCACCAGTGCGGCGCTCGTCAAATGGGCGAAACTGGAGTCGTGCAACAGCGCCAGCAGCAACGCCGACATGCAAGCCACCCCCACTGCCCCGCCCAGGGAGCGGAACAGGTTGGTGGTGCTGGTGGCCACACCGATATCCCGTTGCTCTACCGAGTTCTGCGTACCCACCAACGAGGTCGGGAACTGCATACCGGCGGCAATGCCGCACAACAGCATGAATACGCTGGTGAGCACCACCGCCTGGGGCGCGCTGTAGGCCATGCCGAGAATCGCCAGCGGGCTCAACACCGCGCCGCTCAGGATCATCGGTTTATAGCGGCCAGTCACCGACGTCATGCGCCCGGCAAAATACGCGCCCATCGGCAAGCCCATCGCCAAGGGCAGCAAGTGCAGGGCCGCACTGTCGGCACCGGCGCCGGTCACGGTCTGGTAACGCAGGGGCATCAGCACGGTCAGGGAAATCGCCTGGAAGCTGGTGACAAAAATCGTGCACCAACACAACACCGCACTGCGGTTGGCAAACAAGTGCATGGGCAGCAGCGGTTCGCGCGCGCGGCGTTCGTGCCACACAAACACGCTCAACGCCAACAGTGCGCAGGCCAGCAACCCCAGCACTTGATCGTCACGCCACGAATGGCCCTGGCCGATTTCGGTGATACCCAGCAACAAGGCGGTGAGGCCGACGATCATCAGCACCGTGCCGAGGTAATCGATGATCGGCTTGCGCTGCGGCACCGGCAGCCCCACCAGAGTGCGATGGGCCACGTACCAGGCGCCGGCACCCAGCGGCAGGTTGATCAAAAACACCCAGCGCCACGACAGGTACTCGGTCATATAGCCGCCCAGCACCGGCCCCGCCACGCTGGCCACCGCGTACATGCTGCTGAAATACCCCTGATAACGTCCCCGTTCGCGGGGAGGAATAATGTCGCCAATGATTGCCTGGCTCACTGAAATCATCCCGCCGGCACCGATGCCCTGGAGAATCCGCGCCAGCACCAATTGCTCCATGCTTTGCGCCATGCCACAAAACAGCGACGCCAGGGTGAACACGCCCATGCCGATCAGCATCATGGGCCGACGCCCATACAGATCGCCAAGCTTGCCGTAGATCGGCACCGCCACGGTCATCGCCACCATATAGCCGGAAATCACCCAGGCCAGCAGGTTGACGTCATGAAACTGCGCGGAAATGGCCGGCATGGACACCGCCACAATGGTCTGGTCCAGGGCGCCGAGGAAGATCGCCATCATCAGCGCAGCAAGAATACTGCGCACGGCGGGAACGGTTGGGGCGGGCTGATTGAGGTGAGTCACGGCAGAACCTTCGAACAAGGCCCGCAGGACAAGATCGCCCGCGGGAATGCTCAATACGATAGCAGGCTATTCGATAGGCTCATAAGCAAGCCCGACGTAATTTTCTGCAATGGTTTTGCGCCCGGCATCCGAGTGGATGAAATAGTCCAGCTCACTCTCGGCAATGCGCTGGCTGAAGGCGTCCGCCTGGGGAAACTCATGCAGCATCGAGGTCATCCACCAGGAAAACCGCTCGGCTTTCCATACCCGGCGCAGGCAGATAGCCGAGTACTTTTGCAGCAAGTCCAGGCGTCCTTCGCGGTACACCTTGAGCAAGATCCGGAACAACGTGCTCACGTCACTGGCCGCCAGGTTCAACCCCTTGGCGCCGGTGGGCGGGACAATATGCGCGGCATCGCCAAGCAGGAACAGGCGCCCGTACTGCATGGGTTCCACCACGAAGCTGCGCAGCGGCGCGATACTTTTTTCAATCGATGGGCCGGTCACCAACTGCTGCGCCAATGAACCGGGCAAGCGGGTTTTCAGCTCATCCCAGAAACGCTCATCCGACCAATCCTCCACAGCCTCGTCCTGCGGCACTTGCAGGTAATAACGGCTGCGCGTCGGTGAGCGCATGCTGCACAGGGCAAAACCCCGTGGGTGTTTGGCATACACCAGCTCGGCGTGTACCGGCGGCGTATCGGCGAGCACGCCCAGCCAACCGAAGGGATAGACCCGCTCGAATACCTTCAACGCCTGCGCCGGAATCGACTGACGGGCGACGCCATGGAAGCCATCGCAACCGGCGATGTAATCGCACTCCAGGCGATAGGCTTGGCCTTGGTGATTGAACGTCAGCCAGGGTCGATCACTTTTCAGATCATGGGGCTGTACGTCGCACGCCTCGTACAGCGTGGTAGCGCCGGCGGCTGCGCGGGCGGCCATCAGGTCGCGGGTGACTTCGGTCTGGCCGTAGATCATCACCGATTGGCCACCGGTCAATGCCTTCAGATCGATTGGGATAAGTTGGTCATTGAGGGCAATGTCAAAGCCGGTGTGCACCAACCCCTCAACATCCATGCGTTGGCTCACCCCGACTTCGCGCAACAGGTCGACCATGCCCTGCTCCAACACACCGGCACGGATGCGCCCTTGCACGTAATCGGCGCTCTGGCGCTCTAGGACAATGGTTTGAATGCCGGCGTTGTGCAGCAGCTGGCCGAGCAGCAATCCAGACGGACCGGCGCCAATAATGGCGACTTGGGTTTTCAGGGTTTTCATTATTTTTATGGCCTTCACGCTTTACCCGAACGTATCGAGTGAAAGAGTTGTCAGTGGAATTGTGGCTGACATTTTTCACTTGAGCGAACCGCATAAGAAGGTGAAAACTGCGTCAAAGCCTGCGCTTTTCGCCAATCGGGGCGATTACCGAACCATTATCCTGAGTATCGGATTGAAACCATGACCAAAACCGCGATTCCGGTCTTCAAGCTTTACGGGGAAAGCCAGCAGTGGCCGACGCCCGATTTGTTGCACTGCGAAACCATTTCCCGGCGCAGTCGGGAATACCAGTGGGAAATCCAGCCCCACCGGCACGCGGATCTGTGCCAACTGCTGTATGTGCACAAAGGCCAGGCACAACTGGAAATCGAAGGCCAGCGCACCACCCTCAATGAAGCGAGCCTGCAAGTGCTGCCGCCACTGTGCGTGCATGGCTTTCGTTTTTCCGAAGATGTGCAGGGTTATGTGGTGACCCTTTCGGCGCCGCTGGTCAGCCATTTGCAGGCGCAATTGGGCGACACCGTCGATGGCCTGCAAACCCTCGGCAGTTATCCTGCGGGCAAGGACAGCGACTACTTGAACAACCTGTTCGTGCGCTTGCAGGACGAATACGCCGATGATCAACCGGCACGGGACATGATGTTGCACGCCTTGGTCAGCGTGCTGCTGGTGTGGGTCAGCCGCCAGGCGATCCAGCGTCGTCATCCACGCGCCCCACGTGGCCGTGAGTATTTTCGGCGTTTCACCCAACTGGTCGAACAGCATTACCGTGAGCACCCCAAGATTGAAGATTTGGCCCACAAGCTGGGCATCTCGGTCTCACACTTGAACGGGACTTGTCGGGAATTGGGCGGGCAACCGGCGTTGCAGATCATGCATGACCGCCAATTGCTGGAAGCCAAGCGCTTGTTGACCTACACCAGCATGACCATCAATGAGATGTCCGAGGTGCTGGGCTTTTCCGATCCGACCAACTTCTCACGACTGTTTCGCCGCAGGGTCGGGTTTTCACCCAAGGCGTTTCGCGAGCAATTGAAGGCCGAGCAGCCTACCTGAGCGCGCTGAAGCTGCCGGTGCGCGGCACGCATTGGTCCTGATGGCAACTGATGGCGAACGCCGCCGGTTGCATGCGCGTTTGCTCAACGCGATAGGCGGCTGTCCCGTACAACGCAGTCGCCAATGCACAGAGGGTGAAAATCGTCAGGTATTTTCTGGTTTTGATACTCATGGCACAGACCTCTGAACGGATCTACACGGTGCTGTTTAAAGCATAGGTCAGTCAGCGCAAGTTGCCATGATTGGCTGCCATTCAGCGCGTTTATATCGCCTCAGAGGCCGACGTCCCACGCAGGCGCCTCGGGAAACCGCAGCACCAGAAAGTCCAGCAGGCTGCGCAGTGCCGAGGGCATGTGCTTGCGCGAGGCGTACACCGCATAGATGTTCATCTGCCGTGGCTCTGCTGCAGGCAGCAAGCGCACCAGTTCACCACTGCGGATCAGGTCACCGGCCTGATAACTGGGGAGCATCGCCACCCCTGCCCCGGCCAGGGTTATACGCAATAACGTGCTGGCCTCGTTGGCGGTGATATTGCCGTGCACCGGCACCGACACGTGTTCGCCCTGCTCTTCGAAATGCCACAGGCTCTTGCCGAAATAGGAGTGGGTCAGGCAGTTGTGCCGGGCCAGGTCTTCGACTTTTTGCGGCGCCGGATGCTCACGCAGATAGGCCGGTGTGGCACACACCACCGAGCGGCACACGGTCAAGCGCCGGGCGATCAGGTTCGGGTCCAGGTCATTGCTGGTGCGGATCGCCAGGTCGATGCGCTCATCCACCAGGTTCACCGTGCGGTCGAGCATCTGCAAGTCCACCGTCACCAGCGGGTAGCGCTTGACGTACTCGGCAATGGCCGCGCCCAACTGCGCCTGGCCGAACGAGGTACTGACGCTCAGGCGCAACAAGCCCCGGGGCGCGTCATCGGGCTCGCTGACGGCGGCCTGCATATCAGCGCACAGCTCCAGCAATTGCCGGCAGCGCGGCAGGGTTTCGCTCCCGGCAGCAGTGAGGCTGAGCTTGCGCGTGGTGCGGTGCAGCAGGCGCGCGCCGACCCAATCCTCCAGCTCAGCCAGGTAACGCGAGACGACCGGGCGCGACAGGTCCAGATGATCGGCGGCGGCAGACTGGCTACCCAGGTCCACCACGGTGACAAACACGCGCATTGCTTGAAGACGATCCATGATCTGCCCGATTTCAGAAACAAACTATGTCCAAGCATCGCATTTTTTGTGGTGTTTTATGCAACTAAGCTCTACCCACCCCTTACCAATGGCAGGAGCTGCCCGATGTTCTCGACCTTCAAACGCTTGACCCTGGCCACTGCCGCCCTGGCGTTCGCCGCCCACGCGGCAGCCGCTGAGCTGAAACTGGACGTGTACAACCCAGGCGAAGCGGCGATCTTCCCCGTCAGCTCGGTGCTGGTCAGCGGTGCCAAAGACGCGATCCTGGTGGACGCCCAATTCGGCAAAGGCCAGGCCGAACAACTGGTGCAGAAAATCCGCGCCAGCGGCAAGCACCTGACCACCATCTACATCAGCCATGGCGACCCGGACTACTACTTCGGCCTCGACACCCTGACCGCCGCGTTCCCCGACGCCAAGGTGCTGGCGCCACAACCGGTGGTCGACCATATCAACGCCACCGTCGCCGGCAAGCTGGCATTCTGGGGCCCGAAAATGGGCGCCGACAAACCGACCAAAACGATCGTGCCGCAAGTGTTGCAAGGCCACAGCCTGACCCTTGAAGGGCAACAGCTTGAAGTGGTCGGCCTGGACGGTCCGCAGCCGGATCGCAGCTTTGTGTGGATCCCGTCGATCAAGGCTGTAGTCGGTGGCGTGGTTGTCGCCGAAAACATTCACCTGTGGATGGCTGACACTCAGGGCGCGCAATCTCATAAAGACTGGTTGAGCACCCTTGAGCGTATTGAAGGCTTGAAGCCAAAAACAGTGATCCCTGGTCACTACCTGGGCACCCCATCGCTGGCCTCGGTGAAATTCACCGCCGACTACATCCAGGCCTTCGACATCGAAACCGCCAAGGCCAAGGATTCCGCCGCCCTGATTGCGGCCATGAAACAGCGTTACCCCACCCTCGCCGACGAAAGCTCGCTGGAATTGAGCGCCAAAGTCGCCAAGGGCGAAATGAAGTGGTGATCGGCTTTAAACCCTAACCCTGATGGAGAACGTCATGAGCAAAATCGCAATCATTGGTGCCACCGGCCGTGCCGGTAGCCAACTGCTGGAAGAAGCCCTGCGCCGCGGGCATACCGTCACCGCCATCGCTCGCAACACCGACAAGCTGGGCGTACGCCCAGGCGTCACGGTCAAGCAGGTGGATGCCCTGGACGCCGATGCCCTGCAACACGCTATCAGCGGCAGCGATGTGGTGATCAGCGCCGCGCACTTTGCCACCTTGCCCGCCAGCGCCGTGATCGGCCCGGTGAAAAAGGCCGGGGTCAAACGCCTGCTGGTGGTGGGTGGTGCAGGCTCGTTGCTGCTACCGGACGGCAGTCGCGTCATCGATAGCCCGGGTTTCCCTGCGGAGTACAAGGCCGAAGCCAGTGCCGGGGCTGATTTCCTGAAAACGCTGCGCCAGGAAACGGAATTGGATTGGACGTTCCTCTCGCCATCGGCGCTGTTCGACGGGACCGAGCGCACCGGCAAATTCCGCCTGGGCCAGGATGACCTGTTGGTGAGCAGTGACGGTAACAGCTCGATCAGCTTTGCCGACTACGCCATCGCCATGATCGACGAGGTTGAAACACCCAAGCACTCGCGTAAGCGCTTCACCGTTGGCTACTGACACCACGCGGTAAAAATGTGGGAGGGGGCAAACCCCTCCTACATTTGTGCCTGGCTGGTCAGCCAATCCATCAGGGCCAACAACCCGGCAGAAGGCACTGTCTGCGGCGGATACACCAGGAAGTAGCCCATGCCTGTCGGCACCCGCAGTTCAAACGGCATCACCAGGCGCCCCGCCTTCAGGTCCTCGCCAATCAGCGCACGATCACCGATCGCCACGCCCGAGCCTTGTGCCGCCACCGTCATCGCCAGGTCCAGCGTTTCGAAATGATGCCCCTGGCTCAGACTGCTCAGGCGCGTACCCGCCGCTTTTAACCACAATGCCCAATCCCGCTGATCCCGCGTGGGGTGCAGCAGCACCTGGTGTTGCAGATCCGCTGGCGTGTGCAAGTTGTCCAGCAAGGCCGGCGCACAGACCGGTGTGAGTTGTTCATCGAACAAATGCCGAGCCTGCTCGGACTGCTCGGCGATGGGCGCATAGATCACCGCCGCATCAAATGGCTCGCGACGAAAATCCACGGTGTAGGCCACGGTGGTGGTCAGTTCCACCGGTACATCCGGGCGCTCCCTTTGCCATTGCAGCACGCGTGGCAGTAGCCAGCGCATCACACAGGTGGACGCCTTGAGCTGCAAAACCTCGCGGCGACTGCCGATTTGCTCCACGGCCTCACCGATCACGCCGAACACCTGCTGCACCCGCAGCGCCCACTCGCGACCTTCCTCGGTCAGGCTCAAGCCCCGCGCCTGGCGCACAAACAACCCATAGCCCAAATGCCGTTCCAACCCCGCGATCTGGCGGCTCACCGCCCCCTGGGTGATGTGCAGTTGCTCGGCGGCGCGGGTGAAGTTGCAGCATTGGGCCGTGACCCAGAAGGTGTGCAATGCGGGCAACGGTGGAAGGCGTTTCATTAGGGCGCAGCCATGACGTGAGGACATGGCGAGTATGACTTTTTATCGATTGTTGCCGCTACCGGCCAGCCGGTCCAATAGCGCCTTCAATCCATAACAAGAGCGACCGGCATGGCAACCTGCGGCGAAGTATTGGTCCACCTCCTGAAAGGCTACGGTGTCGATCATGTGTTCGGCATCCCCGGTGTGCATACCGTGGAGCTGTACCGTGGTTTGGCGCGCTCCGGCATCCGTCACGTCACCCCGCGCCACGAACAGGGCGCCGGGTTTATGGCCGACGGCTACGCGCGCACCTGCGGCAAGCCTGGTGTGTGTTTCATCATTACCGGCCCGGGCATGACCAATATCACCACGGCCATGGGCCAGGCCTATGCCGATTCGATCCCGATGCTGGTGATTTCCAGTGTGCAGGCGCGCAGCCAGTTGGGCGGCGGGCGTGGCAAGTTGCATGAGTTGCCGAATCAGAGCGCACTGGTGGCCGGCGTGGCGGCGTTTTCCCATACCTTGATGTCGGCCCACGAGTTGCCCGGCGTGCTGGCACGGGCGTTTGCACTGTTTCAGGCCGGGCGGCCGCGCCCGGTGCATATCGAGATTCCGTTGGATGTGCTGGTGGAGAATGCCGACGCTCTGCTGGGCAGCCAGCCGGTCAGCGTGGCCCGCGCCGGAGCGGCACCGGCGGCGATCGAGCACATGAGCCGCTTGCTCGCCACCGCCCAACGCCCGCTGATTCTGGCCGGTGGCGGCGCCATCGATGCGGCGCCCGAGTTGACCCGCCTGGCCGAAACCCTCGGCGCGCCCGTGGCCCTGACCATCAATGCCAAAGGCCTGCTGCCTGCCGCACACTCGTTGTTGATCGGCTCGACCCAGACCCTGGCGGCCACCCGCGCCCTGGTCGCCGAGGCCGATGTGGTACTGGCCATCGGCACGGAACTGGCGGAAACCGATTACGACGTGACCTTCGCTGGCGGCTTCAAGATTCCCGGTACGTTGCTGCGCATTGATATCGACCCGGATCAGACCGTACGCAACTACCCACCCGAGGTGGCTCTGGTGGCCGACGCGAAAATCGCCGCCCGGGCGCTGCTCACCGAACTGGACCGCCAGTCACTGGCGCCGCGCAATACCGATTGGGGCGCAGTTCGCGTCGCACGTTTGTGGGCCGAGCTGGAGCCCACTTGGGACGCTGCCACCCGTGCACACACGCGGCTTCTCAACACCGTCCTGGAAGCACTGCCCGGCGCCGTGCTGGTGGGCGACTCCACCCAACCGGTGTACAGCGCCAACCTGACCCTGAACCTCGACCGACCACGTCACTGGTTCAATTCATCCACCGGCTACGGCACCCTGGGCTATGCCCTGCCCGCCGCCATCGGCGCCTGGCTGGCGCGCGGCGATGAACAACCGGTGGTGTGCCTGATCGGCGACGGTGGCCTGCAATTCACCCTGCCGGAACTGGCCAGCGCCGTGGAAGCCCGCACACCGGTGATCGTGCTGTTGTGGAATAACCAGGGCTATGAGGAGATCAAGAAATACATGCTCAATCGGGCCATCGAGCCTGTGGGTGTGGACATTTACACCCCGGACTTTATTGGCGTGGCCAAGGCCCTGGGCTGCGCGGCAGAGAGCATCGAAGGCATCGAGCATCTGCGCTCGGCACTGCGCGCCGCAGCTGATCGCCAGGGGCCGACGCTGATTGAAATCGACCAAGGGCGGTGGGAGTCGACCAAGCCTGGAACTCGCTCTATGTGACTCTGGTTTTCCCCTGTGAGAGGGGCGATCTGTCAGTTATCCGCAATTTTTAGATAGCCCCAGCGACTTTCTGATTTGCCCCACTTGCCCCTGCATGGCCTGATTCGCCCTTGTTCGAACAAGGCAGGCCCATGGAAAACGTTCACGCAAAACCCACCACCGCCGTATGGCTGATGATCAGCGTGGTGCTGGTCGCCCTTAACCTGCGACCGTCAATGGCGGCTGTGGGGCCGTTGTTATCGTCGATTCGCGTGGATGTGCCGTTGAGTTTCAGCAGCGCCGCGTTACTGACCATGTTGCCGGTCATGGCCATGGGCCTGGCGATGTTTGTTGGCATGGGCCTGGCCAAGCGCCTGGGCGAACATCGCAGCATTATGCTGTCGCTGCTGGTGATTGGGCTGGCGACCTTATCGCGGCTGTTGCTGGATTCGGCGCTGGAGCTGATCGTCAGCGCGATTGCCGCAGGGGTCGGCATCGCGCTGATTCAGGCGTTGATGCCGACGCTGATCAAGTCGCGATTCAGCGCTGACGTTTCGCTGTTCATGGGCCTGTATGTGACTGCGATCATGGGCGGCGCTGCGCTGGCGGCATCACTCTCACCCTTGGTGCAAGTGCGCACTGGCAGTTGGCGCATCGGCCTGGCGATCTGGGCGGTACTGGCGCTGTTGGCGCTGGTGTTCTGGTATGCCCAGCGTTCGGCTCTGCCACCCTTGCCTCAAGCAGAATCGAGCATTCGGGAATCATTTTTCAGCAATCGCCGCGCCTGGTTGCTGGCGATCTTTTTTGGCCTGGGCACGGCGTCCTATACCTGTGTATTGGCGTGGCTGGCGCCGTACTACGTCGAACAGGGCTGGAGCGAACAGAATGCCGGCTTGCTGCTGGGCTTGCTGACCGCCATGGAGGTGATCTCCGGCCTGGTCACTCCGGCCATCGCCAACCGACGCCAGGATAAACGCGGCGTGATCGCGGTGCTGCTGGTGCTGATCATCCTCGGGTTCTGCGGCCTGATCCTCAGCCCGCAACACTGGAGCCTGCTATGGCCTTGCCTGCTCGGCCTGGGTATCGGCGGGTTGTTTCCCATGAGCCTGATTGTGTCCCTCGACCATCTCGACAACCCACGGCGCGCCGGTAGCCTTACCGCATTTGTACAGGGCATCGGTTACCTGATTGCCGGCGTGTCGCCCTTGATTGCCGGAGTGATCCGCGATCAATTGGGCAGCTTTGAAGGAGCCTGGTGGTCGCTGACCGCGGTGACTGTGGTGATGCTGCTGATGGTCCTGCGCTTCAACCCCCGGCATTACGTACGACATATCCGCTGACGTCGTATTACAAACAGTATTTGTCCCACACGAAACATTGACGAGTCCTACAGAGCTTTCTATTGGTACGAGCGTTCCGTTAACATTTTGCCCAGTCTTGTACTGAGTTCGGTACAAAGGGTTTACGGACGAAACCGATGCTAAACAGTAACTCGCTCAGAAAGCTCGATATGCAGGATTTGATGGTGTTTATCGCCGTCTACGACCAGAGCAGCGTTACTGATGTGTCCGAAACGCTGTTCGTCAGCCAGTCCACGGTGAGCTACAGCCTGAAGAAGTTGCGCACCAGCTTTGAGGATGAGCTGTTTATCAACACACGGGCCGGTATGCGTCCGACGTACAAGGCCACCACCATGTACGGGCATGTGCAGAAGATCCTGGAAAGCATCAACCTGTGTCACGCCGGTGGCCAGGCCTTTGACCCGACCCAACAGGCGGTGACCTTCAATGTGTGCGCCCCGGAATACTTCGAGCAACTGATCCTGCCACGGCTGTTGAAGCACTTCGACCATGCCGACCTGCCGGTGATCGTCAATGTGCAGAAGCTGGAAACCGACATTCCCGTCGATGACCTGCGTGAAGGCCGCCTCGACCTGGTGATCTGCTTCGGCCCACACTTTCATCGCACCCATAAAGACTTCAAGACCCAGATGCTGCTGGAGGATGACCTGGTTTGCGTGTTCGACCAGCGCTCGGCGCCCAGGGAGCCGGCGTTCAGCCTGCAATCTTTCGTCGAGCGGCGTCACATATTCCCCACGCCATGGTCCTCCGACACCAACATGATCGACGGCTGGCTCGCACGTCAGGCGCGCAAGCGCCAGGTGATCGCGCGGGCCAATAGCTACAGCGCAGCGTTGAAGATGATTACCGGCACCGACTTCATCGTCACCCTGCCGCGTCGCGTGCAAAAGTTGCTGGCGCCGGCACCGGGGTTCGGTGTGTGCGAAGCACCCAACGGTTTGCCGGGGTTCACCCTGGATATGCACTGGAAGGAAACCAATGGGCAAGACAGCGCCAATAGCTGGTTTCGTGAGCAAGTGGTGAGGGTGTGTGAGGAACAGCTGCAAGCGGCAAGTTGAAGGCGCCAAGCAGTCTCTACAGTTGCTTTTAGCTTGGAGCCGGGAGCTTGTCACTCATGAACGCCTCCAGTCGCGAACGCATCCAGCGCTCCGCCGGGTCGGTGTCGACGTGGCTGAGCCAGACCATCGACAAATCCAGGGTCGGGGTCTGGAAGGGAAACGGCTCGCAGTACAAATTGCCGCCGGCGGCCATGGCTTGGGCAGTGTAATCCGGCAGGCTGGCGATCATGTCGGTGCCGGCGAGCAACGCCGGCAGCGAACTGTATTGCGGCACCGACAGCACCACATGGCGCTTGCGGCCCACCTCCGCCAGCCACTCATCGGCAAACCCGGCCACGTTGGCAGTGTGGGACACCAGCACATGGGGCCGTGCGCAATATTCATCGAGGGTCAGCGGCGTGTCCGAGGCATCGGCGCGCAGCAGGCAGGGGCGGATATGCCGCAACAGCTTGCGCTTGGCATTTGCCGGCAGGCCGCGGGTCTGGGTGATGCCGACGGTGATATCGCCCGACGCCAGCAAGTCGGGAATACGCCAGTAATCCACGTGCTGCACCACGAACACCACCTGCGGCGCCTCCTGGCGCAAGGCACGCAGCAACGGTGGCAGCAGGCCGAACTCGACGTCATCGGACAGGCCGATGCGAAAGGTCATGGTACTGATGGACGGATCAAAGTCATGGGTCAGGCTCAGGGCCGATGACAAGGAATCCAGGGCCGGCGACAGGTGCTGGATGATTTCCTCGGCACGGGCCGTGGGCTCCATGCGATGGCCGACACGAATGAACAACGGGTCGTTGAACAGGGTGCGCAGGCGGTTGAGGGCCGAACTGATGGTGGGCTGGCCGAGAAACAGCTTCTCCGCCACCCGCGTCACATTGCGCTCAAGCATCAACGCTTCGAAGACCACCATCAGGTTGATGTCGGCCTTGCGTAGTTCATTGCGATTCATCGGCGCCCGCCCCTTTCCCCAAGACAAGCCGCAGTTTAGAAAGGCCACGGGGCTGCGTCTATGTGCGCGCTGTTCATCAGGCGGTTTGGGGACTATAAATCAGCGCTTGAGGGTTATGTAAGCCTCACAGAACAACTGTGGGAACGGCCTATCCCACTCCCACAGCTAGATTGTGTTTACCTTGAAGTCAGGGTTTCAGCGGGCGCTCCTGGTCCCGTTCGGAAAGCTCCGTGCCGTCGTCTGGGTGCTTCCAGGTTTGCGGCTTTTCTTCCTCTGGCCGCCGCCGAGGATGTTCACGTTCTGGCTCACTGTGCTGCTGGTGTTCGTTGCCCATAGCCACCTCCCATCCGTAAGAATTGGACACAAGCTCAAGCATAGAACAGGTCTGAAAAATCGGATGGCCCTTTTGACTGATAGCCAAAACACATCAATGCATCCATATTTGTCACTTATCATTTCTAAATGTGTCAGCCACTATCCCCAGTCTTAAGCGAAACAAGCACTTTAAAAAGAACGCTGGAGACACAAAATCATGACTAGCCCTTCCCGGCCCGCCCCTGCCAGCTCGAAAGTAGGCGCTGTATTGCGCGTTACTTCGGGCAACTTCCTCGAACAGTTCGATTTCTTTCTGTTCGGTTTCTACGCAACCTATATCGCTGCCGCGTTCTTCCCCGCCGCTAATGAGTTTGCGTCATTAATGATGACCTTCGCCGTGTTCGGCGCGGGCTTCCTGATGCGACCACTGGGCGCAATAATTCTGGGTGCCTATATCGATGACGTGGGCCGTCGCAAAGGCTTGATCGTGACGTTGTCGATCATGGCCAGCGGCACGCTGTTGATCGTGCTGGTGCCCAGTTATCACACCATTGGCCTATGGGCGCCGCTGCTGGTGCTGCTGGGCCGCCTGCTGCAAGGTTTCTCGGCCGGTGCGGAATTGGGCGGTGTCTCGGTTTACCTGTCTGAAATGGCTACGCCGGGCCGCAAAGGGTTCTACACCAGCTGGCAGTCGGGCAGCCAGCAGATCTCCATCGTGGTCGCCGCAGCGCTGGGCTATGGCTTGAACGTGTGGATGGAACCGGCAGTGGTGGCCGATTGGGGCTGGCGTATTCCATTTGCCGTAGGTTGCGTGATCATTCCGTTTATCTTTGTGCTGCGTCGCAACCTGCAGGAAACCGAAGAGTTTGCCAACCGCAAGCATCGCCCGACCATGCGTGAAGTGATGGCGACCCTGGTGAAGAACTGGACCGTAGTCATCGGCGGCATGTTGATGGTGGCCATGACCACCACCGCGTTCTACCTGATCACTGTGTACGCACCGACCTTCGGCAAGACCGTACTGCAACTGAGCACTTCCGATGCCCTGCTGGTGACCTTGCTGGTGGCGGTGTCGAACTTTTTCTGGCTGCCGATCGGCGGCATCCTCAGTGATCGCTTCGGCCGCAAACCGGTACTGATCGCCATGACCGTGCTGACTGTTCTCACTGCTTATCCAGCGCTGTCCTACGTGGTCAACGCGCCAAGCTTTGCGCACATGCTGGAAACCCTGTTGTGGTTCTCCTTCCTCTACGGCCTGTACAACGGCGCAATGATCCCGGCGCTGACCGAAATCATGCCGGTGGAAGTGCGCGTGGCGGGTTTCTCCCTGGCTTACAGCCTGGCGACTGCAGTCTTCGGTGGCTTCACGCCGGCGATTTCCACCTGGTTCATCCACATCACTGAAGACAAGGCATCTCCCGCCTATTGGATGATGTTCGCCGCACTGTGTGCGCTGTGTTCAACCCTGGCGTTGTATCGCCACGCCAATACCCGTGGCCAAGTCATGCAGGAGGCGGTGCAATGAAGCCTTTGTTCAAATCCCTCACTGCCGTCGTCCTCGGCGCCCTGGCGCTGACGGCCCAGGCCGAAGAGCTCAAGGTGATGACCTCCGGTGGTTTCACCGCCGCCTATAAACTGCTTGGCCCGCAATACGCCAAGCAAAGCGGTGACACCCTCGACACCATTCTCGGCCCGTCCATGGGCAAGGCGCCGGAAGCGATTCCCAACCGCCTGGCCCGCGGCGAGCACGCCGACGTGGTGATCATGGTCGGCTACGCCCTGGATGAGCTGATCAAGCAAGGCAAGGTCGACCCCGCGTCCCGCGTGGAACTGGCCGATTCGCGCATTGGCCTGGTGGTGAAGGAAGGCGCGCAAAAACCTGCGATCAATACCGACGCCGAACTCAAGGCCGTGCTGAGCAAAGCCAAATCCGTGGCGTATTCGGACAGCGCCAGCGGTGTGTACGTCGAGAAAGAGTTGTTCAAGAAACTCGGTATGCCGGCCAAAGGCACCATGATCGAACGCGTGCCGGTGGGCGAGCAGGTGGCCAAGGGTGACTACGAAGTGGGCTTGCAACAGGTGGCTGAATTGTTGCCGGTCAAGGGTGTGACGTTTGTCGGCAAGATCCCGGAAAACGTGCAATCGGTGACACGCTTTGCGGCGGGCATTCCGGTCAACGCCGAACACCCGGACGAAGCCAAGGCGCTGCTGGAGTTCATGGCCTCGCCCGAAGCTCAACCGGCGGTGCAATCCACCGGCCTGGACTCGGTGTCACGCTGACCGAAACGGCATCTCCCGCACCAATCGTTCCAACTCCAGCGCCGCGGGCGGCAATGTCCGCCCGCGGCGCTTGATCAAGCCCACATTGCGCATCACCTGCGGCTCTACCAGCGGCACACTCACCAGAATCGGGTGCTCGCACGCCGGCATCGCAATCGACGGCACCATCGCCACGCCCAGCCCCGCCTCCACCAGCCCGATCATCGTGGTCACGTGGTGGGTCTCGCAGATACTCGGCTTTTTCACCCGCACGCCACGCAGCGCCTGGTCGAGCAGGAAACGGTTGCCCGAGGTTTTGTCCACGCTGATGTAGTCGTACTCATAGGCTTCGGTCCAGGTCACGCTCTCACGCATGGCCAACGGATGGTCACGCCGACAGGCGAGTACATAGCGTTCCTGCAACAACAGCTCGAACTCGACCTCGTCGGCCAGGCTACCGCTGAAGCTCACGCCGAAATCCGCTTCACCGCTTGCCACCGCATTGCTCACTTCGCCAGCACTGGCATCGAGCACCCGCAGGCGAATCTTCGGATACAGCTTGTGGAATTCGGAGATCACGTGGGGCATGAAGTAATACGCGGTAGACGGCACACAGGCGATGGTGACGTTGCCCATACGTGTGGACGCAACGTTGCTGATACCCATCAAGGCGATGTCGAGATCGTCGAGCATTCGCTCCACCTGGGGCAAGAAGGCACGACCGACCATGGTCAGACTGACCCGCCGTGTGGTGCGTTCGAACAGCTTTACATCCAGGGCGGATTCAAGCTTCTCGATGCGTCGGCTGAGGGCCGGCTGCGAGATACGGATGGCCTCGGCGGCGCCACGGAAACTGCCCTTGTCTACCACGGCGCGGAAGGCTTGGAGGTCGTTGAGGTCGAAATTGATGATCACGGGAGGCGGGCCAAAGTGGTCGGGGTGACGAGCATTATCGTATGGGAGCCGATGCGATGCCATGCGAGCCGGGGCGGCTATATCGAGATAATCCTGTTACAGATATCAAGTCATACATTTCAGCAGCTTATCGGCCACCTGCGGCCACGCGATCGCCAAAACGGGTCAATACTTGCGGCCTGACCCACACAACTGGAGACGCAGCAACTTATGCAAACCTACCCCTTCTGGATGGACGACGAGACGCCGGAGATCGGCATCGATCAGTTGCTTCTTGCATCGCGCCAATGGTCAAGTAGGATTGAATCCTACTCACTTCTGGCGGACATCCCAATGCGCTCAACCCAGCAAATGAGCATCACCTTGCCCCTTGAAATGGCGGCCCTGGTCAAAGCCAAGGTGGCTGCCGGCGAATATGCCAGCGAAAGCGAAGTGATTCGCGACGGATTGCGGGTGCTGCTGGCACGTGACCGTGCCATGGAAGATTGGCTGAGGGACGAAGTCATCCCGGCAGCGACCGCTCTTGAGGCACAACCTGAGCTCGGGTTATCTGCAGAACAGGTTCGCGAGCATATGGCAACCAGGCGTCAGCGCAAAGGCATCGGGAACGCGTGAGCTACTCGGTGGTTTTTTCGCCTGAAGTCCTGACGCAACTCGATGCCCTTGAGGATTACATCTGCGATGCCGGCTCCCCCTTGGCAGCGACGCGCTTTATCGACAATTTCGTCAGCTACTGTGAAAGCCTCGCCCTGTTCCCCTTGCGTGGCACGCGCCGTGACGACCTGCTTACAGGCTTGCGCATCACGCACTATCGTCGCAGCACCATCATCGCGTTCAGGGTGAGGCCTGATTGCGAAACGGTGTCGATAGTGGGGGTATTTTATGGCGGGCAAAACTACACGGCGCTGTTCCAGGGTGAGGGGAACGGCTGCTCATTGATAGATGAAAAGCCTGCTGAAAACTGATCGGCAGGCTTTTAGCGCTTAATCGACTGATAGCTTCTCCCACGCCGCTGGCGCACTGAAAAACGCCTGCGCGTTACTGTCCAGCGTCTCCAGGTGATAACCCCCTTCCTGCACGATCAAGCACGGCAACCCCAGCCCTCGAATGCACTGCCCCAGCCGCGCAAAGCCTTCCCGCGTCACCGCGACCTTGCTTTGCGGGTCCAACTCGTAAATATCGAAGCCCAGTGACAACACCAGCACATCCGCCGAGAAGTCCTTCACCGCTGCCAGGGCCAGTTCCAGCTTTTCGAAAAACAGCGCTTCGCTGGCACCGTGGGGCATGGGCAGGTTGAGGTTGAACCCTGAGCCTGGGCCATCGCCTTTTTCTTCGGCAAAGCCCGCCACCCCGGGATAAAAGTTGGTGGGATCGCCATGGATCGACGTGTAGAGCACGTCATCGCGCTGGTAGAAAATCTCCTGGATGCCTTGGCCGTGGTGCATGTCGGTATCGAGCACCGCGACGCGCTGGAAGCCTTGGCGTAACGCTTGCGCAGCCACCGCCGCATTATTGATGTAACAGAAACCACCCGCCGCATCGAAGCGGGCGTGATGACCCGGTGGTCGGCACAAGGCGTAGGCGGCTGGTGCGCCATCGAGGATCGCCTGGGCAGCGGCGACGGCGCTTTGGGCTGACCAGTACGCCGAGCGCCAGGTCAGTTCACCGATCGGGCAACTGCCATCAGCCAGGTAACGTGCCGCCTGGGCCAGAATGCCGCGCAGGGCATTGGGCTCGCGTACGAAGATGTTGGACATGACTTCGTCGCCCCAGTCTTCAGGAATTTCCTTCCAGCGCTGGTGAGCCTCTTGAAGAAAACCCAGGTAGGCCGCGCCATGCACGGCGAGCAGCGGTTCCATACCGTAGTCGCTTGGTTGCTGGATATCAAAGCCCAGGGTTTGCGCAGCCAGCAGCAGGTTGCGCGCACGCTCGGGGACCTCCTGTGGCGTGCGCATCTGGCCACGAGAATAGTAGCTGCGTGGGTGATGCAGCAGTTGTTCGGGATGGAAAAACGTATTCATAGGATGCTCCTGGATAAACACAGAATCTGTGGGAGCTGGCTTGCCTGCGATTGCGCACGGTCAGAGCACAATGTACTGCCTGCTTCACCGCTATCGCAGGCAAGCCAGCTCCCACATGGGCACGGCGTCAGCCTTTAGAAATGAACCTGGCCGGCGCGTTTCAACACGGCGTTGAGCAATACATCTGTGCCCTGGCGCACGTCTTCAGGCAAGACATCTTCGGCTTCGTTGTGGCTCAGGCCACCGACACAGGGGATGAAGATCATCGCAGTCGGGCAATAGCGCGCCAGGTGGATAGCATCGTGGCCGGCACCGCTGATGATGGTCTGCTGGCTGTAGCCCAGAGCATCCACCGACGCTTGTACGCAGGCCACGCACTCAGCATCGAACGGCGTGGCCGGGCTGATCCAGTGCGGTGTGATAGTCACGCTGAGGCCACGGTTGTCGGCAATCGCCTGCAGGCGTGCGCGCACTTGCTGCTCCATGGCGTCGATATCGGCGTCGCGGTGATGGCGCAGATCGACAGTGAAGTCGAGCACACCGGGAATAGTGTTGCGCGACGACTTGGCGATGCTCAACTCACCTACGGTGGTCAGGCCATATGGGGCAAAATCGGCAGCGAGGTTTTCCAGGGCCTGGATCATTTTTGCGGCGCCATACAACGCGTCTTTGCGCAGCGCCATCGGCGTGGTGCCAGCATGGGCAGCCATGCCTTCGACCCGCACGTCGAGCCAGCGAATCGCCTGGCCGCCGGTCACCACGCCGATACTGTTGGCGTTGTCTTCCAGGATCGGGCCTTGCTCGATATGCGCTTCGAAATACGCATCCACTGCCCCACCCAATGCACGCTCGCCGTTATAACCGGTGGTGCGCAACGCCTCGGCCACGCTGACGCCATCACCGTCGGTGGTCGCCAGCGCCTTGTCCAGCGCGAGGGCGCCGGTGAAGACCGCCGAGCCCAGCATCGCCGGGGTGAAACGCGCGCCTTCTTCGTTGGTCCACACCGCAATTTCCAGGGGTTTGCGCGTCTGGATACCGTGGTCATCGAGGCTGCGGATCACTTCCAGGCCAGCCAATACACCGTACACGCCATCGAAGCGCCCGCCTTCGGGCTGGGTATCGAGATGGCTGCCGATCATCACCGGCGCGGCCTCATTGTCGGTACCCGCACGACGGGCGAACAGATTGCCGATGGCATCCACGCTCAACGTCAGGCCAGCCGCTGTACACCAGTGGCTGAACAGCTCGCGACCGGCCTTGTCTTCGGCGCTCAACGCCAGGCGGCAGCTGCCACCGCGTGCAGTCGCGCCGATCTCGGCCATGGCCATCAAGCTATGCCACAGGCGCTCGCCATTGATCTTCAACATTGCTGACTTCCTCAACTGTGTGCCATTTCCAGGCGGTGAGCCGTGGCGTGGCGGCGGGACAAGGCCAGGACGCACACCAACGAGACCGCCGCGATCACGCTGTAAAACACTGCCATCGGCCACCATTGGCCCAGGTATTGATGGGCCAGCCAGGTGCCGATCAACGGTGTCAGGCCGCCGGCCAATGCGCCGCATACCTGGTAAGCCAGAGAGATCGCGGTGTAGCGCACACGGGTTTCAAACAGGCCGCTGACAAAGCCTGCGATGACGGCATAGAACGACGCCATGCACACCACCGCCAGGGCAATGCCGAGGATGATCAAGGGCGCCTGGCCGCTGCTGACCAGCACAAACATGGGGTACGGCGACGCCATTGCCAGTACGCACATGGCGCACAGGAACCGTGTAGCGCCGACCTTCTCTGCCACCCAGGCGGCCAGTGGCTGAACGCAGAACTGGATAATGGCGACGAAGAACAGGCATTCCAGAATCAGCGAGCGCGGCAGGTTCAGTTGCTGAGTGCTGTAGGCAATCATGAAGGTGTTGGTGAAATACACGCCGGCAATCCCCAATGTGTTGGCGCCAATGCACAACAACAGTGGACGCCATGCGGTCTTCAGCACTTCCAGCACGGGGGCTTGGTCCTTCTTGATCGCCCGAGCTTTTTCCGCCTGGGCCTTGTCTTCGAGGAACTCCGGCGACTCGTTCACACCCAGGCGGATCGCCAGGCCGACAACCAACAACAAGGCACTGGCCAGGAACGGCAGGCGCCAGCCCCAACTGAGCAGGTCTTCTTCCGGTAAGCGGGTCACCGCACTGAACGCCAGCAGGGAAAGAATCAAACCGGCCGGGCTGCCCAATTGCGCGAAGGATGCAAAGAAGTTACGCCGCCCCTTTGGCGCATGTTCTCCGGCCATCAACACCGCCCCGCCCCACTCACCGCCGACCGCAATGCCTTGCACCACTCGCAGCAGTATCAGCAGCACCGGTGCCGCGGCGCCGATCTGCGCATAGGTCGGCAACAGGCCGATGCATACCGTGACCACGCCCATCATCACGAGGGTAATCACCAGGGATTTCTTGCGGCCGATGCGGTCGCCGATATGGCCAAACACGATGCCGCCCAACGGCCGCGCAAAGAAGCCCACGGCGAAGGTGCCGAACGCAGCCATGGTGCTGAACAATTTATCGTCGGAGGGGAAGAACAACTGACCGAACACCAGCGCCGCAGCGGTGGCATAGATGTAAAAGTCGTACCACTCGATCATGGTGCCGATAAAAGCGGCGGCCGCGGCACGGCGAGGCTGCGGCGAAGCGGAAGGCTTCATGGGGCTGGCTCCTTTGGTTATTTTTTTGGCAGGAGATGGTCGAACCGGTGCGCTCTGATGGCGCTTGTTGAGCCCGATTTTTCAGCCTGGGGCTATGATTAGTCAATTTTCTATTTATTATCTTGATTATAAATACTGCTTATTATCGAGCGACACCATGGCCGAATCCCGCCGCGATATTCACCCCCTGCTCAACGACCGCCTGGACTGGAACCTGCTGCGCACCTTCCGCGTGATCGGCCAGGAACTGAGCATCAGCCGCGCTGCCGCCCGCCTGCACCTGACGCAGCCGGCCATCAGCCAGGCGCTCAAGCGCCTGGAGGAACAGCTGGATTGCCAGCTCATCCTGCGCCGTGGCCCGCGCTTCGTGCTCACCGAGGCAGGTGAACAGATTTTCGCGATTGCCGGCGAGATGTACGGCCAGGTTTCGCAAATGAGCAACGCCCTGCAAAAGCCCGGCGATGAAGTGATCGGCAAAGTGCGCTTGCTGATGATCAGCCGGATTAATTCCGACACTTTCGATGACTTTCTCGCCAGCTTTCATCGCGAACATCCGCGGGTCGATCTGGAAGTCGAAGTGATGCGCAGCTCCGACATCGTCGCCGCCTTGCTGGAAAAAACCGCGACCCTGGGGTTGAGCCTCAATCGTCGGCCTCAGCCGCGCCTGGAACAGCACCTGTTTCTGCGTCAGCGCTACGCGTTCTTTTGCGGAAAACATCACCCATTGTTCGGGCGCACAAACCTGGCCGAGGGGGATTTGCAGTCGGAAAACTTCGTGAGTTTTACCAGCGACCAGATTGGCGGGATGCTCTCGCCGCTGACGATTTTCCGTGATCAGCAAGGCTTCGGTGGGCGGATCGTGGCGTCATCCTCCAGCCTGGAAGAAGTGCGGCGTTTGGTGATTGCCGGGTTTGGTTTGGGTTGCTTACCGACTCATGTGGTGGCGGACGATGTGAAAAACGGGCTGCTGTGGCGGTTGCCGCCGGATGAGGGGATTGCGGATGTGGATATTCACCTGTTGTGGAATCGCGAGCAGAAGATGAGTCGGGCGGAGGGGGTGTTTATTGAGTGTCTTATGGGGCGGTTGGCCGACGTATAATTGGCCACATCCTGCGTGTCAAAAAGCAGTTACAACTCACTGGATGCACGTCGAAGCACGCACGGCTAGGATTGCAGTCAACTAAGCCAATGGCGTACATTAGCGATGATTTTCATAGAGACGTCAGTCTTCACCCGTCGCGTTAAAGAATTGATCGACGAGGATGCCTACACGGCTCTTCAGAACGTGTTGGTAGTCAACCCTTCTGCTAGCGATGTAATCGAGGGTACGGGTGGAGTTCGCAAGATACGAGTAGCAGCCAAGGGCCATGGCAAACGAGGCGGGGCGCGGGTGATCTATTACCACTTCGTCTCGGCATCACAGATTGTTCTACTGATGATCTATCCCAAAAATGAACAGCAGGACTTGACTGCCGACGAGCGCAAGTCACTGAAGGCTGCGATTGAGCACTGGAGATAGCTATGAGCAGATTTTTTGATGAATTGATGGAAAGCGTTCAAGAGATGAACGAGATCCTGCGCGGAGAACGCGAACCTTCTCGTGAATTCCATGTTGATTCAATGCGAGTCAAAGAGATCCGTAAGGCGACAGGGCTGACCCAGGCTAAATTCGCAGCGCTGATTGATGTGCAACTTGGCACATTACGTAACTGGGAGCAGGGTCGTCGTGAACCTACCGGACCAGCAAAGGCATTGTTGAAAGCTATCCATAATGACCCAGTCCATGTACTGAATGCGTTGGCTAGCTAAAATAAGACTCCACTGCTGCGCCTTAAACATCGTCATAACCGGAAAAGCTCGGAGCTGACTCAGCGACGGGCTTTTTCGTTTGTACGGCAGATTTAAGGCTCTTTAAAATCTCACATCGATACCACTGATGATTACTATCGAAACGAGCGCCTGAACGATTGCCGCCACTGATTCCTATAATCGCTCCAAATTCCCTCCCCGCCTGGCTTCAGGCGACATCCTCCCGGAACCCAATCCCATGCCAAGCGCGAGCCAGGCCCCTAGCGGGCTTCCCGAACATAATCAACAAAGCGTCAAACAGCAGTGGCTGGCGATTCTTTCAGTCGCCGTGGGTGCCTTCGCCCTGGTGACCAGTGAATTCCTGCCGGTGGGCGTACTCAACGACGTTGCCAGCGACCTGGGCATCAGTGCCGGTCACGCCGGATTGATGGTCACATTGCCCGGCATCATGGCCGCCCTCGCCGCGCCGTTTCTGTCGGTCAGCATTGGCGCCATGGACCGTCGCTATCTGCTGATTGGCCTGACACTGGTGATGATCATCGCCAACTCGGTGGTGGCCTTCGCCACCGATTTCAGCCTGCTGCTGTTCGGCCGTGTATTGCTCGGCATCAGCATCGGCGGCTTCTGGGCCACGGCCATTGCCCTCAGCGGGCGGCTGGCGCCCAAAGGCGTTGGGGTTGCGAAAGCCACCTCGATCATCATGATGGGCGTAACGCTCGCCACCGTACTGGGCGTGCCTGTGGGTACCTGGCTCAGCGGCCTGATGGGCTGGCGCATGACCTTCCTCGTCACGGCGTTGGTGGGCATTCCGGTGCTGCTGGCGCAGATCTTCCTGCTACCGCGACTGACCCCGGAAAAGGCCATTGAGATCCGTGACCTGCCGGCTTTGTTTATCAACCCACAAGCACGGGTCGGGTTGATCGCCGTGCTGCTGATCGGCCTGGCGCACTTTGCCGCATATACCTATGTCGCACCGTTTTTCAAACACAGTTCCGGCTTTGACGGCCCGACAATTGGTTCATTGCTGCTGCTCTATGGCGTAGCCGGGGTAATGGGCAATGTTTTTGCCGGTTTCGCCGCTAACCGCAGTGTGCGTCACACCCTGCTGCTGGTTGCACTGATGATTGGCACCAGCACAGCACTGTTCCCCTACTTCGCCACCGGCCTTTCCGGCGCCTCGATGCTGATCGCACTCTGGGGTTTCGCCTTCGGCGCCTTCCCAGCCTGCGCCAGTATCTGGATGTTTGTAGTGGCACCCAAGGATGTAGAGCGCGGCATGCCACTGTTTGTGGCGCTGTTTCAGGTCATCATCGCCCTGGGTTCGTTCTTTGGCGGGCGCATCGTCGACCAGCTGGGCAGCTCGGTGTTGTTGAGCCTGGCCACGGTGTTGGTGTGGTTCGGGTTTGCGACCGTGCTGGTGTTGGGACGCAAGGTCAGTAATAACCTGGTGGCACAGCCTGCCTGACCGGGTTGTATGCGCAAAAAAGCCTGCTGAGCATTGAGTTCAGCAGGCTTTTTTTCGTTTCAGGGAGCAGGTATTTATTTGGCCGTGGGGAAATCACGCTCGAGGACGGCATCCACCAGTATTTGCGCGTTTTCGATCAATTGAGCCAGGGCCATGATCACGGGCGACTGCGTGCTGTCTGGATCTTCGGCGCATTGGTAGGCGGTTTGAAGGGCGGATGAGAGGATTTCGGTGGCGTTGGTGAGGGCTTCTTCGGTGCGGACATCATCGGCTACGCAAAAGATTTTGCGTGCTTGCCCTTCGGTAGAATCAGCGGTGCTCTTCTTCATGATGTAACTCCACGTTATGAAAAGAAGCTACCACTCCCTGCTGTCAAACAGGATTGGGTGGCAGCTGTACGCGGGTTGACAGACCGGAAACGTGGAAACCCGGCGCACCCGAAGATGCCCCACGCACAGCCGCCATAACAAATGGGCACAGACAGACGCCTGGAACCAGTTTGGGGATGCACAGAGATCGCACGTTATTCGGCCTGTCAAAACCGGTCGCCATGAGGACGACGGCGGAAGATTAGCGCCCTACCCCAGTCAACGCAACCCTGCTCGAAAACTGCCAAACCTGCACAACGTAAGCACCTGTTTCGGAAAAGCTTGGTAACCAGAATCCCCACCGGGAACCTTGTGTGCATAAGCCTGCGAGCTAGTCTCAAAAAGTCGCCGCCGTGGCGACATACTGTCAAGGATGCTGATATGCCAACGAGATATCGCGATGCGGTCACAGGTGAATACGTAACCGAGCAAGAGGCGAAGAAAAGACCAAGGGAAACGGTGAAGGAAACCGATAAAAAGCGCCCGGCAAAGCCGCCGGCCAAGAAGTAGGATCAACAGATGAGAGCGACTGCCGTATGTCCAGACAGACTTGCCAATGAAACCCGATTGCCCCAATGTAATGACCAACGTCATTACACAAGGAGCTATCCCTTGGCATCTATCAACATCCGTATCGATGACGACCTGAAAGCTCGCGCCTACCTTGAGTTGGAGAAACTCGGTGTCACCCCTTCCGAACTGATACGTCAGGCGTTGCAATATGTTGCCGAACGCGGCCAGTTGCCATTTAAGCCTGTCCTCATGACTGAAGAGGATGAAGCCTTGATGGCGACCGTACGTGAGCGCCTTGCGTCGCCTCAACGCGTGAGGGTTTCTTTGGATGACCTATAGCCTTGATTTTGATGCGCGTGCATTGAAGGAATGGCAGAAACTCGGCGACACCCTCCGTCAGCAACTCAAGAAGGAGCTGATGGAAATCCTGAACAACCCACGTATTGAGGCTAACCGCCTACATGGCCTGCCTGACTGCTACAAGATCAAACTGCGTAGTAGCGGGTAAAGGCTGGTCTATCAAGTGATAGATCAGGAAGTTACCGTGTTCGTGGTCGCTATTGATAAACGTGAACGAGATCAGGCTTATCGCAAAGCGTCAGAGCGCCTTGATCAGCGCTAGGCAGGACTGGAAAAAATCACTGAAGCAGTCGTAGATAAAGGCTGGAAACGAAAAAGCCCCGCAGCTTATTCAGCTACGGGGCTTTCTCTATGTAATGGCGGAGAGATAGTCCGCCTAATCAAAATCCACCAACAACCGATAAAACTCTACAGCCCTTTATTTCAAAGGGGGTGTAAGCCTATTATCGTCTCAAGATATCCACCAGCATTCGTCACCTTCCTAGCCTTTGTGGGGGGACAGATGGGGGAACAAAGCTGATAAAGGATTATTCCCATGGGAAAGCTAACCGCTAAGCAAATTGAAAATCTGACGACCCCTGGCACCTACGAAGACGGAGATGGCCTACGTCTCCTAATCAAGCCCAATGGGAAGAAGTATTGGGTACTGCGCTTCCAGCTCTCCGGAAAGCGTAGGGAAATGGGCATGGGCACCTATCCTGCAATAGGGCTTAAAGAGGCTCGACAAAACAGCAGCGATAAGCGCCGTTTACTGCGCGATGGTGTTGACCCCTTACAGGCTCGTGACGATGAACGAGCGGCACAGGTGGCTGCCGAGCTGCAACGTAAAAACAAATCCATCACGTTCCGGGACGTGTCAGACGATTACATAGAGGCTCATCGTGCTGGCTGGAAAAACGTCAAACATGCCCAACAATGGACGAACACACTAGCTACCTACGCCGCTCCCGTCATCGGTGACCTCGCCACCAACCAGATCACCACCGAGCACATCCTCGAAATTCTAAAACCCATCTGGGGCAGCAAAGCCGAAACAGCTAGCCGGGTTCGCAACAGAATCGAACTAGTGCTCGATGCCGCCAAAGCGCGTGGTCTGCGAGACGGTGAAAACCCAGCGCGCTGGCGTGGACACCTAGACAAGCTGTTACCACCGAGTTCCAAGGCTAAACGTACCCAAAACCACCCTGCATTACCCTACTCGGAATTGGCTCGTTTCATGCCGGCGCTCGAAAGTGTCGAAGGTCAATCCGCCTACGCACTCAAAATGACGATCCTCACTGCGTGCCGAACCAGCGAGGTTCTTGAAGCCGACTGGAGTGAGGTTGATTTAAAAACCAAGCTATGGACGATTCCAGCGGTGCGAATGAAAGCGGGAAAAATTCATACCGTGCCGTTATCGGACGCGCTCATCGCACTGCTCGAAGCTCTCCCACGGATCAAAGGTAGTTCGTTGCTGTTTCCAGGGGCTCGTAAAGGTCGCCCCATTAGTAATATGGCCATGTTAATGACTTTGCGTCGCATGGACCAAAAGGACCAGGAAGATGGTGGCAAGGGCTGGCGTGATAGCAATGACAAAGTCATTACTGCTCACGGGTTTCGCAGCACATTCAGGGACTGGGCTGCTGAATGTACACCACATGCGCGTGAAGTCTGCGAGATGGCTTTGGCTCACGTTGTCGCCAGCGGTGCTGAGGCGGCCTATTGGCGAAGTGACTTATTGGAAAAACGCCGTGTATTGATGGCTGATTGGGCTGACTTTGTGACTCTCAATACGAGGGGACAAGCACTGCTAAATAAAATATAGCTTAGGGAGGCGCTAATTAATTCAGAAAACGCGCAGACATCCCCTGATAAATCAAGGGCTCCCGCGTACTTCGGGGGCGAAAAGTCGAATTAATCAGCGATCCCCTAGGTATTTGGCCCATTTTTTCGAAATTGGCCGCGTTCTTTGAAGGCCCTAATGACTGGCATTAAAGATTTCTACCCTAACTTCAACTCTTTTAAAAAGGGCCGTCAATGCAAGCAGTGCATCGTGGCTGCTAGGTCTCCGGCCGAAAACGACACATTCGCAAAACCTGTCGATACTTTGACATGAGCCAGTTGATCAAAGACGCCAAAAGCTGTAGCCGCTATCAATGAACTGCTGTCGATCAAGCACCGATTTAACATCGACTACGCAGCCTCGCGGCAATAGTTTCAGACTCATTTGATTCAGGTATTGGGTCTTGAACTCCTCATGAGGAACTGCAACCACCAGTGCGTCGGCCTGAGGCAATTGTTCCCAGCACGTTAAGGACAAACCGTACTCTCGCTGTACTTTGTTCGGGTCTGCCACCGGGTCGTGGATATGCACTGTAACACCATAGGATACAAGCTCTTGCACGATGTCGATCACCTTGGAGTTCCTGACATCACTGCAGTTTTCCTTGAAGGTCACTCCCAACATATTGACGGTGGCCCCTTTGATCGTACGACCAGAGGCGATCAGCATCTTTATGATTTTTTCGGCTATCCACTTCCCCATGCCGTCATTAATCCGTCGCCCCGCAAGGATGATTTGGGGGTGATAGCCGCTGGCCTCGGCCTTGTAGGTTAAGTAGTAGGGGTCTACGCCAATGCAATGTCCGCCGACAAGGCCTGGTTTGAAGTCAAGAAAGTTCCATTTGGTATTGGCAGCCGCCAGTACTTGGGAAGTGTCTATAGCTAGCCCGGAAAAAATAATCGAGAGCTCGTTCATCAGTGCAATGTTCAGATCGCGCTGGGTATTTTCGATTACCTTGGCGGCTTCAGCCACCTTAATCGAGGGTGCTCGGTGGACGCCTGGTTCTACAATCAACTCATAAAGGCACGCCACACAATCAAGCGAGTCGCTGCAGTCGCCAGACACAACCTTGATCACTCGGGTCAATGTATGGGTTCGGTCTCCTGGATTTATTCGCTCTGGTGAATAGCCCACGTTGAAATCGCGCTTCCAGATCAGTCCCGAATGTTGTTCCAGCACCGGTATGCATTGCTCCTCCGTTGCTCCCGGGTACACCGTCGACTCAAAGATGACCAACGCCCCGCGCCGCATATGCCGGCCCACACATTCTGTCGCCTTGAGTAAAGGCGAAAGATCCGGCTGGTGCGCCACATCCACTGGCGTCGGCACGGCCACAATGATTATATCCGCCTGGCGCAAGCTTTCGGGCAAGTGGGTATAAGACAGGTGAGTCGCTGCCTGCAATTGCTGAGAGGTCAGCTCCCCACTGGGATCGATTGCATCCCGGTACTGTTCAATAGCGGTAGTCGAAATATCAAAGCCAATGGTAGGCAAGTGTTTGCCAAACTCGACCGCCAGCGGTAACCCAACATACCCCAGCCCCACGACAGCAACGGTTCCAAATGTATTGTTCATAGCTCTTCCCTTAAGTGGTCGCATCGTTCAGCATAAAAAGCTTTGTGTGTAGGCCACCAGCGATTCGTATTTGCCCAGGGCTTTACCGGTCTTCAATGTTTCTGCGGCCATATGCACCCCTTCGACGAGCGTCTCAACCTTTCCGGCCAGGTAAAGCGCCGCAGCGCTGTTGAGCATGACAATGTCCCTGGGAGGCCCCGCTTCGTTATGCAGCACTCCCATAAATATGGCCTTGGCATGCTCGGCACTGCGCACCCGAATAGCATCCAATGGAGCAGTGTCGAGGCCTAGGTCATGGGGATGCAGGGTGTACTCACGGATCTGGCCAGAGCGCAGTTCGGCGACGAAGGTAGGGCCGGAAAGCGAGATCTCGTCCAGCCCGTCTTCGCCGTGAACCACCAGTGCGCGCTCGCTGTCCAGCGCCCGCAGTGTTTGGGCCATCACCGGGACCAGTTCTCGGCCGAATACGCCCACCAGTTGGACTTTCGCGCCCGCCGGGTTCGTTAGCGGTCCCATCGCGTTAAATACCGTCCGAACTGCAAGTTCCTTGCGCACCTTGTTAAGGCCGGGCAATGCGGGACGGTGTAATGGGGTAAACATAAAACCCATGCCCACTTGTTCAAGGCACAAGGCTATTTGCTCGGGAGTCAGAGTCAGATTGATGCCCACAGCCTCCAGCAAATCAGCGCTGCCACAACTTGAACTAACGCTGCGGTTGCCATGCTTGGCCACATAACAGCCTGCAGCTGCGGCCACAAAACTGGCGGTAGTAGAAACATTAAAAGTCCCTTGTGAATCGCCACCGGTACCGCACAAATCAATTGGTGGCTGAGCACACTTGGCGTTTACTGGAATAAGAAACTCACGCACTACTCGAGTCGTGGCTGTTAACTCAGCGGCGGTCAAGTGCTGGGTAGGCAATCTCACCAAAAGGGCCGCCACGAGCGAGTCAGGCAACTCTCCACGCATCATAGTTCTAAACGCACATTGCATTTTCTCTTGGCAAACGGGCAGCCCTTCAATAAGCCTGGATACAACTAGCTGAACATTCTCTGGCACTTTCCAATCCCTCACACGCGTTAGCATTCGCGCAGCCGGGAGCCGCGTCCTGCAGTTGCAGACGCCCCGATATGCATGTTTTTATCTAACTATCTGGAACACTAAAGCTGTTGAAAGGCCGCCCTCGCGTTGCGGCAAAAACCATGAATCAACCGGGCAGACTTAATACCCGGCGGCTCCTCGACACCGGATGAAACGTCAACTCCCCGCGGTCTCAACCGTTTGATCAACGCCCCCACGCCCTCCATCGTCAGGCCACCAGCAATCAGAGCGTCGGGGTACGTCGCCCATGCAGGCCAATCGAAAGCCACCCCGTCACCGGCGCCGGCATCCACCAGCGGTATTACCGTGGGTGACTGGCAACCGATGCGATAGCACGCGGGCTGGATCCGCCGAATCGTGCAACGGCCCAACTGCTCCCACTGTTGGCCGTGCTCACTGCCGTGCAACTGGATATGGTCCAGAGCAAGGACCTCGCTCAACCGGCGGACTTCATGCCAGGGTTGATCCATAAACACGCCCACCACTTGGGCATCAGCAGCAATGCGCTCGCGTAAAATCAGGGCTTGGTGCTCAAGAAGCTGACGCTTCGATCCCGGGACCATCACCAAGCCAATCATGTCCGCGCCCGCCTCCAGGCACGCCTGGACATCCTCAAGCGAACGCACACCACACACTTTGATCAAGCCCCTAGACACTGGCATGGTTGCGGGCCCGATCCTTGAAGCTTGCCAAGTATCGTTGAGCCTCAATGGGCGCCTGATCGGTGTCGCTCAGCCGACGGGCCAAGGCACTTCCGATGATGACGCCTTCGACCTGCTCCCACAGATGCCGCGCCTGCTCCGGCGTACCGACTCCGAAACCAACGGCCAGGGGCAGCGTGGTGTGCTGCCTGACCCTGGTGATAAACGAAGAAATATCGGCCATTTCGCTGCGCTCCCCGGTAGTGCCGAGCACCGAGACCAAGTACAAAAAACCCTTGGCTTGCACGGCAATACGTTGCAGACGGGCATCACTCAGGTTCGGCGTAACCATGAAAATCATGTGGATGCCTGCCGGTTCCAGCTGCGCCCGCAATTCATCGCTGGCTTCCACCGGCATGTCCGGGACAATCAACCCGCTGACGCCCGCAGCGCTAGCCTGGGCAGCAAAGCGCGCGTAGCCATGGTTCATCAATACATTGGTGTATGTCATAACCACGATCGGCGGCGTGTGATCATCCCGGGGCAACTCAGCAATCTGATGGAGAGCCAGGGTCAGCGTCATGCCATTTTCAATTGCGCGCTGGCTGGTGGCCTGAATCACCGGGCCATCAGCCACCGGGTCGGAGAACGGAATCCCCACCTCGACGATGTCAGCCCCGCCGGCCACAGCGGCCGCCACCAGCTTGGGCAGTGAGTCAAGAGCCGGGTAACCCATCGTGAGATAGGGCATTAGAGCTTTACGACCCTGCAGGGCCAAGCCTGCAAAACACCGGTCAATGAGATTCATTGGGGGGTACCCTCCTGGAAAGTATCGGCCACCAGCCGACTGATGGTTTCCATGTCTTTATCGCCACGACCACTAATGTTGATAATGATGCGGACACCGGCGGGAAGCACCTTGGCCAGCTTGATCGCCCCGGCGACCGCATGGGCACTTTCCAGGGCAGGAATAATTCCTTCGCAGCATGACAACAATTTCAGCGCATCAATCGCCTCTTCATCAGTCGCCTGCAGATACTGCGCACGCCCATCATCCCGCAGTTGCGCATGTTCCGGACCGACCATGGCATAGTCCAGACCTGGCGCAATGCTATGGGTTTCCATGATCTGGCCGTGCTCATCTTGCAGGACGTAGGATTGGCAACCTTGCAGGACACCCACGCGGCTTTGGCCGGACTCGCCAAAGCGAATCGAGTGTTGGCCCGACGCTTCGCCTTGGCCTGCTGCTTCTACGCCACACAGGATTACCTGCGGCTCGTCGATAAAGGCAGAAAACAGCCCGATTGCATTCGATCCCCCGCCAACACATGCCACCACGGCATCCGGCAAGTCACCGTTTTCCAGAGCTGCGAATTGCTGCCTGGCTTCCTCGCCGATCACGCTCTGGAAGTAACGCACGATTGCCGGATAAGGATGTGGCCCAAGGGCTGACCCCAGCAGGTAGTAGGTGGTATCGGCATGCGCTACCCAGTCCCGAAGTGCATCATTGATGGCGTCCTTGAGCGTCTGGCTGCCCCCTTCAGCGGGTACTACCGTTGCGCCCATCAAGCGCATGCGCTGAACGTTCAAGGCTTGGCGCTGCATATCCCTCAGGCCCATGTAGATAACGCACTCGATGCCCAGTAATGCACAGGCGGCAGCCGTTGCCACTCCGTGCTGCCCCGCGCCGGTTTCAGCCACGACCCGCCGCTTGCCCATGGCCTGGGCGAGCAACGCCTGGCCAAGCGCGTTGTTGATTTTGTGGGCGCCGGTGTGGGCAAGGTCCTCGCGCTTGAGGTAAATCTTGACGCCAAGATGCCGGGAGAGATTCTCGGCCAGGGTCAGTGGGGTTTGTCGTCCCACGTAATGTTTGAGCAAAGACCGGTAGCGTTGCTGAAAAGACTCGCTGGCTATGATGCTTGCATAACGCTCGGTCAGCTCTGCCACGGGCGGCGAAAGGGTTTCGGCAATAAAGCTACCGCCATAGGGACCGTACCAGGGACCTTTGGGCGGTACCTCGGCCCCGGACAGGGCGTTTTCGCCGCGCAGTTTCCGGTCCACCAGGTCCAATGCAGATCGCACTTGCATCGGATTGATGCCAGGCATCACACAGCCCAGTAACAGCAGGTCACGCGTATCCCCATTAATTGCTGTATGCACCGTATCGCGTATGGAGAACAGCGACAGAATTTTCTGCCCATCACGCAGCACCAAGCGGCCGCAGGGCAACACTTCTCGTGACTCGCTGCCCACCGGCTCGAACCAGTCACCTTCCATACTCACGTCAAGGCACAGCTCACCAGTGATCGAACGTGCGTCGAAGGCGCCCAGGGAAGTCATCGTCGACACAGCTACCCAGTTGACGGTGTCGACGATGGCGTTGATCCGTGGCAAACGTGCATCAGGCCTGCAGAACGCCCGATAGATATAATTGGCCACCGAAGGCGGGCTCTTCCGGGGGTTTATTGCTACTTGACGGTAGTACTCGCAGAATGGCGCAACGGCCGGATGCAATAGCAACTGACCCTTGTCCACCCCCGACCATATCGCCCGGTTCAAGGACCAGTCCAGTGCATCGGCGGACACTGGGGCTGCGCCCCTGTGCCAGGCTGCATAAACCCCCGCCCCTGGGAACGCATCACGAGCGGCAGCGGTCACCGCCACTTCGAATATCACTGTCATATCAACTCCTTGAACTCGACATCGTTGCCCAGCACACACCCTTCGATATCGTCACCCGACAACAACGTCTGCGTGCTGATCAGGATGTTGTAATGATTTGGAAAATGGCACTCGTCAAACCCCAACACGTGGCCGACACAGCGCCCGTCAATGTAAAAGGCATCGCCTGCCTCAACCACACCCGCCTCAAGCACTTCGACAAAACCAATAAAACCCACCCTATCGATACGATCACCCGGCTGGGCATCACGCTGATCCGTGGTGACCAGTTCATGCACCTCGGTTCGGCGCACGCAGCGGGATTGAAACTCCATCAGCCTCATGCCACGCGTCATCTGTTTGTGAAACAAAAGCTTGATCAGGCGCGCACTGATCGGACCTTTTGACGGGATGCCACGGGACTCGATCTTCATGTCGGTGACCGCGCCATGGCATAGCAGTCACGTACCAGCCGAACTGCGTCCACCCCCATCGTGCCGTCTTCGGCCCCCCCTTGGATCGACCGTGCCAGATGAGACAGCACACCTTCGTACTCGTGGTACAGCGATGTCTTGAAACCAGCCGAGTCCTGCAGCAGATCGACCATGGCCGTGGTGCCGTCGGCGTAGGTGATAATCAGATCCTTCTGCTCGCCATGGGCGTAGTCCCAGCTCAATTCGGCGCTGACGGCAAGCCCCTGCGGGGTGACCAGGGAAATATCCGCCCCCAAGTCGATGCCTGTCTCGCCATGACGAACCTGCAGGCTCACCACGCGCAAGGGGCCAACGGCCACGTGCAAGGTGTCGAACACATTCGGCCCATTGTCTGCGATGCATCCGCCGCCGCATGCCGCCGCATTGAGGTACCAAGTGTCGTGCCCGGCATGGTCTTCGATACGTTCGTGATAACGGGCACGCACATGCACCGCACGAGCAAACGCATCGTGCTCCACCGCACTAATTAGATAGGTGTTGTAGCGTCGGTGAAAAGCGGTCAGCAGCGTCAAATTCAACTGGCGGGCCATTTCACGCAATTGCTCGGCCTGCTCCAAATCGAGGGTCAGGGGCTTTTCACAGCAGACATGCTTGCCCGCCTTGAGAGCGTCCATGCAGGCCAGGAAATGCAGATTATTTGGCAAGTTGATGACTACCGCGTCGACATGTGGGTCTTCCAGCAACGCGTGATAATCACCATAGGTGCGAACACTGGAGGAATCGGCATACGCCCGTAGCCGCGCTGACGCCTTGTCGCAAACTGCGACGAGACGGCAGGCCTGTTCGCACTCAAACGCTTTCAGGTAGTAGTGGGAAATAACGCCCATCCCGATAACGCCCACACCGATCGTCATAATGCGACCCTCGCAAGTCGTGGAATTGCGCAGTGGTCCGCCACTTCGTCCAACTGCGATACAAGGGTGCTGTCCAGCCGGATGCCGTATTCCAGGCGCTCGACCCTGCTCACTGCGTCGGGTTGACCGGGGTAGCTAAGGGGTGCGTAGGCGGGGTGAACCGGTGCCCCGCTGATGGAGCCAAGCAACGCATCAATACTGCCGGTGAAAGCGCTGTTGCCACTAAAGAAACTCGGGTTTATCGCCAGGAAAAAGTGCCCGATATTGTTGCGCGGGCCCTGTCCTTTATCGGCGCCAGTTTGCGCTCCGGCCAGTGCACCGCAGAGGATTTCGACCATCAGCCCTAGCCCCATCCCCTTGTGGCCACCCTGTTCGGCGAATGCACCACCTAACATCGGCAAGTTGGCGGTTTGGTCAAGGTAGTCCCGTGGGTTACGGGAGGTTCCGCCCTGGGCATCGAACAACCAGCCCGTAGGGACTTCCCGCTCCAGTCGCATGGCCTGCTTGATCTTGCCGCTGGCACACACGGTGGTGCTCATGTCCAGCACAAAAGGTACGCGCGCCTTGGCGGATGGTGCTGCGAAGCTGATGGGATTGGTCCCAAGCAAGGGGGCAACACTGCCCAGCGGGTGAGCTACTGGGTCGCGTCCCAGGTTGGTCATCGCCATTCCGATCATTGCCTGGTCCAAGGCCATGCTGGCATAAAAACCTGCCGCGCCGAAATGCGAGCTATTGTTCACCACGGTGCAGCCGATACCGAAGTCCCGAGCCTTGTCCAGCGCGCGGGTCATGGCAACTTGACCGGCCAACAACCCCAACCCACCCCGGGCATCGAATGTGGCACACGCGCCCAGGTCTGCGACCCAGGTGCCTTCGGCCTGCGGGTCGATTTCACCGCTTCTGGCACCTGCAAGGTAAATATTGGCGAGGTTGGCTACACCGTGGGTGTCATGGCCATTGAGATCAGCGTAATGCAGCACATCGGCTGCCCGCTGCGCTTGCGCACCATCGAATCCGGTCCCTCGGAATGCAGCCACCATAAAAGCGTGCAGCGCGTGCGCTTTCACCTTATAGAAATCCATAGCGATATCCTTAACTCTTGGTGTGGGCAGTCGCAGTCGCGAACTGTGTGATCAAACGATGAACCGCACAGGTGAATGACTCGAGGTCATCCAGGCGCACATATTCGAGAGCGGTATGCGCACCGTTGACGGCCAGTGAACCCGGGCCCCAGACGATGCTGTAGGCGCCCTCTGCCTGGGCCCACATTGCATCGCAGGTGAAGGCCTCAGCACTGCATGTGTTGCGGCTGATGCCGGCGCTCATCAAGATAGCCTCCATGGCAGCATCGCGGTTGTTTAGCACCGGCAAGTCACGCTTGAGCCAACTGGACGAACACGTGGACGTCAGACGTTCGATGGTGGCGCTGAAGGGATGGAGCTCGGCAAACAACGCCCGGCAACGCGCCAGCGCTACGACGTAGGCCTGGTCGACCTGTGCGGCCAACTGGCGTCCCGCATCGACACTGCCGTAGCTGAAATTGAACAAGCAATGTCCGCTGCCATAGACCCGGTTGTGATGCAAACCGGTATGGATTCCCGCCAGCGTAATCTTTACCTCCAGGGCCTTGACCGGTTCAGCCAGCAAGCGCGCCATCTCTTGCGCCATGAAGGAGAGGATCAGCGACGCATTGTCGCCCCGTTCGGGGAAGTCATCCGTTGAGTCATTACCATCCATGCGAATTTCATAAGTCATAGACGTCGTGGAAGCATCGAAGTAACCGTCGCCTGAGGGCTCGACGAACACATTCAGTGCGCCAACATGGCCGCGGTTACACAGATAGCGCGTGCCGTATACCCCCATGGCACCGCCCTCCTCGCCCGCCACCACTTGAATCAATAGACGAATATCGCGCAAGACCTGCGGTTGAGTACGCTGCACCTCTTCAATCGCGGCCAGTATGGCAAGCCCCGGCCCCTTGTTATCCACCGCGCCACGTCCCTGTACACAACCATCGCGCAGCAACACCGGCAGATGCGGGGAAACGGTGTCCATGTGAAAGTTGAACATCAGGGTGCGTTGTTTCGGCCCTTCCCCGATCTCCAGTACTGTGTGAGGCTGCCAGGCGAGGAAGTCCTCATGCTCGTAGCATAGACGCTCGACCGTCTTCGGCGTGACATAGTCGGCGTCGGCGCACACGTCTCCCGGCCCGGCAAACGCTACGTGCATACCTAGGCTCGCTGCCCAATCGGCAAAGACCGCATTAGCGTGGGCTATCTGCGACGCTTGATGGCTTTCCATCGGCGTTACCGTGTCGATTTCCAGCAGTTGCACCAGACGTTGCACATACCTATCCGTGAATAACATGGGCGCTCCTTTGCCGTAAGTTCAGAGTTTGCTCGACGCGCTGGGCGTAAGCCATATAGGTAGCCTGCTTGCGCTGAGGATCAGCGTCAGACACCTGCAAATGAGGGATCAGGCTCAGGTGTGGCTCGATGGAGAACCAGCCTTCATAACCGTTGCGAATCAGGAAATCGATGCACTCAATAGCGCCTGCCTCACCCTCGCCGAGCTCCTGATAACGAACGCCTTGATCGGTACATAGGCCATCCTTGAGATGGACATGTGCCACGTGAGGCAAGACCTGGCGCAGGAAGTCGAGTGCCTGATAGCCGTAACTCAAGCCGTTGCCCACATCAAACAGCAACTTCAAGTGATCCGAGCCAACGGCCTGGAGCATGTCCAAGGTGTATTCGGCGTTGCGCCCGGCCCAGCCCGCGCAGTTTTCGTGAACTAACACCACATCGTGCCGCTGCGCGATCTCGGTCAGCCTGCATAACCGGTCGATGACCGCGCTGCGCCAGCGAGCCTCCTCCCAGCCGCTGTTAGGGTACGACATGATGCGAATCATTCGAGTACCCAACGTCGCGGCAATCTCCAGTAACCGATCCAGTTCTGTGAGGTCGACGGCAAAGTCCCCTTCAATCTGACTGCCCCAATTACCGATCTGCGATGCCAACACAGGCACCGCAATGGAGCGCTTCTGCAACTGGTCAACCACCATGCGCAAGGCGTCATCCGTCAGTCGGGCAATCGGTAAACCGTCAACACTGCGCAACTCCAGATGGTTCCACCCCAGCGCAAGGTGACACGCTATCTGGTCGACGATCGAACTTGCGCCTTCATCGGCCACGCCAGTCAGTTCAAAGGGCTGATTCATGGGCGAACTCCAACACGCTGTCGATGACCCGTGTGACCTGCTGTTCGTTCATGCCCGCGCACAGCGGAATAGCCACGCACTCCTCCGCCAGGGTACGTGCCTGGGGGTACGTGGCCTTGGCGCCCGCCCACTGCTGGAAGGCAGGTTGATCGGGCAGCACGGTTCCAAAGTGGATCTTCGTCTGCACATTCGCCTGGTTCATGTACCGCACAAATCGATCGCGGGAACGGCAGCGCACAACGTAGGCATGGGGCGAAAAATCCGCTGTGCAACGACGCTGCGCCGTCAGGAAGCCCGCCGACTGTGCAACAGCGGCATCATAGCGAAGGGCAATGGCTTGCTTGCGCGCCAATTGCCGGTCGTTGTCGCGCAACTGCCGGCTTAACCAAGTTGCGTTGAGGTCATCCATCCGGCTGTTGAACCCGAGCATCTGGTGATAGAAGCGACGTGTCCCGTCCTGTCCATGGTTGCGCAACATGCGCACCCGACGAGCCACCTCGTCATCCTCGGTAATCACAGCACCGCCGTCGCCCAAGCCGCCCAAGGGCTTAGCCGGGAAAAACGAATAGACCCCCACGTCTCCGAGGGTACCGGCCGGTTTATTGTCATGCCGCGCGCCGAACGCGGTGGCACTGTCTTCGAGAATCAACACGTGGGACGGCAACACTGCACGTATTGCGGCGATGTCGGCCAGGCCGGAAAAGACATGGGCCACTAACACCGCCCGCGTGCGCGGTGTGATCAACCGCGCCACGGATTGAGGGTCCAGTGTGAAACAGTCGGGTAGTACGTCGGCAAACACTGGCGTAGCCCCCGCATGGGTGACTGCTGACGCCGCGGCCACGTAACAGAACGCCGGCGTGATGACCTCGTCGCCGGGCCCGATACCGGCCGCGATGAGCCCCAGCGTCATCGCCGAGGTGCCCGAACTGACGCAGATGACATGCCGGGTGCCGACCTTGTCGGCCAGCGCCCGTTCGAAGGTGCTAACCGCGTCTTTGAGGATGAACTCACCCCGACAAACCTGATGCTCAATCATCTGCAAAATGTCGGAACGTGCGCCAGGGTGACGGCGGTTGTAGTCGTAGTACTTGATCATTGGGCTGTTCCTTGTGCCGCGTAGAACTCACCAATGGCCGTGCATACCAGCCCAATGGAAGCCGGCGTCAAATCCGGGTACAAGGGCAGGCCAAGGGCTCGGGTGGAGGCACGCTCTGCCACTGGGAAATCACCCGATTGATAGTCCAGGTATTCACACACCGGTTGAAGGTGCAGTGGCAGTGGGTAATAGGCTTCGGTTCCTATGTGGCGCGCCGTAAGGAAAGCGGCCAGCGCGTCGCGTTGCGGTACCTCGATCAGGTACACGTAATTGACGGTGCGCTGGAGGCAGTCGCGGGCTAGAGTCACAGGCCGCTGCACCCACTGCTTAAGGGGCTCAAGGTATTCATCGTATGCCGCGCAATGCGCCGCCCGACGGGCAATGTCGGGCTCCAGCTCCAGCATACGCGCACGCAACCACAACGCCTGCACATCATCCATCCGGCTGTTGTAACCCAGGCACTGAGCCAGACCCGCAGCATCGCGACCGTTGTCCATGATCTGCCGGACCCTGCTCGCCAGCAGCGGATCACGGGTCAAAATCATGCCAGCGTCACCAAGAGCACCCAAGGTCTTAGTCGGGAAAAACGAGAGAACGCCAATATCCCCGATCAATCCGGCATGCTCACCATCCCAACGCATGCCAATGCCTTCCGCGCTGTCTTCGATCACCCACAACCGATGCTGTTGAGCGATAACTTTCAACGCCTGCATATCCACCATTTGCCTAAACAGATGGACCGGCATGATCGCCTTGGTTCGAAGGGTGATGGCGGCCTCGACAAGCGCGCAATCTAGGCCATAGCCTCCGGGCTCGATATCAACGAATACCGGCGTCGCCCCCACATGCAATACACACGAGAGCGAGGCAAAAAAACTGTAACAGGGCACTATGACTTCGTCGCCAGGACCAATCCCCAGAGCCATCAGACTGATGATCAGCGAGTCTGTCGCGTTACCGGTGGCAATCGCGAATGGCGCGCCGGTGTAGACTTCGATCGCCTGCTCCAACAGACGCACCTGCTTGTCATTGACCCAACCGGACTGATCGAGAAAAGCATCAAGACCCTCTTCAAGCAGCGGTAGAGCGCTGGAGAACGAATGGTTCATGGCAAAAAAAGGCACAGTCATGGGGGGGCCTCCTAGGCTCCGAATTCGCACGTTTGGTCAATTGAGCCCGCAGCTGGGGCATCAGAGGTCTCGGAAAGATGGCGTGCTTGCTCCAGCAACTCGACGATTCGCTGATTGAAGGTAATCGAGCTGCCGCGAGGCGGGAGTGGAGACTCGCCCCGCTCGCAGGCCAGAAAATACTGGTAGTACGCTTCCAGGCAGGCCGTAAGGGGGTCATCCGCCAAAACCTCACAGGCGATGCGCGCGCCCGAACAGTCGTATGCCTCGAACTGCGAGTAACTGTCGTCGGCGCTAATGGGAAAATAGCCTTGGTAAAATGCACCATCATCAAACTCCACAGACAAGCGCCGCTCACGTGTGGGAGAACTCAAATCCGACGTCAGCCGGACCCGTTCGCCTTGCGGCCCCTCAAGTTGCAGATACCCTGACTTCATTGAAGGCCGGGTTTCACCTTCCAAGTGCAATGACTCGCTACGCGCATCGACGAGCTTCAGTGCGTCTCCCGCGAACAGCAGTGCCAAGCTGACTTGGTGAGGCATTTCAATATCAAATATGTGCTCCGCGTGGCGCTGCAGCGTGCGCGAGAAACGTGGCTTGTTATGCACTACCTGCAAGTGTGTAATGCCGCTACTCGAAGCCTGGACCCACTGCGCCATGAGCTTGACCAGCGAACTGTGGGCCCACACTGCCACCACAAGGATGTGTGCATTAAACATACGCTGCAGGTCCGACAGTTCGGTGGCTTGTGCTTGGCTGATCACCATCGGCTTTTCGAGAATGATGTAGCGATAGCCAGCGTGGAGCGCCTCCCGTACGTGTTGCAAATGCAACGCTGGAGGCGTGCATATATGTACCACACCGACACTTTCACGTAGGCTGGAGGGGGACGGTAACTGCTCATGGCTGACCAAGTACGCAGACGCGGGCAATGAAACCAACGGATCTACGACATGCACCTGCTCACACACTCCACTCAAGGTCATTAACGGCTGCAGCTTGCGCAGACATACATGATGCAAGTTCTTTCCACAGTGCCCGTAGCCAACTATTATTGAATTCAATGATGTCAATTTTCGGTGCCTCCAGCGGTCAAAGAACGTAATCGCCGACTTGGATCTTCAGCACCCAATAAAAACTCACCAATAAGCGCCGCACGAAAACCGATAGTATTGATCCGATTAAAATCTGCAGCACTGGAGATACCACTTTCCGCCACCCCAATGACGTGAGCAGGTAACAACTCAAAGAGTTCAGCAGTGCGATCAAAGTTAACCTTAAATGTATCTAAGTCACGATTATTTATACCGACGACCCCGGCACCTACATCCAACGCTTGAGCTATATCGCGCTCATCAAAAGTTTCCACCAACACATCGAGCCCCAACTCTAAAGCCAGCGTGTAGAGTCGCCTGAAAGTCTCGAAAGGAAGGATGCGCACAATGATCAGAATTGCGTCAGCCCCTAGCGCACGAGCTTCGTAGACTTGGAACTCATCAACAATAAAGTCTTTGTACATCACTGGCAGGTTCAAGCCTGGTGCATTCGCCAACATCCCCACCACGTAGGGCGCATTGCCAAAAAACCGACTGTCCGCCAGTACTGAAAGCGCACTTGAACCTCCTGATTGGTAAGCATGGGCTAGGGCGAGAGGATCATAGTCGGCACGCAAAACGCCTTTTGACGGAGAGCGATACTTAGCCTCCGCAATTACCGCAACGTTTGAAGCTGTAATCGCCCGGGCAAATGCCCGTGGCGCTCTGGCACTGGCTATACGACGTTCCAAGGAAAGCAGGGAGTGACTGGCTTTTCTTTGGGCCGTTTCAATAGCCTTAAACGCAACTATCTCTTCAAGCATAAATTATCTCGCATGACAGTTATAAGACAAGTCGCCCAACAAGCACCACTCAATAAATCTTCAGGACGAGAAATTAGTCCAACTTATAAGCTACTTTGGTGATTGAAAAACAATTAAAAGGAAAAGCCCGCAAGCCGTCTACCTACCTTATTGGGTAGGCGCTCGCCACCGCAAAAACCAAATTGACACCATGCCAATTAATCAGCCTCAGCTATCGACGAGTCATTTTTATGACTAAATTTTCAAACTGACCGTCAGTTTTTGAACGCCAAAATATTGCAACCATCTTCACTTCCCATTTGTATTTCATATAGGTATAAAAGTTTTAACTGGACCAGTGAATAAGGAAATATCAATGTGCAACTGGCGTAATGACCTACTTGAATGGGCAACAAAGGTCGAGTCTGAAGCTGACTTTCTGTATAGGGCGTGTCAGTTTGCCCAGTCGCTGGAGTTTGAATGGTACTGCTACCACGTCAAGCTACCCCTCCCCATTTCCAATCCTGTTACGACCTATGCGAGCAATTATCCCAAGGCGTGGCAGCGGCGTTATCGCACTATGGATTATGTCCAACTGGACCCGGTCGTGAAAAAGGCTCAATTGACCCGACTGCCCTTTCTCTGGGAAAGTACACTGCTTGAACAGGAGCCCTGCTTCTGGAAGGAAGCGTGCGATGCGGGTCTAAATGTGGGTTGGACATGCTCCAATAGCTGCGCCAGCAGTACCTTTAGTATGCTGACGCTCGCCCGTAGCGAAGATCCGCTCACAATTAGCGAACTGACTGATAAAGAGCTGAAGATGCGCTGGTTGGCGGATGCCACTCACGCTGCACTCAGCCGCTTATTCAAACCTAAGGAACTGGAGGAGTCTTGCTCGCGACTTACCGCTCGGGAAATCGAGATTCTGCGATGGACCGCTGACGGAAAAACACAGGGCGAGATATCACAAATTCTCTCGGTATCTTTCGACACTGTAAAGTTTCACAGCAAAAATGCTATCGCCAAACTGGGCACTACTAACAAAACCGCGGCCGTGGTGAGAGCTGCCGTCCTAGGGGTGTTGGGTTAATATGGCTGCTATCCTTTCACCACACCTCATAATGCTCACCGAAGGCATTGAGGTTAGCGCCCAAAACGAAGGAGATTACGTGTGTTCCCATTGGATATTTGGTTAACCTATACCGCCGCCTGCTTACTACTGGTGCTTTCCCCTGGGCCGGATAACGTGCTGGCAATCGCCAGAGGACTAAGCCAGGGCAGACTGGCAGCAGCCATTTCAGGAATAGCTTCTGGCACTGGTATTCTGTTCCACGTTACAACCGCCTCCCTTGGGTTAACTCTCTTGATGCAGACCTCGGCGTTGGCCTTCTGGATCGTTAAGGTGATTGGGGCCAGCTATCTACTTTGGCTGGGCATTAAAGTTCTGCGCTCTCGCAGCCTGATCAACTTCCAGTCCACCGCGCGCCAACCCCTTAAGAAGATATTTCTCACCGGTTTTCTGTCCGCAGCCCTTAACCCAAAGCCGGGCCTGTTTGTGCTCGCCTTCATTCCACAATTCGTCAACCCCAAGCTGGGCTCTGTCACTGTACAAATGATGGTTTACGGAGCGTGGTTCGCTGGTTTGACCGCACTTGGTTTCGCCCTCATGGGGATTTTCGCCACGGGTCTTTCGGCGTGGCTGCAACGCAAGCCAAAGGTGGTCAACGGACTTAATCTGGGCGCCGGTTTCACCTTTGTTGTTTCCGGACTTTCGATAGCAACCCTGAGCCAGAAATAACATGATGATGACCGTCCGGCGAAGCTTGCTATAAAATATAACGTTGCGCGGGCCATCGTCGTAAAGAAATTCGTCAGTCTGGGAAGGAAGGTGGATTTGGTTATCCCCGCCGCTGTTGCTGCGGCGATGACGACATTCTGATCTTGTATCCCCCAGAACAAGCACAGCCCATTTCTAGGCGCCGCGCAAGGAAGCCCAGCCTTCAGCCCAAACCCATCGCTGGGTTCGGGATGGGTCGAATCCCGGTGAGTCAAAGTGTGAAGGTAGTAAGTTCATCGACTGCATCGATTTTCGTGTCGTCTTCACCGCCAAAGCCCTTGGCGATCTCTACGCCGCCATAGCGTCAACCAATTGTCACATGATTTGTACTCCAGATGGCCAGCAAGTTAATGAGGCCCTGCAAGCAAGTCTGATTGACTACGTAAAAGCGCCATACGCCTACTCTCTTTTTTGCCAAAGGGTAGGACTATCATTGAGTCGTGCGCGTATGCAGCTACCGCTAGTCGCAAAACGACAGGCGCAATCGCACGTCAGCTCAATTGCCCCAGCAAGCCATACACCACGTAGACCGCCATCAACCGAGAAGAACGTCAGTGGTGATCGTCAAGTTCCTGACTTTGGTCGGGCTCTGATCAAGGCGAGCGGTCAGTGCTTCGGTATGGTCGGCAAACGCCATGATTAGCTCATCGTAACGAATATCTTTTCGCGTAACGGTTCGACGATGCGCTCGGTCTCAGCCCAATGGTCTTAGTCGCTACGTAGATGTATCTCCTATGGTCATCTCTCTTCAGGGATCTCGTCCGGCGTCGGGACTAAGTATGTCGGTAAAGTATTACCCCGGTAACAAGCAATTAGCCGCCGAGCATGCCGAAGTTAATTCGAAAAAAATTCAGCCCTACATAACTGCTATGACATCACCACCACAGAGGTTCGTCCCATGTCATTGCAGTGCCCTAGCTGTAACTCATCCAAAATCGCCTCTCTCCACCAGGCTATGCAAATTGCAGCTGCACTCGGTACGGTCGGCGGCGCAGCACGCGGTGTCAGTGCAGCATTAGCCGGCAGTCAGGCAGGTGCCACCGTCGGCGCTATTGCCGGCCCGCTCGGAGTCACCCTCGGAGCCGTTTCTGGCGCCATCCTAGGAGGACTTGTTGGCGGCGCTGGTGGCTGTGCATTGGGCGCTCAACTCGGCGACAAACTTGACCGCCATGTCCTCGCCCACAATCTCTGCCTGATCTGTGGGCATCGCTTCAATCTACCTGCTTAATCCGTCTTCTACCCCTTTCTTTCTATTACGTCTGGACAGTGCCACGCGATGCGTGGCGTTTATGCCGACCTGCACCCCAAGGAACCTTAATCATGGCTCATCAAATCGAACAAATGGCTTACGTTGGTGCAACTCCGTGGCACGGCCTAGGAAGTCAACTGACTCAAAAACAACCTATCGAAATCTGGCAGCGTGAAGCTGGTATGGACTGGCAGATCCAGGAAAGCCCGGTTCACTTCAAGGCCGACGCTATCGGCCATATGGGCAGCATTCACTCATTCCCGGAGCAAAAGGTGTTGTACCGTTCCGATACCAAAGCACCGCTGTCGGTGGTTTCCAATCGCTATCAAATAGTTCAGCCACGTGAGGTGAATCGCCCCGGATTCTTTAGACACCTTGCAAACTCATTGCGTAACGTTTTTCAAACTCTACCGGTGACAGCTGATTGTTGAAACCATGGCGGCGTTTTGCGTTGTAGAACATCTCGATGTAATCGAACACATCACTCCGAGCATCTTCCCGCGTGATGTAGATTTTTCGCTTGATCCGTTCCCGTTTCAGAAGCTGGAAAAAGCTCTCGGCCACGGCGTTGTCATGACAATTGCCTCGGCGGCTCATGCTGGCGACCAAATTGTTTGCCTTCAAAAAGCTGCGCCAATAGGAGCTGCTGTACTGGCTGCCCTGATCAGAGTGAACCATCACCTCCTGTTTCGGTTTTCGCCTCCAAACCGCCATCAATAACGCATCAATGGCCAAATCACTGGTCATCTGCGACTTCATTGACCAGCCAACGACCTGACGGGAAAACAGATCCAGCACCACCGCCAAATACAGCCAGCCTTCATACGTACGAATATAGGTGATGTCGGTGACCCAAACCTTGTTGGGTTCCCCGACATCGAACTGGCGCTTCAGCAAATTGGGTGAGGCGACCGCTGGCTTACCGCCGTACTTTCCAGGGCGACGTCGATACCCTGTCTGAGAGCGTAGACCTTCAAGACGCATCAACCTCGCCACACGATGCCGACCACAATCTTCACCGACCTCGCGCAGGTCGTCATGGATTTTGCGATAGCCATAAACTCCGCCGCTCTCCAGCCACGAGTGCTTGATCAAACCCAGCAATCGCTGGTCGTCTTTAGCGCGTGCAGATTGCGGCTCAGACAACCAAGCGTAATAACCACTGGGATGGACTTTCAGCGTCAGGCAAAGCCGTCGAATGGAATAGTCGCCCGCGCGCTGCTTGATAAAGGCGTACTTCAGCCGCACTCCTTGGCAAAGTACGCGGCGGCCTTTTTTAAGATGTCTCGCTCTTCAGTGACCCGCTTGAGTTCCGCTCGCAGACGACGCAGTTCAGCGTGCTGATCATCGTCTTGCTGCCGTTCTGCCTGAGGTTTGCTGTAGCGCTTTATCCAGGCATAGAGGCTATGCGTCGACACGCCAAGACGCGCCGCTACGTCAGCGACGGGAAGCTTCTTTTCGGTCACTTGATTGACCGCTTGGATTTTGAATTCTTCGGGATAACGTGGGTTGCTCATGGCACCTCCTGATTGGCCTCAGTTTAAGGCATGGAGGTGTCTACGAAACCCGGGGCGATTCACTCTAACCAAGCTAGGCCGAGGCAAATTAAGCAACTGAGGAAAATCACAAAATCGGTGGCACGCCCAAGGTAGGACACTCTCGAATATTATGGGACTGATGAGCCAAATGAGTGACGCATGGAGAGACTTGGTGAGGACTCATCGACGATGCGCGCTAGCCACCCTTGAATCGCGACGAGATAGATGCACTTCGAAAGGCCGATAACGGATGAGGAGGAAAAGGATGCAGCTCAACCTCATTGCGTTCAAATATGACTGCTAGAGAAAGGTGAATTTGAGTTGAAGCTACAACACGTGCGGAAAAGACTCCTTGCAACTTGAATCGACGCAATGCCGCACGTCGCAATGATGGACAGACTTGCAGCGGAAACTATCGACAGGCTTCCGAGGCAAGAAATGCCTCGAAATCCAGATGGGGGAACAGATGGGGGAACAAAATCACCAGATACAAAAAAGCCCCGTAAAAACGGGGCTTTTCAATAAAATATGGCGGAGAGATAGGGATTCGAACCCTAGGTACCGGTGAAGGTACAACGGATTTCGAATCCGTCCCATTCGGCCACTCTGGCATCTCTCCAACGGCGCGCATCATAACAGCATGATTGATGGATGCAAAGCGCCGAAGCGATTTTTTTCCGTGCTATCAGATGCTTGCGTCGATTACAGCGGTACGCCGAGACGATTGGCGACTTCTTCGTAGGCTTCGATCACGTCACCGAGGCCCTGGCGGAAGCGGTCTTTGTCCATCTTTTTCTTGGTGTCCTTGTCCCACAGGCGGCAGCCGTCCGGGCTGAATTCGTCGCCCAGGACGATGGAGCCGTCGTGGAACACGCCGAATTCGAGCTTGAAGTCCACCAGCAACAGGCCTGCGTCGTCGAACAGCTTGGTCAGCACGTCGTTGACCTTGAGGGACAACTCCTTCATGCGCGCCAGTTGTTCAGCGGTGCCCCAGCCGAACGCCACAACGTGGGATTCGTTGATGAACGGGTCGCCCTTGGCGTCGTCCTTCAGGAACAGTTCAAACGTGTAAGGGTTGAGCTTGAGGCCCTCTTCCACGCCCAGGCGCTTGACCAGGCTGCCGGCAGCGTAGTTACGCACGACGCATTCCACCGGGATCATGTCGAGCTTCTTGACCAGGCACTCGTTGTCGCCCAGCAGTTTGTCGAATTGGGTCGGGATACCGGCCGCTTCGAGCTTCTGCATGATGAAGGCGTTGAACTTGTTGTTCACCATGCCCTTGCGATCAAGCTGTTCGATGCGCTTGCCGTCGAACGCCGAGGTGTCGTTGCGAAACAGCAGGATCAGGCGGTTGGCGTCGTCGGTCTTGTACACCGACTTGGCTTTGCCGCGGTAGAGTTCTTCACGTTTTTCCATGATGGGCTCCGCTTTGAGTAAGGTGGGCTAGGCGATGTGTCGCCAATCGAGCCCTGAATCTTGATCGGCCAGTTGCAGCCAGTCCGGGTCGCACCCGAGGGTGTCGACAAAACATTGCCGGGCAAGCGTCGGCAGGTTGTTCTTGCTGCTGAGGTGAGCCAGGACCAGGTGTTGCAGGTCTTGCCAGCCCAACTCATACACCAGGTACGCCGCCTGGTGATTGTTCAAATGTCCCAGCTCGCCGCCCACCCGCTGCTTGAGAAAGTAAGGGTAGTGACCGCGCGCCAGCAGATCCCTGCAGTGGTTGGACTCGATCATCAAGGCATCGAGGTCCCGGTAACCGTCCAGCACCCTGGCGCAGTAGGAACCCAGGTCGGTCAGCACGCCAAAACGCCGCTGGCCGTCACTGAATACGTATTGCGTAGGCTCCTGGGCATCGTGGGCAACCGCGATGACATTGATGCTCAAGGCACCGATTTGCAGTTGCTCGCCACCGGCCAGAAAACCTGCCGGCTCGATGGGTTTGCGCATCCCGCGCAGCGTGCCGCGACTCAAGTACACCGGCAGATTGTAGCGCCGAGACAGTAAACCCACGCCATGCACGTGGTCGGCATGTTCGTGGGTGACCAGAATTGCGCTCAACTGCGTGGGGTGAACCCCGAGGCGCAGCAGGCGTCGCTCGGTTTCTCTTAACGAGAAACCACAATCGACCAGCACATACGTGTCATCGTGGGCGACCAGCGTACCGTTCCCTTGGCTACCGCTGCCGAGAACGGCAAAGCGCACCGAATCAGCCCAGGTTGTCTTGAATCACGCCCAACACTTTGCGCGCTGTTTCAGCTGGCGCGACGGTGTTGATGTTCTTCTCGACGGTGACTTGCACGCTTTCGCCAACCTTGCTCAAACGAACCTGATAACGCTCGGCACGGGTTTCGATCTCTTCCTTGGTCGGCGCGCTGCCGAACAGTTTGCCGAAGAAACCTGGCTCGTCGTCTTTCTTCTCGGCCTTTTCAGCCACGTTGATGTAGTACAGGCCCAGGCTGCGGTTGATGTCTTCAACGCGCCAAGGGCCTTGCTCCAACGCACGGCCAACACTGGCCCAGGCACGGTCGAGGTCTTCACCCAGGTTGAGCACCACGTTACCGCTGCCGTCTTCGGTGAGGCTGACGCGGTTAGGGGTGTCGTAGTCACGGGCCGCGAGCAAGGAAACGGAACCGCCCTTCTCGGAGATACGGCTCATGCTGGCGAGCATCTCGTCGACCAGCGCGGCATCGACGCCGGTGTTGACCGAACGCGGGGTGAAATCGACGTTGGCCGTGCTGCCGGCAGGGCGCTCGGCGCTGACCACATAGACTTCACTGGTATTGCGCTGCACGCCTGGCTCGATGCGCACACGCACACGGGCCTCGCTTTCGGCGGCTACACCGCCGGCCAGCAGGCGCTGAGCCATGTTGGCGGACAACTCGCGGCCTTGCTGCCACGCCGTGGTGAACTCACCGGTTTGCGGGCGTTGCTGGTCGAGACGGAAACCGTTGTCCTGGAAGAACTGCACTGCCACCGGCCAGACTTCGGCAGGTGGGCGCTGAGCCACGATCCAGCGGTTGTCGCCACTTTTCTGCAGGCTGTAGTCGCTGGCATCGGCCACTGCCGTGATCGGCTGCGGGCGTGGTACTACGTACTCGCCCTTGACGGTGTCGTCGGCAACGTTGCGTGGGATCGGCAACAAGGGGTCAAGACGCTTGGCGACATTGACATCAGGCGGCAACTGCATCGGTTTGGTTGCTTGCGCTTCCAGGTAATCGCTGCCGCGGTCACGGAAGTAGCCTTCCGGGCCCCATACCCAACCGCAGCCACTGGTGCTGGAGATAATCAAGGCAAGTGCGGAAAGTCCGGCCAATCGCTTCATGCGTAGTGCTTCCTCAATTAAACCAGGACGCCGGACTGGCGCAGGGCCTGTCGCAGCGGTTCGTGACAGGCTTCGCTGAGCCGGGTGAGCGGCAGACGGATACCGTCCGGCATCAGGCCCATCTCAGTCAGCGCCCATTTCACGGGAATAGGATTGGATTCGATAAACAGTGTCTTGTTGAGCGGCATCAGCTTCTCGTGGATCGCACGGGCCGTCGCGGCATCGCCGGCGATGGCGGCGGCGCACATTTGGCTCATGGCACGCGGAGCCACGTTGGCGGTCACGGAGATGTTGCCCTTGCCACCCAGCAGGATCAGTTCGACAGCGGTGGCGTCGTCACCGGAATACACCAGGAAGTCACTGCTCACGCCGGCCAGGATGTCCTTGGCGCGCTGCAGGTCGCCAGTGGCTTCCTTGATACCGATGATGTTCGGCACGGTGGACAGGCGGATCACGGTCTCGGCCTTCATATCGCACGCGGTACGACCCGGTACGTTATAGAGGATCTGCGGGATCTGGACGGCTTCGGCGATGGCTTTGAAGTGCTGGTACAAGCCTTCCTGGGTCGGCTTGTTGTAGTACGGGGTCACCAGCAGGCACGCATCGGCGCCGGCTTTCTTGGCGTTGCGGGTCAGCTCGATCGCTTCGCGCGTGGAGTTGGCGCCCGTTCCGGCGATCACGGCGATGCGGCCCGCAACGCGCTTGACCACGAACTCGATCACCTGGATGTGTTCTTCCACATCGAGGGTGGCCGATTCACCTGTGGTGCCGACCGCCACGATGGCGTTGGTGCCCTCTTGCAGGTGGAAGTCCACCAGTTTGCCCAGGCTGTCCCAGTCGAGACGACCTTGTGCATCCATGGGTGTGACCAGTGCCACCATACTGCCCGCAATCATGCAACCGCTCCTGCCGGAAAAAGAGAGCCGTAATGGTACTGGCGCCAAGATGCTTGTACAAGCGAAGTACCGCGTGAGGATGCGTTCTGGAGCAACTAAACGTCGGGCAATGCCATCATTGGGCCAAAGCACCGCTTCAAGCCGGCCGATCACGCAATGAAAACGCCACCTCCTAGCCCTTGGCGACGCTTTTCGCTACCCTTGATCCTTTGATCGATACGGCCCACACAGTATTGACCGCTCATCGCTTTAGGAAGGCTGCATGTCCACCCCCACAGTTCGCGAACAATTCCTTGTTATCAGTGCCCTCGGCGCCAACCCCATGGAGCTGACCAACGTCCTGTGCCGCGCCAGCCATGAGAACCGCTGCGCGGTCGTGACCTCGCGCCTGACTCGCCACGGCGAGTGCAGCGCGCTGGTCTTGCAGATTTCCGGCTCCTGGGACGCATTGGCGCGCCTGGAAACCGGCCTGCCGGGCCTGGCCAAAAAGCACGACTTCACCGTCAATGTGGTGCGCAGCGCCGCCTTGGAAAATCGCCCACAGGCCTTGCCTTATGTGGCGTACGTCAGCTCGGCCTACCGCTCGGACATCGTCAACGAGTTGTGCCAGTTCTTCATCGACCACAACGTCGAGCTGGAAAACCTGACCTGCGACACCTACCAGGCGCCTCAAACCGGCGGCACCATGCTCAACGCCACGTTCACCGTTACCCTGCCGGCCGGCGTACAGATCAGTTGGTTGCGCGACCAGTTCCTGGATTTTGCCGATGCCCTGAACCTCGACGCGCTGATCGAGCCATGGCGCCCACAGAACCCAATGTAAGGAAAGACTCATGCCGGTAGCCATCGACAAACCCGTCGCAGACTTCGAAGCCCAGGCCACCAGCGGCCAGACTTTCAGCCTCGCAGCTCTCAAGGGCAAGCAAGTGGTGATCTACTTCTACCCCAAGGACAGCACCCCGGGCTGCACCACTGAAGGCCAGGGCTTTCGTGACCAGTACGCAGCTTTCCAGGCCGCCAACACTGAAGTGTTTGGTGTGTCGCGTGACAGCGTGAAGTCCCACGAGAACTTCAAGGCCAAGCAGGAGTTTCCTTTCGAGCTGATCAGCGACAAGGACGAAGCGGTCTGCCAGCTGTTTGATGTGATCAAGCTCAAGAAGCTGTACGGCAAGGAATACCTGGGCGTAGATCGCAGCACCTTTCTGATCGACAGCGAAGGCGTGCTGCGTCAGGAATGGCGTGGCGTGAAAGTGCCGGGGCATGTGGATGCCGTGTTGGCGGCAGCGCAGGCGCTGAACAAGGCCTGATTGTGCGTCGATAAGGCCGTCAGGCCTTGCGCAACCAATACCGGTACACACCCTCGGCTTCTTCTTCATGCTCCAGAGTGTGGCCGGCGAGTTTGGCAAAGGTGCGGAAGTCACGCTGGGAGCCTGCGTCGGTGGCGGTCACCTTGAGCACCGCACCGCCGGCCATTTTATTGAGTTCCAGCTTGGCCTTGAGCAGGGGCAACGGGCAGTTGAGGCCGCTGGCATCGAGTTCGGCGTCAAAGGCTACAGCGTCGGTCATGGTGTTACTCCAGGCAAACATTCGGGTTGCTTAGAATATCTGGTCCCAAGCGCAGTGTCCGGCTACAGTAAGCTCTTTGTCGAAAGGCTTTGTGCATGACTTTTTTGCGCCCTACCCTGCTGACGCTCGCCTGCCTGCTGGCCTCCCCGGCCTTCGCTGACGAGCTGCCGTCACTTGGTGACGCCAGTTCTGCCATTGTCTCGCCCCAACAGGAATATCAACTGGGCCGCGCCTGGCTGGCCTATTTGCGCGGTCAGGTGTCGCAGCTTAACGACCCGCAACTCAAGGACTACGTAGAAACCAGCGTGTACAAGCTGGTGGAAACCAGCCAGGTCAACGATCGGCGCCTGGAATTCATCCTGATCAACAGCCCGCAGCTCAACGCCTTTGCGGCACCCGGCGGGATCATTGGGGTGAACGGCGGCTTGTTCCTCAACGCCCAGACCGAAGGTGAGTACGCGTCGGTACTGGCCCACGAACTGGCGCACTTGTCCCAGCGTCACTTTGCCAGGGGCGTGGAAGCCCAGTCACGCATGCAACTGCCAATGATGGCGGCGCTGCTTGGCGGCATTATTGCCGCCGCCGCGGGTGCCGGCGATGCGGGTATCGCCGCGATTGCCGGTTCACAAGCGGCTGCGATCCAGGAGCAGCGCCGGTTCTCCCGGCAGAACGAACAAGAGGCAGACCGCATCGGCATCCTCAACCTGGAGAAAGCCGGCTACGACCCGCGGTCGATGCCCACCATGTTCGAACGCCTGATGCGTCAGTACCGCTTCGATGCCAAGCCACCGGAGTTCCTGTTGACGCACCCAGTGACCGAATCGCGTATTGCCGACACCCGCAACCGCGCCGAGCAGGCCAAACTCGGCGGCAAGGAAGACAGCCTGCGCTATCAACTGATTCGCGCACGCGTGCAGTTGAAATACGAAGACACGCCTGGCCTGGCTGCCAAGCGCTTCCAGGCGCAGTTGGACGACAACCCCAAAAACGATGTAGCGCGTTATGGCCTCGCCATTGCGCAGATCAAGGGAGTCCAACTCAAGGAAGCACGGGAAAGCCTGGCACCGCTGCTGGCCAAGGCACCCAATGACATCACCTACAATCTGGCGCAGATCGAACTGGACATTACCAACAACCGCATGGCGGATGCCCAGCAACGGACTGACCGTATGCTCACCCAGTACCCCAGCAACTATCCGCTGAACCAGGTGCGGGTAGACCTGCTGCTTAAGCAGAACCGCACCGCCGATGCCGAAAAGGCGCTGGATGGCTTGCTCAAGTCACGCCCCGACGATCCGGACGTGTGGTATCAGGTGGCCGAAACACGCGGCCTGTCCGGCAACATCATCGGCCTGCATCAGGCCCGCGCCGAATACTTCGCACTGGTGGGGGACTTCCAGCAGGCCATCCAGCAACTGGACTTTGCCAAGCGCCGCGCCGGCAGTAATTTCCCACTGTCCTCACGTATCGACGCACGTCAGCGTGAGCTGATCGAACAGGAACGCCTGGTGAAAGGGATGATGAGCTAAACCCGTCACCCACAAAAAAGCCCCGCGGCCGTTAACCGGCAGCGGGGCTTTTTGTTTCTATTGCAATGCAGGCTTGACGATTACTCGGCCAACTTGAAGGTAATGAAGCTGGCACGACCTTGACGCAGTACGCGCATCGACACCGAACGGTTCTTCGGCAACGCCTTGGCGATGTCGGTGAACTCCTTGGTGGTGTTGATCGCCTGATTGTTCAGGTGAGTGATCACGTCGCCCGGCTGCAGGCCGATCAAGGCGGCTGGGCCATCCTGGACTTCCTTGATCACCACACCGCTTTGCAGGTCAAACGTCTTCTTCTGCTCGGCGGTCAGTTCAACCACGGCGATGCCCAGGCGGTTACTGCTGCGCTCTGCACCCGGCTTGGCATTACCCAGGGCATCCAGCGTCGCACCTTCTTCCGGGATCGCACCGACGGTCAGCTCCACGTTCTGGCGCTTGCCGTCACGAATCACTTCCAGTTTGGCTTTGCCGCCAGCCTTGAGCGCGCCGACCAGATGAGGCAGGTCCGCTGACATCACGATGGGTTGGCCGTTCATGCTCAGAATCACGTCGCCGACTTTCAGGCCGCCTTTGGCCGCTGGACCATTGTCCTGGATTTGCGCAACCAGAGCACCGGCCGGCTTGTCGAGGCCGAAGGATTCAGCCAGGTCTTTGTTGACTTCCTGGATCACTACGCCCAACCAGCCACGGCTGACTTTGCCACCGCTTTTGAGCTGATTGGAGACGTCCATGGCCACGTCGATTGGGATCGCGAAAGACACGCCCATGAAACCACCGGAACGGGTGTAGATCTGTGAGTTGATGCCTACCACTTCGCCAGCCAGGTTGAACAATGGCCCCCCAGAGTTGCCCGGGTTGATCGGCACGTCGGTCTGGATAAACGGTACGTAGTTTTCATTCGGCAGGCTGCGGCCGATAGCACTGACGATACCCTGGGTGACGGTATGGTCAAAGCCGAACGGCGAACCGATCGCGACGACCCATTGGCCGGCCTTCAAGTCCTGGGATTTGCCCAGCTTGAGAACCGGCAGGTCCTTGCCATCGATTTTAAGCAAGGCTACGTCGGAACGCGGGTCGGTACCGATCAGCTTGGCCTTGAGCTCACTGCGATCAGCCAGGCGCACGAGGATTTCGTCGGCATCGGCAATCACGTGGTTGTTGGTCAGAATATAGCCGTCAGGCGAAATGATGAAGCCGGACCCCAGGGATTGGGCTTCGCGCTGACCACCGCCACCACGAGGGGTGCGCGGTTGCGGCATACCGCGCTCGAAGAACTCGCGCAGCATGGGCGGCAAGCCTTCCAGGTCGGGCATCTGCTGGTTCGAGACTTTGCGATCCGGCAGTTTCTGGGTGGTACTGATATTCACCACCGCCGGTGAGGCTTGCTCTACCAGTTGGGTGAAGTCAGGCAGCTCAACTGCTTGCGCAGGCAAGGCCTGACCCAGTACTAGCACTGTGGCGACTATGGATAGGTAAGACTTCAAACGTGGTATCGACATACAGCTCCCGTTACGACGAGCAGGGTTAAGCGACAGGGTCCAATAAACGCCGAATGCGGCAAACGACATTTTTGTTCCGCGAACAAAACAAGGCCAGAGCCAACAAACCCTGACCTATAAAAAACATGGGAAGTTTTTGCAAGTGAAAATGCTGATCCAGAAATTTCATACGATCGGCCCTCAACCTAACTTGAGCACAGATTGAAAGGTCAGGATGAACATAGAATTAACAATCTCACGGCTTGGCAGCGGCATTTTCACCGCGTACCGACAGCGCGATACGCTCAGCAGTGCCGACGGGGATCTCCCCTACTACGGTGACCATCATCTCACCGTCAACCGTATTCAAACGCCGAGAAACCGCCACCGTCGGGCCGAGCTGAGCGCGGGTTTCATTCATGTCGGCGCCCTTGGCGGACTCAAGAAATACAGAAAAGCGTGCGAGCCCATCGTCATACATCAGGCTATCGACGGTCGATTTCGTTTGGCTGTCTTTGCGCGTGGTGCTGCTGACCTGCTGGAAGCCAGGCGGCAGCCAATCCAGATGCCACGCCTGGGAGGCAGGCATGTCAGAGGCTTTGTCGGTGGAAGCAGCAACAGGCGAGCATTCGCTGCCAGGCTGTAAGTCATGCTCGGCAGGAACGACCGAGGTATCCAGGCGCGCATACTGAAAGCGCTCCAGCAACTGCCCCTGATCATTGAGCAGCAGGGATTTGAGCGGCAGAGCCGTCTCACGATCCAGGTGCAATTCAAAGCCGTAGCGGTAGTGATCTCGCGGGCTGATTGACACAATCACAGCATGACGACCGGCCACGCGGGATTTGCCAATGACGGCAAGTTCATAGAATTGAGTGAGTTTTTTTGAATCGAGAGCACGCGAAGGTGCATCAGAAGAAGCAACCAACCCAGCACTCAGATCGCCACTGACGCAGTGCGTCCGGCCATCCAACCGTACGGTTTCCTGAGGCGAGCCGTCCAGTTGCAGCAACCGCTCACGGACATGACCGTCCTGCACACGGTGCCAGATAGCGTGGGTAGAAAAACTGCCATTACGTTCGTAAACAAACGTACCTTCAAAGCTTTGCTGCTGCTCTGCACGCCCAAGTCGAGTCAGCCAGTCTTGGGCTTCATCGGCATGGGCGGACTGTGCAATCCAACTACTGAGCAAAAGCGCAAGGAGCGGTATGGCGCGCATAGAGCTCCCTAACGGATCAGCGGTTTTCCTGACTGGCTGCGCGAGCGTATGGCAGAGCGCTTTCGGTGCCTTTGGCGGCCGATTCCTGTGCGTGCTGACGCAGGTAGCCTGGTAGACGCTGATCTTGCCAGCCGGATTGCCCTTGAAGCACACCATTGGCCATCGGACCTGTGGTATCAGAGCTTTCCTTGTAGCCTGCCAGTACAGCCGGGCCTTTGACTTGCGGACCCGCCATGACGGGCTGCTGAGTTTGCTGGGCCAGTTCGGCACCGGCAATTTCGTCCTGGTTGTACAGGCGAACACCAGCCAGTACGGCGACGGTCACCGAGGCAGCCACTGCCAGTCGACCCAGGCTACGCCACGGGCCACGAGCAGCTTTGGCCGGAACGGCTTCATCAGCCAGCGCGGCAGAAACGGCCGCAGCAATATCCAGACGAGGGATTAAAAGATCCTTGTGCATCACCGCCCGAGCGACTTGGTAACGAGACCAGGTATCACGGGTTTCGGCATCATCAAATGCGTTAAGCACTCGACGAAGTTCCAGTTCATCCGCTTCGTTATCCATCACTGCGGACAGCGATTCCTGCAGGGCATCACGACTCATGGCGGTTCCTCTCTTGGCTGTCGCCGCTGTCTTTAGTTTTCCTGCAACAATGGTTGCAAGGCTTTGTCGATGGCTTCCCGGGCCCGGAAAATCCGTGACCTTACAGTCCCCACCGGACATTGCATGACGCTCGCAATGTCTTCGTAACTCAGACCATCGAATTCACGTAAAGTTAATGCCGTACGCAAATCTTCTGGCAGTTGCTGAATTGTTCGATGGACGGTGCCTTCGATCTCGTCGCGCAGCAATGCACGCTCCGGCGACTCGAGATCTTTGAGGCCGTGATCACCATCATAAAATTCAGCATCTTCTGAACTGACATCACTGTCTGGTGGGCGGCGGCCGCGAGACACCAGATAGTTCTTCGCCGTGTTAATGGCGATGCGATATAGCCACGTATAAAACGCACTATCACCGCGGAAATTTCCAAGTGCACGGTACGCCTTGATAAAGGCTTCCTGTGCAACGTCCTGCGCTTCATGGGTGTCGTGCACAAACCGCACGATCAACCCGAGAATTTTGTGCTGGTATTTCAGCACTAGCAGATCAAATGCTCGCTTGTCGCCGCGTTGTACGCGCTCGACCAGCTGCTGATCCTCTTCCTGGGTTAGCATGAACACTCCTCGTTGTACTTGAAGGAGGCTTGCATAACTAAACGATCAGGCTTGCAAACATAGACTCGGGCTTTTCGCAAAAGTTCTCCCCCTTCAAGCAAGTTTCCGGCATGCACTGATTTGGCACACACGAAAAACGCAGCCCGGGCGGGGCCGGCTGCGCGAATAATCTTGTCGCCGGTTTCGTGACGCGTCCAATGCTCCCGACGGGCCAATAAACTCAACGTTTTCCCAGCTTTCGGGCAACCTGCTATTGAGTCGGGGCCCATGCAAAAAGTTCCCGTCCCGCCAACCGGCTGTTTCCCAAAGCTGCGCAGCATAATCTCACAATGCCACGAATGCGTGGCTATTGTGCCGCTCCACCCCTCTATATACTAGTGGCCCGTGTGACCCTTTGATTCGCCGATCCAGGCGTCCTGTTTGCGCCGCTCCTTCGGATCGCTTTTTGCGGAATCCTTCCAATGAGCCAACAGTTTCAACACGATGTGCTGGTGATCGGCAGCGGCGCAGCCGGCTTGAGCCTTGCCCTGACCCTACCCAGCCACCTGCGCATTGCGGTTTTGAGCAAAGGCGACCTGGCCAACGGCTCGACATTCTGGGCCCAGGGCGGTGTCGCGGCGGTACTGGACGACACCGACACGGTGCAATCGCATGTCGAAGACACCCTTAACGCTGGCGGCGGCCTGTGCAATGAGGAGGCCGTGCGCTTCACCGTCGAGCACAGCCGGGAAGCCATCCAATGGCTGATCGACCAAGGTGTGCCCTTCACCCGTGATGAACATGCCGGCAGCGACGACGGCGGCTTTGAGTTCCACCTGACACGCGAAGGCGGCCACAGCCATCGCCGTATCATTCACGCCGCCGACGCCACGGGTGCCGCGATTTTCAAGACCTTGCTCGATCAGGCTCGCCAACGGCCCAACATCCAATTGCTGGAGCAACGCGTCGCTGTCGACCTGATCACCGAAAAACGCCTGGGCCTTGCGGGCGAGCGCTGCCTCGGCGCCTACGTACTCAATCGCACCAGTGGCGAAGTCGATACCTACGGGGCGCGCTTCACTATTCTTGCCTCGGGCGGGGCCGCCAAGGTTTACCTCTATACCAGCAACCCTGACGGCGCCTGCGGTGACGGCATTGCCATGGCCTGGCGCTCGGGCTGCCGGGTGGCCAACCTGGAGTTCAATCAGTTCCACCCCACCTGCCTGTATCACCCGCAAGCCAAGAGCTTCCTGATCACCGAAGCCCTGCGCGGCGAAGGTGCGCACTTGAAGCTGCCCAATGGCGAGCGCTTCATGCAGCGCTTCGACCCACGCGCCGAGCTGGCACCGCGCGACATTGTCGCCCGCGCCATCGACCACGAGATGAAGCGTCTGGGGATCGATTGCGTATACCTGGACATCAGCCACAAGCCCGAAGCGTTTATCAAGACCCACTTCCCGACCGTCTATGAACGCTGCCTGACGTTCAATATCGATATCACCAAAGGCCCGATCCCGGTAGTGCCGGCTGCGCACTACACCTGCGGCGGCGTGATGGTTGACCAGCACGGGCGCACCGACGTGCCCGGCCTCTACGCCATCGGTGAAACCAGCTTTACCGGTCTGCACGGCGCCAACCGCATGGCCAGCAATTCGCTGCTCGAGTGCTTCGTGTACGCTCGCTCGGCAGCAGCGGATATCCTTGAACAACTGCCGCGCATCAAGGTTCCAGCCGCCCTGCCCCGCTGGGACGCCAGCCAGGTCACCGATTCGGACGAAGACGTGATCATCGCGCACAACTGGGACGAGTTGCGGCGTTTCATGTGGGACTACGTGGGCATTGTGCGCACCAACAAGCGCCTGCAACGGGCGCAGCACCGGGTACGTTTGCTGTTGGACGAGATCGACGAGTTCTACAGCAACTATAAAGTCAGCCGCGACCTGATCGAATTACGCAACCTGGCGCAAGTGGCCGAGTTGATGATCCGCTCAGCCATGGAGCGCAAGGAAAGCCGGGGCCTGCATTACACCCTCGATTATCCGCAGATGTTGCCCGAAGCCCGCGACACTATTCTGGTGCCAACCACCTACGGCGGCTGAACTTCAGGCGTACCCGCAGGCGCCGATGCACATCGGCGGCCTGCGCGTCCTTGGGCACACAGACCGCGCGTACTCGCCGCTCACCCTGCACGCGATAACGCAACACCACGATCAACGGTAACGCCAGGCTGTCGGGGCGAAGTTGCACGGCGTGCCAGCCGCGCGCAGAGCTCCATAACTGCCAGCCATCTTCGTCGCGGCGCAGGCCACGAATCGACGAACCGTGAGTAAGCAGAACATGGCGCGGTAGCACCCACGCACAGTGTGCCAGGCATAACAGGATGCCGAGGCTCGAATAAGGCAGGTTCAAAACCAGCAGGCTGCCCAGTGCGATCAGCAGGGCAAGCAGATACGCCGCCAGCAACCGCCGCGAGGCCTGCCAGCGGCATTCAAAACCATTACTTGGGCTGGACACGATCCAGGATCATCCGAACCATGCGCTGCAGCTCTGGATCTTCAGATTCAGCGCGCTCCATGAACCAGCCGAACATGTCCTGATCTTCACAGGTCAGCAACCTGACGTAGAGCTCGCGGTCCACCTGATCGAGCGTCGCGTACACCTCTTTGGTGAAAGGCACCAGCAATACATCCAGCTCCAGCATGCCACGACGGCTGTGCCAGTAGAGGCGATTGATTTCTACATCTTCGACCATGGAGCCCTCCTCAAATAGAGCGCAAGTATACAGGCCCGGCGACACCGGAACAGTCGGCTTTGGTCGCCCGCGACGAAACTATGCATTTGCCGGACGCCCCTCTATGATGCACCCATGACTTTTTAACCTGCGATGACCCATGGCTGACTCTGCTTTCTTCTGCCCCCTGTCCCACGAAGGCGTTCTCGCCGTCCGCGGTTCTGATGCTGCCAAATTCCTGCAAGGCCAGCTGACCTGCAACCTCAATTACCTGAGTGATACCCAGGCCAGCCTGGGCGCGCGCTGCACGCAAAAAGGCCGGATGCAGTCCAGCTTCCGCATCCTGCTGCAAGGTGATGGCGTACTCCTGGCCATGGCCACGGAGCTGCTCGAACCGCAGTTGGCAGACCTGAAGAAATACGCGGTGTTCTCCAAATCCAAACTTACCGACGAAAGCGCCGCCTGGGTGCGCTTCGGATTGGCGAACGCAGACGCGTCCCTGGCCGCCCTTGGCCTGACGCTACCCGCCGAAACCGACAGCGTGGTGCGCACCGACACCTTGATCGCTATTCGCGTGTCCCCTGGCCGTGCCGAACTCTGGGTGCCCACCGAACAAGCCGACACCGTGCGCAACCAACTGGCCGCACAATTGCCACAGGCTGAGTTGAATGCCTGGCTACTTGGCCAGATTCGCGCGGGTATCGGCCAGGTAATGGCGCAGACCCGCGAACTGTTCATCCCGCAGATGCTCAACCTGCAAGCCGTGGGCGGCGTCAGTTTCAAGAAAGGCTGCTACACCGGCCAGGAAATCGTCGCGCGCATGCAATACCTGGGCAAACTCAAGCGACGCCTGTATCGACTGAGCCTTGAAGCCACGCAATTACCCGAGCCCGGCACGCCGTTGTTTTCCCCAGGCCATAACAGCGCGGTTGGCGAGGTCGTGATCGCGGCAAAAGCTGACCAGTCGATTGAACTTCTCGCTGTGCTGCAAGCCGAAGCTGCCGAGAGTGGCGACGTGCGTACAGGCAGCCTGGAAGGGCCCGGCCTGCAGCTGCTTGATCTGCCTTACCAACTGGACCGTGATCGCGAGATCCAGCGTTAATCGCCATACCTTTTTGCAGCACCCTAGAGAGCATGAATGAACAAGCTGGCGGAAAAAGTCCAACAGGCGTTGGTGACGGCCATCGACAACGATGACCTGGTTCTGCCGACATTGCCGGAGGTGGCCCTGAAAATTCGCCAGGCCGCCGAAGACCCTGAGATCAGCATCAGTCATTTGAGCAAGGTGATCAGTCGCGACACCGCCCTGTCGGCGCGCCTGATCAAGGTGGTCAACAGCCCGCTGTTACGGGCGAGCCAGGAAGTCACCGACCTGCACACGGCCATCACGCGGCTGGGCACCAACTACAGCAGCAACCTGGCCATCGGCCTGGTGATGGAGCAGATTTTTCACGCCCGCTCCGAAGTGGTCGCACAGAAAATGCGCGATGTGTGGTGCCGTAGCCTGGAAGTCGCCGGCGTCAGCTATGCCTTGTGTCGCCGGCATAGTCACCTCAAGGCCGACCAGGCGGCCCTCGGCGGGTTGGTGCATCAGATCGGCGTGCTGCCGATCCTCACCTACGCCGAAGACCACTACGAGCTGCTTTCCGACCCGGTCAGCCTCAACCACGTCATCGAAAGCATTCATCCGTTACTGGGCGACAAACTGCTGAGTGGCTGGGACTTCCCCGAAATGCTGGCGAAACTGCCGGGCCAGTACCTGAACCTGGAACGCAACTCTGCCACACTCGACTATGTGGATCTGGTGCAGATCGCCGTGCTCTACTGCCATCACAACACCGACCATCCGCTGGCGAAAGTCGACATTACCAGCGTGCCTGCGATGAAAAAGCTGCGAATTGATCTCTACAGCGAGAAATCGCGCACCGAACTGGATGAAGCACGGTCGATGTTCTACTGATCAACCGGCGATAAAACTCACGCGCACTTTCAACCCAGCCAACTCGCCATCATGCAGGCTGATCTGCGCCAGGTGCGCACGGCAGATCTCCCCGACAATTGCCAGCCCCAAGCCCGACCCCATGCCCTGCTGGCTACGGCGATAAAAGCGCTCGAATACCCGGTCCCGCTCATCCAACGGGATGCCTGGGCCATCATCCTCAACCTCCAGCACCGCCGGCGCGGTCACGCGCAAAATCACATTGCCGCCAGGTGGCGTATGGGCCATAGCGTTGTCCACCAGATTGCTCAGCAGCTCATTCAACAGCGTCGGTTCACCGCGCAACCAGACCGGCTCGTCCGCCTCCAGTGCCAGGGCCACCCCGCGTGCGTGAGCCAGCGGCGCCATGGCCATGCCCAGTTCGCGCGCCAACTGGCTGAGGTCGAGCAACTGCGCGCCTCCTTCAGCAATGGCTCGGGCACCGTTTTCGATACGGGCCAGGGACAACAATTGATTAGCCAGATGGGTCAGGCGGTCGGTGCCCTGGGCAGCGCTTTCCAGGGTGCTGTGCCAGGTGGACGGCTCCTGGGCACGCAAGCCCAGTTCCAGGCGAGCCTTGAGCGCCGCCAAGGGCGTACGCAGTTCGTGGGCTGCATCGGCAATAAACTGGGCCTGGCGCTCGAACTGGCCGCGCAGACGTTCGGTGAAATGGTTGAGGGAGCGCACCAGCGGGCCGAACTCATCCTGAACTTCCACCAATGGCAGCGGCCGCAAATCATCGGGTTGGCGTTCTTCCACCGCTGTACGCAGGCGTTCGAGCGGACGCAGTGCAGCGCTCACCGCAAACCACACCAGCAGCAACGCGCCGATGGCCAGCATCCCCAGGCGCAGCAACGTGTCGGCCATCAAGCTGCGGGCCATGGCAACGCGTGCTTCGTCGGTCTCCGCGACACGAATCTCGGCCATCCCATTCATGTTCGGCTCGGAAACGGCCTTGAGCAGGCTCACCACTCGCACGTGCTGGCCCTGGTACATGGCGTTGTAGAAGCGCGCCAAGGCCGGGTAATCGTCGGTGCGGGGGGTGCCGGGCGGCGGGCCTGGGAGGTTTTCGTAACCGGAAATCAGCTTCTGATGGATATCGTTGACCTGATAATAGATGCGCCCGGCACTGTCGTAGGCGAAAGTGTCGAGGGCCACATACGGCACATTGGCGCTGAGGGTGCCGTCCACCTGGGTCAAGCCTGCGGCAATGGTGCGCGCCGAAGCCAACAGCGTGCGGTCATAGGCCGTGTCGGCGGCTTCGCGCCCGTTCCAGTAGGCGCTCATGCCGCTGGCGAGCATCAACAGCACCAGCAACAGCGCCAGGTTCCACAGCAAGCGCCAGCGCAGACTGCTGGGCTTATGCATCGCGGGCTTCCAGCAAGTAGCCCAAGCCGCGGAACGTCACGATGGCGATGGGCTGGCCGTCGAGCTTCTTGCGCAGGCGGTGCACGTAGATTTCGATGGCATCGGGGCTGGCCTCCTCGTCCAGGCCGAAAACCTGAGAGGCCAATTGCTCTTTGCTCATCACGCGGCCCGGTCGGGCGATCAAGGCTTCGAGTACGGCTTGTTCGCGGGAGGTCAACGTCATCAATTCACCGCCAACCGTGAAGCGTCGTGTGTCCAGGTCGTATACCAGCACCCCGCACGTCTGCTGGCGCTCCCCGCCCAATACACTGCGGCGCAGCAGCGCCTTGACCCGCGCTTCCAGCTCTGTCAGTTCGAACGGCTTGGCGAGGTAGTCGTCGGCGCCCAGGTTCAGGCCGTGCACGCGGTCTTTGACATCACTGCGTGCCGTCAGCATCAGCACCGGCAGGTTTTTCCCTCGGGCCCGCAAGCGCGCCAGCACCTCGAAACCATCCATGCGCGGCAGGCCCACATCGAGGATCGCCGCCGCGTATTCCTCGCTGCCCAAGGCCAGGTCCGCGGCCACACCATCGTGCAGCACGTCGACGGTCAGACCCATGCCCTTGAGCGCTTGTGCAACACTTTCGGCAAGTTGCAGATGGTCTTCAACCAGGAGGACACGCATGGATTTCTACCTCATGAGGAGTGGTCGGCGCGGCGTTTTATTGGCCCGCTGGCCGGCGAGTTTACAGGCGCAACCTGCCCTGTGAAGCCCGAAAACATTGAAAGACAATTGAAAGGTTAGTGAAAGCTTCGCCCTTTAGCATCCAGCTACGGTGGTTTCTGCCCGCCGAGCTGCCTCATCCGTAGCGCCCGAAAAACGCCTCGAAGCGTTTTCGCCAAAAATAAGAACAATAACGGAGTCCATCACGATGCTGTCGACACAGCCCCAGGCTTGCACGCCTGTTCGTTCTTGCCGTCTGAGCCACACCGCTCTCGCCAGTGCTTGCGCCCTCGCCGGCTTTTCGCCGCTAAGCCAGGCTGCCTTCTTCGAAGACAGTAGCGCGACCCTGGAAACCCGCAACATGTACTTCAACCGCGACTTTCGCGACGGTACCCGTGCGCAGCAATCCAAACGCGATGAATGGGCCCAGGGTTTCATGCTCAACCTGCAATCGGGCTACACCGACGGCACTGTCGGTTTTGGCGTGGATGCGCTGGGTATGCTCGGCATCAAGCTCGACTCCAGCCCCGACCGCACCGGCACCGGCCTGCTGCCGACCCACGACGACGGCCGTGCCGCCAATGAGTACTCCAAGCTGGGCCTGACCGGCAAAGTGAAAATCTCCGCCACCGAGCTGAAGATCGGCGCGCTGATACCCGAATTGCCAATCCTCAAGCCCAACGACGGTCGCATCCTGCCGCAGACCTTCAACGGTGGCCTGCTGACGTCCAAGGAATTCAAGAACCTTGTGTTCACTGGTGGCCGCCTGGATAAGGCCAAGGACCGCGACGACACCAATTACGAAGATATTGCGCTCAATAACAAGAACAGCCGCTTCCTCAGTGGCGCCACCGGCAAGCACTTCAACTTCGGCGGCGTGGACTACAAGTTCGCCGACAAAATCACCGGCAGCTATCACTTCGCCCAACTCGATGACGTGTACCGCCAGCATTTCCTCGGCCTGGTCGCCGCGCGCCCGATGGGCCCCGGCACGTTTGCCGCCGACCTGCGCATGGCCATCAGTGACGACACCGGTAGCGCCCGCGGCGGCAATATCGACAACACATCCCTCAACGGCCTGTTCAGCTATGCCCTCAATGGCCATAAGCTCAGCGCCGGCTACCAGCACATGTCCGGCGACAGCGCCTTTCCGTATGTGGATGGCAGCGACCCGTACCTGGTCAACTTCGTACAGATCAACGACTTTGCCGGCGCCGAAGAACGCTCCTGGCAGGCACGCTACGACTACGACTTCGCCAAGCTGGGGATTCCCGGCCTGAGTTTCATGAGCCGTTACCTGTCGGGCGACAACATCAAGCTCAAGAACGGCCAAACGGGCAAAGAGTGGGAGCGCAACAGCGAGATCAAGTACGTGGTGCAAAGCGGCACGTTCAAGGATGTGGCTGTGCGCCTGCGTAACGCGACCTACCGCTCCAACTATTCAGCCCGCGATGCGGATGAAATGCGCTTGCTGGTCAGCTATAGCATTGCCCTTTGGTAAATGTGCGTTGGTACTAAAACCTTATAACAACAACGATGGAGATAACCATGAACCCTTCACTGCGTAAATTTGCCCTCGTCGCCGGCTGCATGTTGTTCGCCGGCCAGTTGCTGGCCGCCGACGAGCCCAAGCGCCCGGAATGCATCGCCCCGGCCTCCCCCGGCGGTGGTTTTGACCTGACCTGCAAGCTGGCGCAAAGCGCGCTGGTCAACCAGAAGCTGCTGAGCAAGCCGATGCGTGTGACCTACATGCCCGGCGGCGTTGGCGCGGTGGCCTACAACGCAGTGGTTGCCCAGCGCCCTGCGGACGCAGGCACTTTGGTGGCCTGGTCCAGTGGTTCGCTGCTGAACCTGGCCCAGGGCAAGTTCGGTCGCTTTGATGAAAGCGCCGTGCGCTGGCTGGCGGCGGTAGGCACCAGCTACGGTGCCATCGCAGTGAAAAACGATTCGCCCTACAAGACCCTCGACGATCTGGTCCAGGCGTTGAAGAAAGATCCGAGCAAGGTGGTGATTGGTTCCGGTGGCACCGTCGGCAGCCAGGACTGGATGCAAACCGCACTGATCGCCAAGGCCGCCGGCATCAACCCGCGTGACCTGCGTTATGTGGCGCTCGAAGGTGGCGGCGAAATCGCCACGGCGCTGCTGGGCGGCCATATCCAGGTAGGCAGTACCGACATTTCCGACTCCATGCCACACATCCAAAGCGGCGATATGCGCCTACTGGCCGTGTTCGCTGAAAAGCGCCTGGACGAGCCGGAAATGAAAGATATTCCGACGGCCAAGGAGCAAGGCTACGACATCGTCTGGCCGGTGGTACGCGGTTTCTACCTTGGGCCAAAAGTCAGCGATGCCGACTATGCCTGGTGGAAAGACGCGTTCGACAAACTGCTGGCATCCGAGGACTTCGCCAAGCTGCGTGACCAACGCGAGCTGTTCCCGTTCGCCATGACCGGCCAGGAGCTGGACACCTACGTGAAGAAACAGGTGGCCGACTACAAAGTATTGGCCAAAGAGTTCGGCCTGATCCAGTAATTGCCTACCTGTTCGCGCGGCCACGCCTTCACGCATCGAGGGCGTGGCCCAGGAGTTTTCCATGCTCTTTCAACGCATTTTCGCTGCCGTGATGTTATTGGCCTGTATCGGCCTGGCATTGATGGCCTGGCCGTATCAGGCGGCCTTTTCCTACGAACCGGTAGGGCCTCGGGCTTTCCCCCTGCTGCTGATTGGGCTGATGGGCCTGGCGCTGATCTACATGCTGATTCGTCCGCAACCGACCAAGCACACCGACGATGAGCCAGCTTTGGACCGCCCGACCCTGATCAAAATCGGGATTTGCGTGGCTTTGCTGCTGGTGTTTGCCAGCACTTTCGAATCCCTGGGTTTCATTCTCAGCAGCATGCTGATCGGTATTCCGATGGCGCGGCTGTATGGCGGCCGCTGGTTGCACAGCGTGGTCATCATCACCTTGATGAGCATCGGTCTTTATCTGTTGTTCGATAAAACCATGGATGTGCCACTGCCCCTCGGTCTGCTCGACGTTCTGGAGAACTGATATGGATACTTTTGGCTATTTGGGCCAGGGTTTCGGCGTCGCGCTGAGCCCCTACAACCTGGTAACCGCATTGTGCGGCACCCTGATCGGCACCGTGGTCGGCCTGCTGCCGGGCCTGGGACCGATCAACGGTGTGGCACTGTTGATCCCCATCGCGTTTGCCCTGGGCCTGCCGCCCGAGTCAGCGCTGATCCTGCTGGCAGCCGTGTACCTGGGTTGTGAATACGGCGGCCGGATCAGCTCGATCCTGCTTAATATCCCGGGCGAAGCCTCCACCGTGATGACCACCCTCGACGGCTACCCGATGGCTCGTAAAGGTATGGCCGGCGTGGCGTTGTCGCTGTCTGCCTGGAGCTCGTTCATTGGTGCTTTTATCGCCACCTGCGGCATGGTGCTGTTCGCCCCGCTGCTGGCCAAATGGGCAATTGCCTTTGGGCCGGCGGAATACTTCGTGTTGATGGTATTTGCGATTGTCTGCCTGGGCGGCATGGCCGGTGACAAACCACTGAAAACCTTTGTGTCGGCGCTGATCGGCCTGTTCCTTGCCTGCGTGGGCATCGACGCCAACAGTGGTGTGTACCGCTTTACCGGCGACAATATTCACCTGACCGACGGCATCCAGTTCGTGGTGCTGGTGCTGGGCCTGTTCTCCATCAGTGAAATCCTGCTGCTGCTGGAGAAAACTCACCGCGGCCAGGAAGCGGTGAAAGCCACCGGGCGCATGATGTTTAACGTCAAGGAAGCCTTGTCGGTGTTGACCGTGAACCTGCGTTGCGGGGTGTCGGGCTTTATCATCGGCGTGTTGCCCGGTGCCGGCGCGACCATGGCCTCGGCCGTGGCCTACATGACCGAAAAACGTATCGCCGGCGCCAGCGGCAAATTCGGCCAAGGCGACATGCGCGGCCTGGCCGCACCGGAAACCGCCATCGGCGCTTCTGTCTGCGGCGCCATGGTGCCGATGCTGACCCTCGGCGTTCCCGGCTCGGGTACCACGGCCGTGATGATCGGCGCGCTGTCGCTGTACAACATCACCCCCGGTCCGCTGCTGTTTCAACAGCAACCTGATATCGTCTGGGGCCTGATCGCCTCGTTGTTTATTGCCAACATCATGCTGGTGGTCCTCAACATCCCGATGATCCGTATCTTCACGCGCATCCTTGCCGTGCCGAACTGGGCGCTGGTACCGGTGATCGCTATCATCACCGCGATTGGCGTGTACGCCGTCCATGCCACCACCTTCGATCTGTTCCTGATGATCGCCATCGGCATCTTCGGCTACATCCTGCGCAAGCTGGACTTCCCACTGTCGCCGTTGCTGCTGGGCTTTATCCTCGGTGGTCTGATGGAGCAGAACCTGCGTCGCGCATTGTCGATTTCCAATGGCGCGCTGGAGATCCTGTGGTCCAGCCCGATCACCTTCGGTGTATGGGTACTGACCGCCATCATGCTGCTCGTGCCATTGCTGCGTATCTGGCGCAAGCGCTCCTTGCAGCGCCGTGCCGTAGCCGATGTCTGAAGTCACCTTCAAACATTGGTGGGGAACACCGCTGGTCGGCCTGGCCGGCGGTTACCTGGCCAGCCTCGTCGGCTGGCCTTTGCCGTATATGGTCGGCGCGTTGCTGGCGATCATCCTGGTTCGCTGCCTCACGCCCTGGCAGTTGGCAGAGATTCCCGGCGGGCGCAAGTGCGGCCAATGGGTGGTGGGCATCGGCATCGGCTTGCACTTCACGCCGCTGGTGATTGAACAAGTGATGAGCCACTTCGGCTTGATCTTTTTCGGTGCTCTGGTCACCAGTTTGTCGAGCGTGGTGGGTGTGTGGTTGATGCGCAGCAGTGGGGAAGACCGCGCCACGGCGTTTTTCTCCAGTATGCCGGGCGGCTCCGGGGAGATGGTCAACCTGGGCGCCCGCAATGGTGCGGTACTCAGCCGGGTGGCGGCAGGGCAAAGCCTGCGTGTGCTGGTGGTGGTGTTGTGTGTGCCGGCGATCTTCAAGTATTTGCTGGGCGGCGGTGCACCGCAGTTTCACCCGGCGCCTGTGGACTGGGCCTGGCTGGCCCTGCTGTTCCCGGTAGGTGCGCTGGTGGCCTGGGGCTGGCAGCGTTTGCGCCAACCCAATCCCTGGCTGTTCGGGCCGTTGCTGGTGAGCGCCATCGCCAGTGTGACGTGGGACTTGCACATCGGCCTACCCGACGGCGGCAGCCAGATCGGCCAATGGCTGATCGGCAGCGGTTTGGGCTGCCACTTCAATCGGCAGTTCTTCCGCAGCGCCCCGGCGTTCATGGGCCGCACCTTGATTGGCACGGCCTTGACCATGGCGCTCGCCACGTTGGCAGCGGTAGGGTTGAGTGCGCTGACCCACCTGGACCTGCGCTCACTGACGTTGGGCATGATGCCTGGCGGCATTGCCGAGATGAGCCTGACGGCAGAGACCCTGCAATTGTCGGTGCCGTTGGTGACAGCAATGCAGGTGATGCGTCTGCTGTTTGTGCTGTTTTTGGCAGAGCCGTTGTTCAGGCACTGGAACCGCCAATCTTAACTCTGGAAGTGGCCCCTCAGGGGCCACGACCGTTTGTCTGAACTGGCACTCTTCACAGCTAGCCAAGCTCACCTTATCAGGTGTTCCATGGCGCGACTTCCCTTTGAGGAGCGCAATCGTGGTGACCCCAACCGAAACAACGCTCGAAAACGAGAATGAAGAGCCCGCCGCAATCGTCAATACGATTACCGTCCATGGTTCCCCCAATCGCCTTGTACTCAATGGGGATGGAACGCGTCTGTATGTCGCAAGCTCCACATTGCCACAAGGCATTACTGTCATCGACACAGCGAACTTTAGCGTCGTCAGGACCATCACCAATGTGGGATCCCCCATTTGGCTGGCCATGCACCCCACGGCCCCGCGCCTTTACGCCAGCGATAACAGCCAGGCCAGCAATACGCCGATCACAGTGATAGACACCTTGACCGATACCGTCAGTGACCAGATCAGGGGGTTTACTGCCATCAATGGGTTGGCCTTGAATTCTACCGGAGCACGCTTGTACGTCGCCGACCACGCCGCATCGGAAGTGGTGGTGATCGATACCGCCAATCATCAGCGAATCGCCACCACCCCAGTGCGTTACCCTCGAGAGATAGCGATAGCACCCGGCAACGCCCGTTTACACCTTGCCTCGGATTTGGATGGGTGGACCAGCATCCACCTGGGGACCAACAGGGTTGTGACCCAAACCAATACCGTTGCCGGTCAACCTACCTCCATTGCTCATGCTCGCTTCAGCGCACGTGTCTACATCACCTACCAGGACCGTGGTGAGGTCTATATCGGCAATACCTCCGCCGCACAGGTCAGTACCATACTGGACGGTTTGCTAGGCCCCTATCAGGTGGCATTTCATACGATGCTCGAATTCGCCTACATCACGGAAACCGATGGCGATCGCGTGAGTATCCTCCACACCCGCACACAAACCGTAACGGACACCCTCACAGGCTTCAACAAACCGCGGGGCATCGTCGTGACACCCAACGGCCGAACCGCCTACGTGGCCAATATTGGCAATAGCACAGTGTCGCAAGTCCGTCTGTAGCCATGGTCGTCCGGTTCAGAGTGGCGGCAGCCGCCACTCGATCGGTGCCTCGCCATTCTGTTCAAGAAACTTGTTAGCCCGGCTGAAATGCCCGCAGCCCAGAAACCCGCGATACGCCGACAACGGCGACGGATGCACCGACGTCAGCACCAGATGCTTGGTGGCATCGATGAGCTTCTGCTTGCTTTGAGCATGAGCGCCCCACAGCAGGAACACCAGGTGCGGCTGATGCTCGCTGACTACCTCGATAATCCGATCGGTGAAGAACTGCCAGCCCTTGCCCGCATGGGCGTTGGCGTTGGCGCGCTCCACGGTCATGGTGGTGTTGAGCATCAGCACGCCCTGATCGGCCCAGCTTTGCAGGTAGCCGTGGTTGGGGATGTCGATGTTCAGGTCGCGCTTGAGCTCTTTATAGATATTGACCAGCGACGGCGGCGCCGGCACCCCCGGTTGTACCGAAAAGCACAGGCCATGGGCCTGGCCGGGACCGTGGTAGGGGTCCTGGCCGAGGATCACGACCTTGACCTTGTCCAGGGGCGTTGAGTTGAGAGCGTTGAAAATCAACGGACCGGGCGGGTAGATCTCTTTGCCGGCGGCATGTTCCTGGCGCAGGAATTCGCGCAACTGGGCCATGTAGGACTTCTCGAACTCATCGCGCAAGGCGTGTTTCCAGCTGGGTTCGAGTTTGATACGGTCGCCATCGGTCATAGTTGAATTGTCTTGTAAAAAAGAATGAGGCGAACCCTAGGAAAGCCGACCCCGCTTGTCAATTGATCTGACACACCACCGGCACTTTCCCACGAAGGGATCATACTCATCCTTCACCTTCTCGATTGAGGTCACAATGAACCTGCACTTCGAAGAACTGGCCGGCAACGGCGGTGCGCGCATAGGCATCGCCAGCCTGGACGCTCAAAAATCCCTCAACGCCCTCTCCCTGCCCATGATTCTGGCGTTGGCAGAACGCCTGGATGCCTGGGCCAACGACCCGCAAATCGCCTGTGTGTTGTTGCGCGGCAACGGGCCAAAAGCCTTTTGCGCTGGGGGTGAAGTGCGCAGCCTGGCTCAGGAGTGCCGTGAACAACCCGGCGAAGTACCGGCCCTGGCCGCGCAGTTTTTTGCTGCCGAATATCGCCTCGACTACCGCTTGCATACCTACCCCAAGCCGCTGATTTGCTGGGGCCACGGCTATGTATTGGGCGGTGGCATGGGTTTGTTGCAAAGTGCCTCGGTACGTATTGTTACGCCGAGCAGTCGCCTGGCCATGCCCGAGATCAGCATCGGGTTGTACCCGGATGTAGGTGCCAGCTGGTTTCTGTCTCGCCTGCCGGGCAAGCTCGGTTTGTTCCTGGGCCTTACCGGTGCTCATGTCAACGGCCGCGATGCCCTGGAACTGGGCCTGGCTGACCGCTTCCTGCGTGATGACCAGCAAGACGAGCTGCTTGACGGTTTGCTGCAACTGAACTGGCAGGAACAGGCCGCAATGCAGCTCAACAGTTTGCTCAAGGCCCTTGCCCAGGAAGCGGTCGGCCACCAACCCGAAGCGCAATGGTTGCCGCGCCGTGGGCTGATCGACGAATGGCTGGATGTGGGTGATATACGGTGTGCCTGGCGTGCATTGAGCCTGTTGTGTGATCACAGCGATCCGCTCTTGGCCCGCGCGGGTAAAACCCTCAGTGAAGGCTGCCCGCTGACGGCACACCTGGTGTGGGAGCAGATTCAGCGTGCCCGTCATCTATCCCTGGCACAGGTGTTTCAGATGGAGTACACCATGAGCCTCAATTGCTGCCGTCATCCAGAGTTCGCCGAAGGTGTTCGAGCACGCCTGATCGACAAGGACCAGACACCTCATTGGCATTGGCCGGATATCAATACCCTTCCGGAAGCGGTGGTGCACGCGCATTTCAGCAAGGCATGGGAAGGTAGGAATCCTCTGGCGGATTTATCTGACTACTGACAGGTCCGTTCGCTTGTCGTTGACGTTGAAAGCGCAGTTGTCCGGCTGGCTGTCCGTGCAGGTATATACCGGCAGTGTGAACGCGCCGGGCCGCAGTTCCCAATACAAGGTGCTGGTCAATGACATGTTGATAATTTTACTGTCCTTGTAGGGCCTCAGCGCTACAACCCCGTCCCAACCGGTGCGGTAGATGCACTTATCCATGTAGCCGTTTTCCCTCTGCTCTTGCTCCCCCGGTATGAAGACCGCGCCGATGAATCCGTCGATAAGGCCCCGATACTTGACCTTCGGGCTTTGCCACCGCAGGCCGTTATCCTCGACGCGATAATGCCCGTCGACATACAAGACCTGCGCCGGGTAAGGACAGCCTTGCTCCGCTCTGGCCGATGCAACGATGCAGCTCGTCAGCAGGAGCACGCAAATAAGTTGTTTGAACATAGGGATTCCATCTGCTCAGTTTCACCACGCAAAGCGCAGGGCTTTTCGCTAGTGAAATACAGCTATCGCCTCAAAGATAGCTGTTAAATCTGACAGTACGGACATACGGTACCTATAAAAAACGGCGCTTGATGCGCCGCTTGTTTTTCAAGATATTTAACGATGACCGCCGCGGCCACCTCCGTGATCGGAACCACGCCCATGCCCGCCGTTGCCCCAGCGATTACCCCACCCTTGATTGGAGTAAGGTCGGTAACCCGCCCTTGGGTAATAACGCGGGGCCGGCTGGTAATAACGCGGCGCCGAATAATAGCGAGGTTGTGGTGCATAGTAGCGAGGCGCTGGGGTGTAATAACTGCGCCCATAGGGAGAATAACGCGGGCCGCCGTAATAATAGGCGGGCGCCGGTGCGGTATAGACTTCGGAGCGATAGTAAGTGGCGCCTCCATCGTAGTAGGGCACACAAGCTGACAAGGTCAGGCCGAGCAAAGCGATAAGCAGCAGTCGTCTATACATGGCGGCCTCCTGGACCGCGGAAGAGCTCCTCCAGCGACGCTGGAGAGCGGCATTCAGCCTTCACTGAATGACGAAATATCTGACATCAAAAACCGAATCTGGTGCGCCTACGACATAAGTCGAAACATCTGTTTCAGACGAAGTGAATGCTCGCCTTCAGGACGCGGCGATGGAACCGGACTCAGCGGCGCTGTATCGTGCAAGGACTTGTGCGCCCCTGCCCGATTCCTGCCTGAACCGACCGATGACCACACCCACCCTTTGCCCTGCCTGCGGCGCTCGCAACGACTGCACCCTGGCCGATCCGCGTACCGCCGACCAGCCCTGCTGGTGCTTCAGCGTAACCATCGATCCGGCGGTGCTTGAAGCCTTGTCCGATGAACTGCGCAATAAAGCCTGCCTGTGCCCGCGCTGTGCCCGGGCGGACGAACAGTTGCGTAACCGCAATGCGCGTTGATCGTTTCCTCAGCAACCTGGCGCAGTTCAATCGCCAGCAAGTGCGCCTGCTGCTGGCGGGGCGCCGGGTGACCGTCGATGGTGTCGAGATCAGCGACCCTCATCATCCAGTGCGCGAATTCAGCCATGTCTGCGTTGACGGTGAAGTACTGCAGGCAGGCAAACCGGCGCGCTATTTCATGCTGCACAAACCCCAGGGCTGCGTGAGTGCCACATCGGACCCGCAACACCCCACTGTCCTGGACTTGCTGGATGTACCAGACAAGGCCGAGCTGCATATCGCCGGTCGCCTGGATTTCAATACCACCGGCCTGATGCTGATTACCAACGACGGCCAGTGGTCGCGGCGCCTGACGCAACCACAGACCAAGTTGCCCAAGGTTTATCGCGTGGAAACCGAGCAGGACATCGGTGCACAGTACGCGGTGACTTTTGCCGAGGGTGTGTATTTCGCCTTCGAAGATCTCACCACCCAACCTGCCGAACTTGAGTTGCTGGGCCCAAAGACGGCGCGCTTGAGCATCATCGAAGGCCGCTATCACCAAGTGAAGCGGATGTTTGGCCATTTCGACAATAAGGTGACCGGCCTGCATCGCGAACGGATGGGCCCCTTGGCTCTGGATACAAGCCTTGCGCCGGGCCAATACCGACCATTGACCGACGACGAAATCCGACAGGTCTGACGACCGTTCGGCCAGCGCCGGCAAAAATCCGGCCGTTCAACTTGCGGCCTGCCGGTTGTGCTGCTTGACTCAGGGCTTGCGCCACATCATGACTGATGAGTCGCCCTATAATCTCCAAGAAACACCTTGCCTCGCCCGCGCTTGATCTGCGGGCCATCCCGGCAAACCGCCCTTCATAACAATACCCGCCGGCCAGCCGTCATCGGACCGACATGGGCCCTCATTTCAAGGCGTATGCCTACCTGTCACAAAGCTCGTGCAGAGTGATCTGCGCGCACTACCCGCTTGCCAGGAGTCTTACGACATGAGGCCAGAAATCGCTGTGCTGGATATACAGGGTCAGTATCGGGTGTACACGGAGTTCTATCGCGCGGACGCGGCTGAAAAGACCATCGTCCTGGTCAACGGCTCCATGGCGACCACGGCGTCCTTTGCTCAAACCGTGAAAAGCCTGTACCCGCAATTCAATGTGGTTTTGTACGACCAGCCTTACGCCGGCCGTTCCAAAATCCATAACCGCCATGAGCAGATGCTGACAAAGGAAGTTGAGGGTCAGATTCTCCTGGAACTGCTCGATCACTTCGCCGCAGAGCATGTGCTGTCCTTTTCGTGGGGCGGTGCCGCCACGCTGGTCGCGCTTGCACACCGGCCTCGACGTGTGGAAAAAGCCGTGATCAGCTCATTCTCGCCAGTGATCAACGCACCAATGCGCGATTACCTTGAGCGCGGTGTCGACTACCTCGGCAACCTCGACCGCGACCGCGTCGGCCACCTGGTCAACAGCACCATCGGCAAGCATCTGCCGTCGCTGTTCAAGCGCTTCAACTACCGCCACGTCAGCAACCTGGCCGAGCACGAATATGGGCAGATGCACTTTCACATCAGCCACGTACTCAACAGCGACCGGCTGTGCTACCTCAGGGCGGCCAAACAGATCGACATTCCGGTGTTGTTCTTGAACGGCGAATGGGATGAATACACCAGCGCCGAGGATGCCAGGCTGTTTGGCCAGCATGTGGCCAAGAGCAGCTTCAGCACCATCCAGGCCACGGGGCACTTTCTGGATATGGAACACAAAGCGGCGTGCCGGGATAGCCGTGAGGCAGTGGTGGGCTTCTTGAAACCAGAGCGACAGGTGAGCCGGCTGCGCTATCACCAGGGGCAGACGCAGCATGCAGCTACCCTTTGAAATGGAGACTAGCGACGGCGAACAAGCGCCCTCGCCACACGCAACCCACACATTTTTCAAAGAAAAACTTCAAATTGCGGCGAACATCTGGTACAAAGTCAGCCGCTCTGAGCGGGTATAGTTTAGTGGCAAAACGAAAGCTTCCCAAGCTTTAGTTGAGGGTTCGATTCCCTCTACCCGCTCCACTTGAAAGTGGCACCTGCGTCAGGCTAAATCTGGCGAAGGATGCATAGAAACCGGTCCCTGGTGACCGGTTTTTTTATGCGTGGGATTTGAGATTCAAGAACGTTGTGCACTGACCCGTTCGGGTTTGACAGGCTTCCAGCCCACCAACGCGATCAACAGGGTCAGCAGTTGCAAACCGATGATCAGCCCCACACACCCGGCCCAGCCCCAGCGCTCCCAAATCAGCGCCGGCACGATAGCTCCGCAGCTACCGCCCAGGTAGTAACAGGTCAGGTAGACCCCCACTGCTCTTGCTTTGCTGTCGCCAGCGTTGGCGGTGATGAAGGCATTGGCAGCGGCTTGGGCGAGGAACACGCCGGTGGAGCTGAAGGCCAGGCCTACCACGATGCACCCCAGGGAAGGCACCAGGGTCAGGGCCGAACCACAAACGCCCAGCACCGCGGCGATGCTCAGCAGTTCTGCCTGTGGGCGGGCTTTGCTGAGGCGGCCGGCGATGGGTATCACGATCAGCGCCAACAGAAATACGGTGTACAGCGCTCCCAAGGCCGCAGGCCCGAGGTTGAAAGGCGGTAGGCCAAGGTACAAACCTGCGTAGGTGAAGGCGGCGACCTGTGAAAATAACACGCAAAAACCTACGGCATACGCAGCCATCAGCGGCGTGCGTAAAACACCTGACCAAGCCGCCTTGGCCAGCTTCGCCCGCGGGCGATTGGCGGGCAGCAGAAACTGGATAAAACCGCCGACCATCAAGCTCAACACGGCCAGCCACTCAAACGCTTCGCGCCAGCCCACGTACTCGGTCACCACCCCGGTGACGAACCGCCCGGCGAACCCACCCAGCACGGTACCCGCCACATACAGGCTGGTGACTTCAGTCACCGTGCCACCGCTCCAGCGATCGCCGATGTAAGCCACGCTCGTGGCAAACACTATGGGGATCAGCATGCCCTCGACAAAGCGCCAGACCAACACTCCGGCGAAGCTGTCAGCATAAGCCGTCATCAACGCCGGCCCCGCCAGCAACAGCGCCGCCAGGCTTATCACCGTGCGTTGCTCGAAGCGTCGGGTCAGGTGGCTGACAAATGGCGCAGTGATCGCCACCGCCAGCGTGGTCACGGTAATGCTCCAGCCGGCAGCCTTGGCGCTGATGTCGAACTGCGCCGCAAACACCTGCAGGATGCTCTGGGTGGCGTAGAGGTTGAGGAACGCCGCGCAGCCACACAGGAACAGGGCAAGGCGGGCACAATGCAGGCGCGGTTTCATGAAACCTCTCGTTTTATTTTGTGCGGCCTTTATAGAATGGCCGGCGTGCCTTTAACCAATACCGAATTCCGACCGATTGATACCCAAGGATCAGGATGCTCGACCTACGCAAGCTGCGTTACTTTCTGACGGTCGCTGAAGAACTGCACTTCGGCCGTGCGGCACTTCGCCTGCATCTGGCCCAACCGCCGCTGACTCGGCAGATTTCTGCGCTGGAGGCAGAGTTGGGGTTCAAGCTGTTTGACCGCACCAGCCGCACGGTCACCCTCACCGCTCAGGGACGTTCGTTCCTGCCCTATGCCCGCGGTGTGTTGGAGCAAGTAGAACTGGCGCAAGTGATCGCGCGTAAATTGGCCGCCGGCACTGCGGGCCAACTGGCACTGGGATATGCCAGTTCAATCGCGCTGTCGGACCTGTTCAGCCAGGCGATCCAGGCATTCGCCCAGCGCTTTCCCGATGTGCAGTTGACCCTGGTGGAATGCGCCTCCGGCAGCCTGGGCGCCCAGGTGGCGGACGGACGCCTGGATATCGGCTTGAGCCGCCTGATGCCGCAAAGCGCCGATGTCCAGGCGTTATCGCTGGGTGAGGAGCGGTTGGTGGCCGCCGTCTCCAGCGACAGCCCATTGGCCAGCCAAACGATGCTCGGCGTGGCGCAACTCAGCACTTATCCGCTGATTCTGTTTCCGGCCGATTACGGGTCTGGCTTGAACCAGTCCATCGAGCAACTTTACCGACACCACGGCCAGCCCCTGCGCCCTGGGCCGACCGGGCGACAGATCACTTCGATCATTGCCTTGGTGGCGGCCGGGCAAGGCGTTGCGCTGGTCCCGGAATGTACCCGGAGCTTGATGAACAAAGGCGTGACGTATCGACCGCTGCAGGAAGTGGACGCATGTGCGCAGTTATTGGTACTTACCCCGACTTCAGGAAGAGGCGTATTAGTGGACGCATTTATTGGTGTACTTGAACAGGCATTACACATCCCGTAATACCGCGAAAAATCCCGCAATACGTCTCGGCGGCGCCATTCCAGCGCCGCCATACACTTCCTTCAACCGCTACCGAAATATCGGACATCGACCATCGGTAGGTAGAGTGTTGATAATTTTTTTTCAGTAGTTATAGTCACCACCAACACACACCACAAGGAGGTGATGTGGATAGCCGCTATTTGATAGGTAACATCGTTGCAGACGGTTGGTATCTGGTGCGCATCAGGGGCAGTCATCATCACTTCAAGCACCGGACAAAGCCCGGTCTGGTCACGATTCCTCATCCAAAAAAGGACCTGCTGGATAAAACCGCCAAGAGCATTTTGAAACAGGCTCTGCTGAGTTAACCGTCCCTGGAGGGCAACACACATGCTTTATCCCATCGCAATTTCAACGGGCGACGAGGACCACGCCTGGGGCGTGGAAGTCCCGGATATTCCCGGGTGCTATTCCGCCGGCGATGACCTGGACGACGCCATGGCCATGGCCCGCGAAGCCATCGAGGGGCACTTCGAGATCCTTGCAGAAGATGGCGCGCCGATTCCCAGCGCGCAGAAAGTCACCTTGCACGCCGCCAACCCACAGTACGCAGGCTGCACCTGGGCGGTGGTAGACATCGACGTCACCAAGTACCTGGGCAAGGCGCAAAAACTCAACATCACCCTGCCGGGGTATCTGTTGAATCGCATCGATGACTATGTACTGAATCACCCGGAAGAAAAAAGCCGTTCGGGGTTTCTGGCGTCCGCGGCACTCAAGGTATTGCAACAGGATCGATAATCGCGGCGAAGCAACACCGAAGGGTTTACCGCAACGTTCAACTGACAAGAATTTGACCGCAAGAAACGTAGTTTCCAGGCCCGCTGGCGGAACTAGAGTAGCGTCATCCCCATTAAACGCCTGTTCGAGGAGCACGCTCATGACTTACCAATTCAAGCTCATGCCTTCCCCTGTCGGTGAACTGACCCTGGTAGCGCGCAACGGCAAACTGAGCGCCATTTTATGGGAAGTGGAACGCGCGAACCGTGTGCGCCTGGGTGAATTGGTCGAGGCCAATGACAGCCCGGTATTGCTGGAAACCCAACGCCAGTTAACGGAATACTTTGCCGGATCGCGCAATCGGTTTGAGCTGGAGCTGGATTTCGCCGGTACCGATTTTCAGAAACAGGTTTGGCGGGCTCTGCTGACAATTCCCTTCGGCGAAACGCGCAGCTACAGCCAGATTGCCCAACAGATCGGCAACCCCAAGGCTGTACGCGCAGTCGGTGCGGCGAATGGGCGTAATCCGATCTCGATTGTCGCCCCCTGCCACCGGGTGATTGGCGCATCAGGCGGGCTGACCGGATTTGCCGGGGGGTTGCAGGCCAAGCAGTATTTGCTGGCGCTGGAAGGCGCAGGTCAGGCAGAGCTGGCGCTCTGACTTTGGCGGCGACTGAACTGCTTGCCGAGATATTTGTTAAAAGAAATTTCAGAGAACTGCTGTGGTCAATTGTTCATCACCTCTTCACACAGGAAACGGTAATGAAGTTCTCCACGGTCTCGCAAACCCTGTCCCGCTGGGCAGGCAGCCCCCGAACCTTCTACACAGCCGTCGCACTGATCCTGATATGGAGCCTGAGCGGACCCTATTTCCACTACAACGACACCTGGCAACTGATCATCAATACCTCGACGACCATTATCACGTTCCTGATGGTGTTCCTGATCCAGAACACGCAAAACCGCGACAACGATATCCTGCATATCAAGATTGATGAGCTGCTGCGCGTATCCAAGGATGCCCAGAATGCCGTGCTCAGCCTCGATGGCCTGGACCGCAAGGAACTGGAAAAGCTGCGCCAGGAATACCGCGACATTGGCAACACCAGCAGCCTGAGTTTGAACAACGGTTGCGCTGACAACGCTGCGCCGACCAAGACAGACCTGAACCAGGCATAAAAAAACGGCGGTTGGGTAGGCCCCAACCGCCGATTTCATTTCACGCTACGGTCTCAACCGTCGCCTTGGTGACCCTTGCCATAGGTTGACGCCAGGGCACGGGCTTTTTGCAGACGCTCTTCGAGCTTGGGCAGCGTCTCATCCACCAGCGCTTTTATCTCCGGCACATCCGACGCGGCACCTTCTTTCTTGAACAGGGCGATGGCGTCTTCGTTTTCCTTGACCTGCTGTGCGGTATAGGCAGCGTCAAAGGAGTCGCCATCCTTGAGTTCAGGCATCAGGGTTTCGGCTTTATCGACGATCTTTTCCCGTGGCGCGACCGGCAAATCGAGCTTCTTGGCAATGGCTGCCAAGTGCTGGTTGGCCAGGGTGCGCTCGTTGATGACCTCAATCGTGTAGTCCTTGATCTCTTGGGACGAGGTCTTGGCGTGGGCCATGCGACTGGTTTCGATATCGGCCATACCTTTGGCCGAAGCCTGCTCGATAAATTCAGCAGGCGACTGGGCGAAAGCATTGCTGGCGCCGAGGCCCAGCAGCATCGCGAAACTGGCGGTGCGTAACCGGATAGCCATGCGGCTCATGATGGGTTCCTCCAGAGCAAAAATAGGTACGGGGATCTACACCCGCCCTGGATTCGAATTTTCAGAGCCGCAAAGGTTTAGAAAAAACTTGTCAGTGCGACGAACGGTTGTCGTCATTTCATGCAGGCTTGCTTGCGAACAAGCCCGGCAATGCATGCGCCAGGGCATTAATGGCAAAGCCGATGAACATCACGCCGCAGAGCTTGGTGATCAGGATTTCATGGCGTTGATACACCGTGCGCACTCGTTGGGCGCCGACCACGCCGATCAAAATCCCATAGGCCAACAGGCCGCCAACAAAGCTCAGGAAGATCAGCGACGGCAGCATCGACCACGTCAACAACTCGGCACGGCTGGACAGCAACGCGGTGAAGGTCGCCACGGCAACCGGATAGGCTTTGGGGTTGGTCAAGCCGAACACAATGCCATGCCAGAACGGGTGCCGCGCGGCGCCCTGGGGGGCATCGCCGTTGCGGCGCTGGGTACGGATCGCACGCCAGCCGAGCCAGAACAGATACACACCGCTGAGTACGCCCAATACATCAAACGCACTGCTGCCCACTTCTCGCGCACCGACGATGGCAATCAGCGCAGTACTGCACCACACCACATCACCGAGCAAATGCCCGCACAAAAAACCCGCTCCGGCACGTCGGCCACGCACAGCACCGATGCCGAACACGGCCAAAACACCTGGGCCAGGTGTAATACCGTAGATAAAACCCGAAGCAAGGACGGCGAGCAGCAAGGATGGGGTCATGAATAGACGCTCTGAGGGACTCTTAAAGGTGATTGATTCTGCATGTTTCACTGCGGTGGGTAAAACTTCATTCCTGCGTAAGGCTTGGCGCGACAAGCTTGCAGGCGCGAGGCCAGATCGCCGACATGAACCTCCAGCTTGTGGCCGTCGGGATCGAGGAAATAAAACGACGCGCCTTCGCTGCGGTTGTCACGCCACTCCTGCACGCCGGCGGCCCGCAGGCGTTCGACCAATGCGGTGAAATCAGCGGCATCGACGGTGAAGGCATAGTGGGTGTAATCCATTGCCGCAGTGGTCGAGCACACCGGATCCAGCGACAGGCACAGCCAAAGCCCGGGCAAGGAAAGGTAAGCACCATTGTCCCAAGTGGCATCGAGTTGAACACGCAGCAGATCGTGATAAAAACTGACGCTGCGCGGCACGTCGGTGACGGCCAGGGTCAGGTGGTTGAAGCCGGTTAGCATTTAGGTTTTCTCTTATTACCGGTGACCATCGGACAATACACCGCGCACCCGCCCAATCAACCACTGCAACCCAGAATCCCCCCCCCGCCGCACATGCCAGGCGAGCTCAAAAGCAAACGAGGGAATATGAAACGGCGGTGGCACGGTCAGCAAATGTTGATGGTCGATATTCAGTAAACCCCGGGACGACACCGTCAAAATCAGATCCGTGCCCTCGATCAACTGAGGCGCCACGCCCCAGTGTGGCAGGCTGATTGCCACATGCCGCCGTTCACGTATCGCAGCCAGTGCCCGTTCGATTTCCGGCGTACCGCTGCCGCGCATCTCCAACAGTACATGTGGGCGTGACAGGTAAGTCGGCAGGTCCAGCGCACCGCTGGGTGCAAGGCTGTGGCGGTCGACCAGGCAGGTGTAATGCTCTTCGAACAATGGCGTCGTACACAGTTCGGCGGGCATGTCGGGGAATACGCCCGCCGCCAGGTCGAGATCGCCATTGAGCACGCCGTCAACCATACCTTCGCGGCTGGCCTGGATGATCTGCAGGTCGATGCCCGGCGCTTCGCTGCGCAGGACGCGGACCAATCCAGGTAGGAGGATCGCTGCGCTGTAGTCTGACATCGCCACGCGAAAGCGGCGCTTGGCCGAGGTGGGGTCAAAACGATTCGGCGCCAATAATGCCTGCACCTGGCCCAGCGCTTCGGCCAATGGCGCTGCCAACTCCAGAGCCCGAGCCGTGGGCACCAGCGCGCCGCCCTGACGCACCAACAGCGGGTCGCCAAGCATATCGCGCAGCCGGGCCAACGCGTGGCTCACCGCCGGCTGGCTCAGGTGCAGGCGCTCGGCGGCGCGGGTCACGTGTTGCTCGCTGAGCAAGGCGTCGAGGATCACCAGCAGGTTAAGGTCGATGCGGCGTAGATCATTCATCAGCTGCATGGTCTGTATAAGAACTTGGAATTTAAATCTGCGCGACGAATAGCCTAGAGTCCAGCGAAACTTCTGGGAGCATGGAGATGAGCGTGTTGCATTGGATGGGTTTGTTAGCGCTGGCGGTGATCGCCGGAGCCGTGGTGCCGTTTCAAAGTGCAATCAACGCTAATCTTGGGCGCGGCCTCGGCCATCCATTGTGGGCCACCTTGGCGTCGTTGCTGGTGAGTATCATCGTGCTGCTGCCAGTGATTATCGCTTTGCGTCTGCCCTTGCCGAGCCTGACGTTTATCACCAAGGCTCCGTTGTGGATGTGGGCCGGTGGCGCCTTCGGCGTCTGTTTTATTTCACTGGCGTTGATGCTGCTGCCCAAACTCGGCGCGTCAGGGTTTATTGCGTTGGCGATGGCCGGGCAGATTCTAGCGTCGTTGCTGCTCGACCATTTCGGCCTGTTCGGCCTGGTGCAACGCCAACTGACAACGCCGCGGGTGTTGGGCGCGTTGCTGTTGATCGGCGGCGTGGCATTGATCCAGTTCAGTGGCGCTCAGCCGCCAGGCGATTGATCTGGGCCTGCTCTACCACCGGCTGCGGCGCGCCCAGGCTCGCGGCCTGTAACATTGCCCGGCCGACAGTCTCGGTGCTCACCACCCAAGCCGGTTTTACCCGCCGCACAAACGAAAGCACCGGCCCCAGTAGGCTATAGAAAGCTTGATACAAGGGCGTCTTTGAGCGCACGCCGTGCAACGGCTGAATGATCCCCGGACGGAACAGGTACACCGCCTTGAACGGCAGGCGCAGCAAGGCGTTTTCCGTCTTGCCCTTGACCCGCGCCCACATCAATTGGCCCGTCTCGGAACTGTCCGTGCCGGCGCCGGAAACGTAGATAAAGGTCATCTGCGGATTAAGCCGCGCCAGGGTACTGGCAGCTACCAGGGTGAGGTCATAGGTGAGGTGGGTATACCGGGCTTCGTTCATGCCCGCCGACGAGACACCGAGGCAGAAGAAACACGCATCAAACCCTTGCAGCAGGTTCTCCAGGGGCTGTAAGTCGAGCATGTCGCTGTGCAGCACCTGGTGCAGCTTGCTGTGTTGCTGGGTCAGGGGCGTACGGCCGACGGCCACCACTTCCTGCACATCCGCCGCCAGCAGGCACTCGCGCAGCACGCCTTGGCCGACCATGCCGGTGGCGCCGAATAACAGAACTCTCATTAGGTAACCTCAGCGGCACGCCGCAAGCTTGCTCAAGTAGAACGCGTTGAGCGTGTAGCTTAACGCCTGCCGCCTGAGGCTGCCCTATCAAAACGCGCTACGAAATATCTCCTCAATCTGACGCTGATCCGCCCGACGTGGGTTGGTCAGCCCGCACGCGTCCTTCAGGGCGTTGGCGGCCAGCACTGGGATGTCCTGCAACTTGGCACCCAGCTCACGCAGGCCGGTGGGGATTTCCACGTCCTGGGACAACCGACGGATTGCCGCAATGGCGGCCTGGGCGCCCTCCTCCACGGTGATGCCCTTGATGTCCGCGCCGAGGGCGCGGGCCACGTCGCTCAGGCGCTTGGCACTGACGCTGGCATTGAAGCTTTGTACGTGGGGCAGGAGCACGGCGTTGCAGACGCCATGGGGCAAGTCGTACAGACCGCCCAGTTGGTGAGCCATGGCATGCACAAATCCCAGGGACGCGTTGTTGAATGCCATGCCGGCGAGGAACTGCGCGTAAGCCATATTTTCCCGTGCGGCCATGTCGTTGCCGTCGCGCACCGCCAGGCGCAGGTTGGCACTGATCAGCTCGATGGCCTTGATCGCACAGGCGTCGGTGATCGGTGTGGCGGCGGTGGACACGTAGGCTTCGATGGCGTGGGTCAGCGCATCCATCCCCGTGGCGGCGGTGAGGCCCTTGGGCATACCGACCATCAGCGCCGGGTCGTTGACCGATAGCAGCGGCGTGACGTTGCGATCGACGATGGCCATTTTCACGTGACGGGTTTCGTCGGTGATGATGCAAAACCGCGTCATCTCGCTGGCAGTGCCGGCGGTGGTGTTGATGGCGACCAGTGGCAGTTGCGGCTTGCTCGACTGATCGACGCCTTCATAGTCGCCGATGCGTCCGCCGTTGGTGGCGCACAAGGCGATGCCCTTGGCGCAGTCATGGGGCGAGCCGCCGCCCAGGGACACCACGAAATCGCAGGCCGTCTGTTGCAACAGCGCCAGCCCCTTCTCGACGTTTTCCACCGTGGGGTTGGGCTTGGCGCCGTCGTAGATCACCGAGTCGATATCCTGCATCGCCAGCTTCTCGGCGATCATGCTGGCCACGCCAGCCTTGGCCAGGCCGGCGTCGGTAACGATCAAGGCTTTACGAAAGCCGTAGGCGCGAATGGCGGTCATGGCTTCGTCGAGGCAGTCGCTGCCCATAATGTTGACGGCGGGGATGAAGAATGTGCTGCTCATGGTCGATCCTCAGAGGCTTTATGCCGACAGAATCCACCGGTACCGCATGGCGCATCTTGATCAGGATCAACTTCAGCTCGTGATAAAGTCACCCTCCAGCCGATTTCGAGTAGACCCGCCGCAATGAAGGATTTCCAGGATATTGACGCCCACCTTGAAGACTGGAGCGCCCTGCGCGACGCCATCGACTTCAACGGGATTCTGATCGGCAACGGCGCCAGCCGCACGATCTGGGAAGACTTTGCCTACGACTCGCTGTTTGAAAACGCCCGCACCGTTGAAGAAAAACCCCTGAGCCAGTCCGAACTCAGCGTCTTCGACGCCCTGCAAACCCGCAGTTTCGAGCAAGCCCTGGGCGCCTTGAAAACCACCAGCCGGGTCAACAAGGCCCTGGCAGTCAGTTCGGCGGCGCCGCGCAATCGCTATTACGCGATCAAGGAAGCGCTGATCAACACCATTCACACCGTACATATCCCCTGGCGACTGGTGCAGCCATCGACCCTGGCAACGATCAACAATGAGTTGGCACGCTACGCCACCGTCTTCACCAGCAACTACGATTTGCTCAACTACTGGGCAATCCTGCACACGCCCGGGATCGACGACCTGTTCCGCAGCGCCGATTCAAGCTTCAACCTGCGCAATACCCACACCGACACCACGCGCATTCTCTACCTGCACGGCGGCCTGCATCTGGTGCGCAACCTTGACGGCACAGCGCGCAAACTGCCGTCCACCGACAGCACCTTGCTCAGCAGTTTCGCGATCAACAACACGATCAAGACGCTGGACGATGTGCCGCTGTTCGTCAGTGAAGGCAAGGTGGAAGAAAAGCTCAAGAGCATTCGCAGTTCGGATTATCTGTCGTTCTGTTATGAGCAGTTGCTGAGCCATGAAGGCGCGTTGTGCATTTTCGGCCATGACTTGGGGCCGCAGGATAAACACCTGGCGGATGCGATTCGCCAGGCCGGTATCACCACCCTGGCGATCTCGGTGTCGGGGCGCACTGATGGCTTTATTCGTCAGCAGAAACAGCGGTATTCGCAGCTGTTTGAAGGGACAGGAGCGCAGCTTGAATTCTTCGCGGCGCGCACGCATCCGCTGGGTAATCCGGCGCTTTCAGTCCCGGTCGAACACTGAGCAAAATGTGGGAGCGGGCTTGCTCGCGAATGTGGTGGGTCAGTCAACATTTTCAGTGACTGACACTGCGCTTTCGCGAGCAAGCCCGCTCCCACATTTGATTGCATTTCAAATCGGGATCAGCGTCATTCCTCAGCGCTGTGCACCACCACCAGCAACTGCGCCTGCACCTCTCCCACCGAGCGAATCCGGTGGGGTTTCTGCGCATTGAAATGCAGCGCATCGCCGCGCTCCAACAGCACCCGCTCGCTCATGAAATCCACTTCCACCTGGCCTTCATGCACGAACAAAAACTCTTCCCCCAAATGCTCCTTGAAGGTCTTGTCGGTAAACTCCGCCGGCGGGTAGATGATGAACGGCAACAGGCTGCGCTCGCTCACCTGATGGGCAAGTACCGCATAACCCGGTGACGTGTCGGGCCGTTCATGGCTGCGCACCAGGCTGTAGCTGTCGAGGCTGACGTTGCCTTCGCTGAACAGCTCTTCGACTTTCACGTTCAGCGCCTTGGCCAGTTTCAGCGCAGCAGCAATGGACGGTGTGTTGAGCCCACGCTCCACTTTCGACAGGTAACTCTTGGTCATCCCGGATTTTTCGGCCAGGGCCTCCAGGGTTACGCCAAGTTTTTTTCTCAGTAATTTCAAACGGATAGACATTTGCTGCGGTTAATCCATGCAGAAAGCGATGAGCCGTGCTTGCCAATGACACAAAGTGTCATATAGCATCTTTAGTGTCATTTGCAGTCACCCAACGACCTTGCGAGCAGCGGGCGAGCAGCAAATCCGACGTCCATTGAACTACCCAAAGGACACCGATATGGCCAAGACATTAGCACTCCCAAAAGACCAACTGGTCAAGCAAGCCCTGAGCCAGATGCAAAACAGCCTGGCAGATAATACGTGGACCGAGCGCCAAAAGCTGGCGCTGACTTGCCGAATTCTGTTCGAACACGGCCACGACTCCGGCCTGGCCGGGCAAATTACCGCACGCGGGCCTGCGCCTGGCACCTACTACACTCAGCAACTGGGCCTGGGTTTTGACGAAATCACCGCCAGCAACCTGCTGCTGGTCAACGAAGACCTGGAAGTGCTCGAAGGTCATGGCATCCCCAACCCGGCCAACCGCTTTCACACCTGGGTGTACCGCGGGCGCCCGGATGTAAACTGCATCATCCATACACACCCCACGCACATTGCCGCGCTGTCGATGCTGGAAGTGCCGTTGCAGGTGTCGCATATGGACCTCTGCCCGCTGTATGAAGATTGCGCGTTCCTGGAGGCCTGGCCCGGCGTGCCGGTGGGCAATGAAGAGGGGGAAATCATCACCACGGCGCTGGGCGACAAGCGCGCCATCCTGCTCTCGCACCACGGCCAGTTGTCCACCGGGGCCAGCATCGAAGAAGCCTGTGTCATCGCGCAGTTGATCGAGCGGGCGGCCAAGTTGCAGTTGCTGGCGATGTCCGCGGGCACCGTCAAGCCGATCCTGCCAGAGCTGGGGCGCGAGGCCCACGACTGGATTTCCAAGCCCAAGCGCCACGGCGCTGCGTTCAATTACTACGCGCGGCAGAATCTGCGTAAACATGCCGATTGCCTGAACTGATCGCCCCCTTTTTCGACCGGAGTTTTCCCATGTCCAATCCAACTATTCACGGCATCATCGGCTACACCATCACCCCGTTCAGTGCTGATGGCCAGCGTGTTGACTTCGACGCACTCGGGCGTTCTATCGAGCGCTTGATCGACAGCGGCATCCACGCTATCGCGCCGCTGGGCAGCACCGGCGAAGGCGCTTACCTGAGCGATGCCGAGTGGGACGAAGTCAGTGCCTACAGCATCGAGAAAGTCGCCAAACGCGTACCGACCATTGTCAGCGTGTCCGACCTGACCACCGCCAAGGCCGTTCGCCGTGCGCGCTATGCCGAGGCGCACGGTGCCGATGTGGTCATGGTGCTGCCCGCCTCATACTGGAAACTCAGCGAAGCGCAAATCCTCGCCCACTACGCCGCAATCGGCGACAGCATCGGCGTGCCGATCATGCTCTACAACAACCCGGCCACCAGCGGTACCGACATGTCGGTGGAGTTGATCCTGCGCATCCTCAAGCAGGTCGACAACGTGACCATGGTCAAGGAGAGCACGGGCGACATCCAGCGCATGCACCAGTTAAAACTGGAGAGTGACGTGCCGTTCTACAACGGCTGCAACCCGCTGGCCCTGGAAGCCTTCGCGGCCGGTGCCAAAGGCTGGTGCACCGCGGCGCCGAACTTGATCCCCCAACTCAATCTGGACCTGTATCAGGCAGTGCTGGCCAATGACTTGAATAAAGCGCGAGAGCTGTTCTACCGACAGTTGCCGTTGCTGCAATTCATCCTCAAGGGCGGGTTGCCGACGACGATCAAGGCCGGGTTACGCCTGACTGGATTGGAGGTGGGGGATCCCAGGTTGCCGGTGTTCCCGCTGGGTGAGGCGGGGATCGAGCAACTCAAAACACTTCTGAAATAAACTCAGGGCCTGTGTGGGAGGGGGCTTGCTCCCTCCCACAGTTGAATTGAGTACAGCCTTTAAATAGAGACAAATAGCAATAATTCTCGATATCATTCACGACCTTTCCACCTCGTGCTTCGTCAAGAAGGATATCCATGTCTCGTCCCAAGCCCGACCCGTCGTCGGCCGATGCCTGTCGCGGGTTTTATGCAGATATTCTGTATTTCCTGCGTAAACGCACGGACAACGCCAGCGACGCGGCGGACATGACTCAGGATGTCTTTACCCAGTGGCTGGGCTACCGCGACCGAGCCAAGGTCGAGCAGCCCCGGGCGTTTCTGTTCCAGATGGCGCGCAATCTGTTGCGCGATCACTGGCGCAAACAGAAGGTACGGCACACCGCCCATCCCGATCACGCCGAAATGGATACCGAGCCGGTCACCGACGAACAGCACGACCCCATGGCCGCCGCCCTGCGCCTGCAACGCCTGGAACAGTTGAAAGAAGTCCTCGCCGAACTCTCGCCCCGCCGGCGAGAAGCCCTTATGCTGCACCGCTTCGAAGGCTTGAGCCAGGCACAGATCGCCGAACGCATGGGCATTTCGACCAGCATGGTAGAAAAGCACATTGCCTTGGCCCTGCTGCATTGCAAGCGACGCCTTCAATCCGACCCCGGCACGGAGCAGCCAGAATGAACCGCCTGAGCGACATCGACGCCCTGGACAGCCAAGCGAGCGACTCCATCGACGCCCAGGCCGCCAGTTGGTTTGCACGCAACCGCAACGCTGCCAGCCGTGCCGACCGCAAAGCCTTTGCCGCCTGGCAGGCGGTGCCAGCCCATGCGCGTGCCTATGCCGAATTCGAACAGCTGTGGGCCGACCTGGCCCAGTTGCAACAACTGAACAAACCGCTGCCGCTGGCCAAACGCAAACGCCCCCTCTGGCGCCCAGCCCTTGCGGTGGCCGCTGCCGTGCTGTGCGCCGTGTTGGCGACCCACATCGGCGCGCCCCGCGAGCTGTATCACACCCAGGTCGCCGCTCATGCCAAAAGTATGCGTACCTTGAACCTGCCCGATGGCAGCACCCTGTACGTGAATGCCAACACCCGCATCCGCGTGGACTTCAGCGCCCATCAACGTGTCGTGCATCTGGACAAAGGCCAGCTGTATATCGAAGTGGCGGCCGACAAGGAGCGGCCACTCTACGTGCAAGCCGGCGAGTCGATCATACGGGTGGTGGGCACTGGTTTTGACGTGCGCCGCGGCCAGCAGCAACTGGTGGTGAGCGTTGCCCATGGCCAGGTGGCGTTCGAGCCGGACAGCAAAAGCCCCACCACCCTGCTCGGCGCCCGGCAACGTGCCGCTTACAGCTACGCCAAAGGCACCCTGCAACAACAAACCCTCAGCGCTGAAGAAGTGGCCGATTGGCGCAGCGGGCATTTATCGTTTCGCAATCGCGAACTGGCCAGCCTGATCGACGAGCTGAGCCTGTACCGTCCCCAGGCGCCGTTGCAGGTCAGCAAGGCCGTGGCGCAACTCAAGGTGTCGGGCAACCTGGATGTGAATGACCCCGATGCCCTGCTCAACGCCTTGCCCGCCCTGTTGCCGGTAAAAACCGTGGTCTTGGCCGATGGCAGTGTGAAAATCGAGCCGAGCAAATAGCCTGCATACTGTCCACATGAGAATATTTTGCATTCGCATGTGTGGTTTTTTTGGTCTGCCCCGTCTTCCTCCTGTCCGTGTTTGATACGCACACCTTTTTGGCTATTTAGCCGCTCCGGGGGATTTCATGTTTCGCGCGCCTTGCCACGCTTCGCACCTGTTTCTTCGACCCACGCTCCTGGCCACGTGCCTGGCCTTCAGCCTCAACGCCCAGGCCGAGTCGTATACCCTGCACCTGCCGGCCCAGTCACTGGCCGCGTCCCTGAGCCAGGTGGCACAGCAGGCGAAAATCCAGCTGCTGTTCGATGAAAGCCTGCTCAAAAACCTGAAAGCGCCGGCGCTCGACGGTGACTACACCGCGGAAGTAGCGATTCGCTCCCTGCTGAAAAACGGCGAGTTCACCCTGATCAAGGTCGGCAGCACCTACGTAGTGCGCCCCGATGAGGGCAAGGCCACCAGCAGCGCCGCGATCCAGCTGGACACGCTGAGCGTGATCGGCACCGGCAACGAAGTGAACGCCGGCACCGTCAACCGCTCCACCCTGACCCAGGCCGATATCGACCGCTACCAGTCCAATAACATTCCGAGCCTGTTGCAGACCCTGCCCGGTGTCAGCCAGGGCGGCTCGCTCAAACCTGGCGGGCAGACCATCAACATCCGTGGTTTCGGCGATGCCGAAGACGTGCCGTTGACCGTGGACGGCGCCACCAAGACCGGCTTTGAGCGCTACCAGCAAGGCACAGTGTTTATCGAACCCGAGCTGATCAAGCGCATCGAAGTGGAAAAAGGCCCCAACTCGCCGTTCACCGGCAATGGCGGCTTCGGCGGCACCGTCAACATGATCACCAAGGACGCCCCGGACCTGCTCCAGGACGGTCGCAACAGCGGCGCGATGCTCAAATACGGCTACTCCAGCAATGATCATGAACAGGTCTACAGCGGTGCCGTGTATGGCCGCACCGACGATGGCCGTTTCGACGCCCTGGCCTACCTGACCCAACGCGACGGCGGCGATATGAAGGTGGCCGCCAAGTTGCCCAACGACAACAACGAGTACCCGATCAACCCCCAGCGCTTGCCCAACAGCGCGCAGGATGTGGACGGCAAGTTGTTCAAGGTCAACGCGTACTTCACCGATGAGCAGAGTGTCGGCCTGTCGTACTCGCGTTCTCACAGCAACCGCTGGACACCGTTTTCCGCCGCGAGCTACCCGACGCCGCCTACCCAGTTCAACATCGACCGCTACGGCTACGAAGGGGCCTTGAAGCGCTTCCTCGCGCACCGCGATACGGTCGATACCACGTGGTCGGGCAAGTATCACTACCAGCCGCTGGATAACCCGCTGGTGGACCTCACTGTCAAATACTCCCAGTCCAATACCGAACAGACCGACGAGCGTGACGCTACCGCGTTTTTCCAACTCGCTACCGGCGGGCGCAAGATGGACACCGCCTACACCGACAAAAACCTCGACATCCGCAACGTCAGCTTGTTCGACACCGGGCCCTTGCAGCACGCGGTGACCGTCGGCGGGCAGATCCGCAAGCACATCCGCGAAACCGAAATGTGGATGCCCGGCACCACCTACAACACGCCGCGCTACAACTATGGGCACTTCCAGCCGGGCTTCATGCCCCAAGGTAAGGTCGATACCAGCAGCTTCTTTATCCAGGACGCGGTCACCCTGGGCGACGTGACGATCACGCCGTCGCTGCGCTATGACCACGTGCGCAATCGCGGCGAGGGCAACGATGCGCCCTACTACAACAACCCCGACCCCGCGGTTGGCCACGATTACAGCGACCGCACCTACACCGGCTGGTCGCCACGCCTGGCGCTGTTCTGGACCGTGACGCCGAATGTGGGGTTGTTCGCCAACTGGAGCCAGACCTGGCGCGCCCCGGTGATCGACGAACAATATGAAGTACAGGGCCTGGGCAGCCGCACCGCCACCAGCGTGGACCTGGACCCGGAGCGCATCACCTCGATCACCCTGGGCAACATCACCAACTTCGACAACCTGTTGGCCCAGGACGACAATCTGCAACTGCGCACTACCCTGTTCCATAACAAGGTCGAAGACGAAATCTTCAAGGCCACCGGCGTGGGCTGCCAGAACCAGGCCATCAACGGCGGCAGCATCTCCTCAGCGTGCCCACCGGGGCCGATGTCCAACTATCGCAATATCGGTGGCATGACCATCAAGGGTGTCGAACTCGAATCGATCTATAACTCCACCTACCTGTTTGGTTCGGTATCGTTTGCCTATGCCAAGGGCCAGCACCAGGGCGCCTACACCAACCCGTGGGGCCCGGATGTGGCGGCACGGGATATCCCACCGACCAAATGGGTGCTGGTACTGGGCACCAACATCCCGGCCTGGGATGCCCAGGTGGGCTGGATGGGTCAATTCATCGGCGCTACCGACCGCTTGCCCAGCGACAAATACTCCGGTGGCCCGGGCTCCGGCGTGGGTGATTTGTTCTTCGACCAGTACGGCAACAAGCGTTACAACACCCAAGGCCTGTTCGCCAAATGGAAACCGCAGCAGGCTTACCTCAAAGGCACCGAGGTGAACTTCACGGTGGACAACCTGTTCAACGAAAACTTCCGCCCGGCGTTGAGCGGCGACCGCGCCTATACCAAGGGGCGCGATGCGAAGATCAGCGTGACGCGATTCTTCTGACCACACACGCATTCCAAATGTGGGAGCTGGCTTGCCTGCGATAGCCGTGGTACAGCCACCATCGTCATCGCAGGCAAGCCAGCGCCCACAGGGAACGCGCTCACTTCAGGCCAGGTAGCCATCCCCGCGCAACAGGGTTTCCAGGCAGTGCTCAGTGATGTGGTAGAACGCCTTGAGCTCCTGGATTTTCACCAGCAACTGCGCGTTGTCCAAAGGCTGCGCACGCTTGACCGCAAGAATCATCTTGTTCTTGTTGGTGTGCTCCAGCGAGATGAACTCGAACACCTTGGTCTCGTAGCCACAGGCTTCCAGGAACAACGCACGCAAGCTGTCGGTGACCATTTCTGCCTGCTGGCCCAGGTGCAGGCCGTATTGCAGCATCGGCTTGAGCAGCGCCGGGCTCTGGATCTGCAGGCGGATCTGCTTGTGGCAGCATGGCGAGCACATGATGATCGACGCGCCGGAGCGGATGCCGGTATGGATCGCGTAATCGGTGGCGATGTCGCAGGCATGCAGAGCGATCATCACGTCCAGCTCGCTCGGCGCCACACTGCGTACGTCCCCGCACTTGAACACCAGCCCCGGGTGCTCCAGGCGTGCGGCAGCACTGTTGCACAGGGTGACCATGTCTTGGCGCAATTCAACACCGGTAACCTCGCCCTCGGCCTTGAGGGTATTGCGCAGGTAATCATGGATGGCGAAGGTCAGGTAGCCCTTGCCCGAGCCGAAATCGGCAACGCGCACCGGTTGGTCGAGTTTCAACGGCGACGACGTCAGCGCATGGCTGAACACTTCGATGAACTTGTTGATCTGCTTCCACTTGCGCGACATCGAGGGAATCAACGCCTGCCTGGCATCGGTCACTCCCAGATCGGCGAGAAACGGCCGGCTCAGGTCGAGGTAGCGGTTCTTCTCACGGTTATGCTCGGCTGACGGTGCTTCGCGCAGTTGCTGCGGCTGGCTTTTGAACAGCGAGCTTTTGTTCTTCTTGCTGTATTCCAGCTGGGCTTCGTCAGTCAGCGACAGCAAGTGCGCGTTCTTGAATGATGCAGGCAACAGCTCGGCAATCGCCGCCACGCCGTCGGCCGAGGGGAAATTCTTGGTGATGTCGCGGGTCTTGTAGCGGTACACGAAGGACAGGCACGGCTGGTCTTTGACGGTGACCGGCTTGATGATCAGCCGTTGCAGCTCGGCTTCCTCACCGACGTACTTGGCCAGCACCAGCTTGATAAAGGCGTTTTGCGCAAGGCTTGCGCTCAGCAATTGGATGAACTGGGCGTGATGATCCGGCGCAGGGTTGGCGGGTTGAGCGGTGACGGACATGAACAAAAACGCCTCGGGCAAAGAATGCCGGGCATTTTAGGGGGGATAGGGGTTCAGGGCACGGGGTTATTTGACCAATGGTCAGTTCCAGCAGCCACAGTAGATCCAAATGTGGGAGGGGGCTTGCCCCCGATTGCAGTATGTCAGCCAACAGATTCATTGACTGGTGCACCGCCATCGGGAGCAAGCCCCCTCCCACATTTGGAACTGAGTTGGCCGGGTTATTCGAGTACCACCAGGCGATTGGGCAGCTCATTGCGCGTTTGCGTCACCGGCACATGCACCTTGAGCAACTCGCCGCACGCCTCGATGCACGCAATAAACCCGGCCAGCGTCTGCCCCTGTTTCACCTGCAGGGTGAACGTCTTGACGATGGCGTCCCAACTGCTGTCATCCAGGCGTTTGGAAATGCCGTCATCGACGAGGATTTCCACGTAACGTTCCGCCTCGCTGACAAATATCAGCACGCCAGTGCTGCCCAACGTGTGGTGCAGGTTCTGCTCCAGAAACTGCCGACGCGCCAGGTTAGAGGCGCGCCAGTGGCGTACGGAGCGGGGAATCAGGCGGGTGGTGACCTTGGGCAAGCGAAACACCAGGCACAACACAATAAACGTCGCCCATTGCGCCAACAGCAAGGTGTACATGGTCAGGTAGCCCGACAAATAATGCACCACGCCCGGCACCACCAACGCGATCAGGCTGGCCCACAGCAACGGGATGTAGGCGTAGTCGTCGGCACGCGCCGCCAGCACGGTCACCAGTTCTGCGTCGGTGTTTTTTTCGACCCGGGCAATTGCTTCGGCGACTTGGCGCTGCTCATGTTCAGTCAGTAATGCCATGGTTGTAGATGCTCTTTTCTCGTTATTGTCATTACCAGCCGCCCGAAGCCCCGCCACCGCCGAAGCCACCACCGCCGCCACGGAAACCACCGCCACCGCCGCCCCCACCACCACCGCGGCCGCTGCTGCTGAGAATGGCCAGCAGGATAGCGCCTACCGGCAAGCCCATGCGATTGCACAGCCACAATACGCCGATCAGCAGGATAAACAGGCCGATGGAAAACCCGGGATTATCCTTGGCGAAATTCGCATCCGCCACATGGGCGGGCACCGCCAGGGGTTCACCGCCCACGACCTGGATCATCGCCGCCACGCCGTCGCTGATGCCCTGGCTGAAATTGCCGGTCTTGAACTTGGGCAGGATCACCTGGTTGATGATCACCCAGGACTGCGCATCCGTCAGCACGCCTTCCAGGCCGTAACCGACTTCGATGCGCAATTGGCGCTCATCACGGGCAACGATCAACAGCGCGCCGTTGTCCTTGCCCTTCTGGCCGATGCCCCATGCGCGCCCCAATTGATAACCGTAGTCTTCAATCGGAACGCCCTGCAGGTCGGGCACGGTGACCACCACAAGCTGGTCACCGGAGGTCTGCTCCAGCGCCTGCAGCTGTTGAGTGAGCTGCTGGCGCGTTGCCGGGTCGATCATCTGGGCGTTGTCCACCACCCGCCCGGTCAGTGCCGGGAAGGTCAGGGCCGCCTGGGCCATGCCCATGCAGGCCAGTAGCCAGAATGCCAGGCCTATCCGTAATAAACGCATCGACACCTCAAGGCAGCGTTATTTGAATTTCACCTGCGGCGCCTTGTCGGCATCGGCGCTGGTGGCTTCAAACGTGGCGCGAATCGGCAAATCGCTGTACATCACGCTGTGCCACAGACGGCCCGGGAAAGTACGGATTTCGGTGTTGTACGCTTGCACGGTCTGGATGAAATCACGACGGGCCACGGCGATACGGTTCTCGGTGCCTTCAAGTTGGGATTGCAAGGCCAGGAAATTCTGGTTGGCCTTGAGGTCCGGGTAACGCTCGGACACCACCATCAAACGGCTGAGTGCGCCGCTCAAGCCATCCTGGGCTTGCTGGAACTGCTTGAGTTTTTCCGGGTTGTCCAGGGTGCTGGCGTCCACCTGGATCGAGGTGGCCTTGGCCCGCGCTTCGATCACGGCGGTGAGGGTCTCCTGTTCGTGGGCGGCATAGGCCTTCACCGTTTCCACCAGGTTGGGAATCAGGTCGGCACGGCGTTGATACTGGTTCTGCACCTGGCCCCAGGCCGCCTTGGCCTGTTCGTCCAGGGTCGGGATGTTGTTGATGCCGCAACCGCTCAGCACGCTGCTGATCAATAGCAAAGCCGCGGCCTTGAAGCCCCAACGGTAAGTCTGTGCTGCTTGCATGGTGTTTCTCCTGCCCAATCTTGATGGAATTTGACGACTAACCCTATAAACCACGCGCTTGGGGCATAATCCGCCACCACTGGAATGCATCGAGCCAATCAGCTACAAAGATGCCCAGCGCGAAAAAGAGTTCAGAGTGTGCTGCATTTATCTGAACAACACCCGAACAACAATAGACGCTCCCCACATTTTGGCCGACCAGCGTAACCGCTGTGCAGTGAGCCGAAAAAGGATATTCATGAAGAAGCTGTGTTTGCTCGGCCTTGTTGCCACGCTGGCCACCCACCCCGTCTGGGCAGAAACAAAGCCTGCTGCGCTTAAAGACAAGGACGCCTTTGTCAGCGACCTGCTCAAGCAAATGACCCTGGATGAAAAGATCGGCCAATTGCGCCTGATCAGCATCGGCCCGGAAATGCCCCGCGAGATGATCCGCAAGGAAATCGCCGCCGGCCGCATCGGTGGCACCTTCAACTCCATCACCCGCCCGGAAAACCGTCCGATGCAGGACGCGGCCATGCGCAGCCGCTTGAAGATCCCGATGTTCTTCGCCTATGACGTGATCCACGGCCACCGCACCATTTTCCCGATCAGCCTGGCCCTGGCCTCCAGCTGGGACATGGACGCCATCGGCCGCTCCGGGCGTATCGCCGCCCAGGAAGCCGCTGCCGACAGCCTCGACATCACCTTCGCGCCGATGGTCGATATCTCCCGCGACCCGCGCTGGGGCCGTACCTCCGAAGGTTTCGGCGAAGACACCTACCTGGTCTCGCGGATTGCCGAAGTCATGGTCAAGGCGTTCCAGGGCGCAAGCCCGGCGAATGCCGACAGCCTGATGGCCAGCGTCAAGCACTTCGCCCTGTATGGCGCGGTGGAAGGCGGGCGCGACTACAACGTGGTCGACATGAGCCCGGTCAAGATGTACCAGGACTACCTGCCGCCCTACCACGCGGCGATCAAGGCCGGTTCCGGCGGCGTGATGGTCGCGTTGAACTCGATCAACGGCGTGCCTGCCACCGCCAACACCTGGCTGATGAACGACCTGCTGCGCAAGGACTGGGGCTTCAAGGGCCTGACCGTCAGCGACCACGGCGCGATCTTCGAGCTGATCAAGCACGGCGTGGCCAAGGACGGGCGCGAAGCCGCCAAGCTGGCGATCAAGGCCGGCATCGACATGAGCATGAACGACTCGCTGTACGGCAAGGAATTGCCCGGCCTGCTCAAGTCCGGCGAGATCGAACAGAGCGACATCGACAATGCCGTGCGCGAAGTGCTCGGCGCCAAGTACGACATGGGCCTGTTCAAGGACCCGTACCTGCGCATCGGCAAGGCCGAGGATGACCCGGTCGACACCTACGCCGACAGCCGCCTGCACCGCGCCGAGGCCCGCGACATTGCGCGCCGTAGCCTGGTGTTGCTGAAAAACCACAACGACACCCTGCCGCTGAAAAAATCCGCGACCATCGCCCTGGTCGGCCCGCTGGCCAAGGCGCCGATCGACATGATGGGCAGTTGGGCGGCTGCCGGCCGACCTGCGCAATCAGTGACCCTGCTCGACGGCATGAACGCCGTGATCGGCGAAAAGGGCAAAGTGATCTATGCCCGCGGTGCCAACATCACCGGCGACAAGGCGGTGCTCGACTACCTCAACTTCCTCAACTTCGATGCTCCGGAAGTGGTGGATGACCCACGCCCTGCCCAAGTATTGATCGACGAAGCGGTGAAAGCGGCGAAGAACGCCGACGTCATCGTCGCGGCCGTGGGCGAATCCCGTGGCATGTCCCACGAGTCGTCGAGCCGTACCGACCTGAACATCCCGCAAAGCCAGCGCGACCTGATCAAGGCCCTCAAGGCGACCGGCAAGCCGTTGGTGCTGGTGCTGATGAACGGCCGCCCGCTGTCGATTCTCGAAGAGAACCAACAGGCTGACGCGATCCTGGAAACCTGGTTCGCAGGTACCGAAGGCGGCAACGCCATCGCCGACGTGCTGTTCGGGGACTACAACCCGTCGGGCAAGCTGCCGATCACCTTCCCGCGTTCGGTAGGGCAGATTCCCACCTACTACAACCACCTGACCATTGGCCGGCCGTTCACCCCAGGCAAGCCGGGCAACTACACCTCGCAGTACTTCGATGACACCACAGGCCCCCTGTTTCCCTTTGGCTATGGCCTGAGCTACACCCAGTTCAGCCTGTCGGACATGGCGCTGTCGTCCACCACCCTGAACAAGACCGGCAAGCTCGACGCCAGCGTCACCGTGAAGAACACCGGCAAGGTCGATGGTGAAACCGTGGTGCAGTTGTATATCCAGGATGTGGCCGGCTCGATGATCCGCCCGATCAAGGAGCTGAAGAACTTCCAGAAGGTCATGCTCAAGGCCGGCGAAGCGCGCACGCTGCATTTCACCATCACCGAGGACGACTTGAAGTTCTACAACGCCCAGCTCAAGTTCGCGGCGGAACCGGGTGAGTTCAATGTGCAGATCGGGCTGGATTCCCAGGATGTGCAGCAGCAGACCTTTGAACTGCTCTAACGCCTGACGCGGTCAAAAATGTGGGAGGGGGCTTGCTCCCGATAGCAGTGGGTCAGTCAATGAATCTGTTAACTGAAACACCGCCATCGGGAGCAAGCCCCCTCCCACATTTGACCTCATTGTTCTTGTTAGCCGCGCCGGTCGAGCAGATTGACCACCAACCGATCAATCCACCCCCACACCCGCTGCTTCACCCGCTTCCACAACGGCCGCGCCTTCCAGGCCTCCAGGCTCACCACCTGGCTTTGGGCAAAATCCGCTTCGAAACTGCCCACCACCGCCGCCGTCAATCCCGGGTCCAACGCTTCGAGGTTGGCTTCCAGGTTGAAGCGCAAATTCCAGTGGTCGAAATTGCACGAGCCAATGCTGACCCAATCGTCCACCAGCACCATCTTCAGGTGCAAAAAGCACGGCTGGTATTCAAAAATCTGCACGCCTGCACGCAGCAGACGCGGGTAATAACGATGGCCGGCGTAGCGTACTGACGGGTGATCGGTACGGGGCCCGGTGAGCAGCAAACGCACATCCACCCCGCGCCCTGCCGCCCGGCGCAAGGCACGACGCACGCTCCAGGTCGGCAGAAAATAGGGAGTCGCCAGCCAGATACGCCCTTTGCTGCTGTTCAACGCGCGAATCAACGACTGCAGGATATCGCGGTGCTGACGAGCGTCGGCGTACGCCACGCGACCAAGCCCAGGGCCCGTCGCTGGCACTTTCGGCAAGCGCGGCAAACCGAAATGGGTCGCCGGTTTCCATTCACGGCGCGCGGCGTTAGCGTGCCATTGCCGGTCGAACAGGGCCTGCCAGTCCAGTACCAGCGGGCCGCTGATCTGCACCATCACTTCATGCCAATCGGCGCTGTCTTGCCCCGGCGTCCAGAACTCATCGGTGACGCCCGTACCACCGACCACGGCAACGCGCTGGTCGATCAGCAGCAGCTTGCGGTGGTCGCGATACAGGTTGCGCATCCAGCGCCGCCAATTCAGGCGGTTGTAAAAACGCAGCTCCACGCCGGCGTCGGTCAAGCGCTTGCGCAGCCCAAGGGTAAACGCCAGGCTGCCGTAGTCATCGAACAAGCAGCGCACCTGCACCCCACGTTCGGCGGCCAGCACCAGCGCCTGCACCATCGCGTCGGCACAGGCGCCGGCTTCGACCAGATACAGCTCAAGATCCACCTGCTGCTCGGCCCGGGCGATGCCCACCAGCATCTGCGGGAAGAAACTCGGCCCGTCGATCAGCAGTTCGAATTGATTGGCGCTGCGCCACGGGAACACTGCGCCACTCATGTCAGCGCGCCGTGAAGATCAGTACCGCACCCACCGGCACCGACAAACTGATCGACTTGAGCCCCGCCGCCTTGCGCAACGCCGCCACACCCGGCGCCAGATCGAAGTCCTCGGCGTGCAACACCACAGGCTCCAGGGTCACCACCTGGAAACGTCGCTCATCCAGGCGCGTGGCAAGCAATTCGGCGCTGTAGGTCTGGGTCTTGCCGTACAGGGTGACGCTCAGCGGCAGGCGCAACTCCAGTTGCGCGCCGGATGCCAGGTCGTTGATCGGTTGCAGATTGATCTGTGCGCTGATCAATGCGTCGGGAAAGGCCTTGATCTGGAACAGCTCTTTGCGCATGCGCTCATCGCGCAGCGGGATGCCGCTGTTGATCGACTCCATCTCCACTTGCAACTGCGCCGCGCCTTTGGCATCGACTTTGCCGTGCAGCACCAGGAAGCGGTGGACTTCAGCAACCTCTGTGTTTTTGGTGGTGACGAAAGACAGGCGCGAGGATTCGTTATCCAGGTACCAATCGGCGTGGGCAGGCACGGTGGCGCAGGTCAGCAGGGCGAAGACCAGAGGTTTGACATTGAACATAAAGACTCATGGGGCAAAAAACCTGGGCGAACATTAAGCGCAATCTCACGAACGGCGCAAATCCATTGTGGGAGCTGGCTTGCCTGCGATGGCGGTGTGCCAGGCGAGAAATGGTTGACTGATACATCGCCATCGCAGGCAAGCCAGCTCCCACAGGGTTTTGCGGTGTTTTTAATCCAGCGTTCGCTGAACTTCGCACACCGCCTGTTCAAGGCTGGCCATATGCAAATTCAACACCCGCTCCACCGGCGCCTGATGCATGGGCCAATGCAACGCCATGCTCCCCACCAACCGGCCATTGGCGTGCACCGGCAACGCCACCGCCCGAATCAGGAAGGGCAAACGCACCGGGTATTCCCAATAGCCCTCGGTACGCTGGCCGAACCCCTGGTGCTGGGTTTGCTCGCAAGCATGGCTTTGCTCATCGGCGGCCACACGATCGCGACACGCCAGCCGCTGCACTTCATCAAGGGGCAACTGCGTCAGGCATGCCTTGCCCATCGCCGAGTGAAACAGGCTGGCGTACTGACCGACGATCTGGCAGTTGTTCGGGTAGAGCTTGCGCAACACGCTGGGAATCGCGCTTTCCATGACTTCCAGGCGCTCGCCGTCGAAACACGACAAGTCCACCACCAACCCCGTGCGCTCGCTGAGCTCCAATAACCAGGGCGCCGCGCTTTCCACCACCTGGCGCTTGAAGCGTTGCTGGGTATCACCGAACAAACGCCGAGCGCGCAGGCGGTAACGCCGATCGCTCAGGCCGCGGTAGACCCAGCCCTGATCCTGCAAGGTCAGTAACATGCGCGACACCGTGGCCTTGGGCAGCCGCGTAAGGTAGTGCAGTTCTTCCAGCCCAAGGGCCTGGTGCTCGCCCAGCAACTCGACGATTGCCAGTGCGCGCTCAACCGAGCGTACCGTGCCTGTCTCCATGTTCGATCTCCCTGTTGCTGGTGGATGATCTGTTTTACACAGCAAGATACAGGCCCGGTCGCAGGTCAGGTGGTGGTGGCAATGCACGCCGGCGGCCGGCGTTGCACCCATTGAGTCAGCTGTTCATGGGCAAATGCCAGTTGCAGCACGGCTCGGTCGGCCTGGGCCGGGCCGATGACTTGCAGGCCCATGGGCAGCCCTTGGGGGTCGAAGCCCACCGGGATGCTCATGCTCGGCAAACCGGCGAGTGTCGGGCCGATCACCACTTCCATCCAGCGGTGATAGGTGTCCATTTCGCGCCCGCCAACGAGGCGTGGCCAAGGCTGTTGTGCATCGAAAGGGAACACTTGGGCGGTGGGCAACAGCAGAAAATCGTAACGCTCAAACAACTTGGCCAGGGCCCGATACCACTCGCTGCGATCCACCGACGCCTGGTACACCTGCTGGGCACTCAGGCCCTGGCCGCCCTCCACTTCCCATTGCGCTTCGGGCTTGAGCAATGCGCGTTTTCGCGGGTTGGCGTAGGCCGCGCCGAGGTTGCCGTGCACCAGCCAATGGCGGTGTACCAGCCAGCAACGCCACAGGCGCGCCAGGGAAAAGTCCGGCTGGCAGCTTTGCACCTCGCAGCCCAGCGTGGCGAAATCATCGAGTGCCGCCTCGCACAGGCTCAGCACGCCGTCTTGCATCGGCAGATAACCGTTGTAGTCACCCAGCCAACCCAGGCGCGTGCCTTTGAAGTCGCGCTGTAACGACTGGCCCAGCATCGCGGGATCGTCCTGGGATGACAAGGGCACACGGGGGTCGTAACCGGCCTGGATGCTCAGCAGCCGCGCTACATCCGTGACACTGCGCCCCATCGGGCCTTCGGTGCCCAGTTGCTGCACAAACAGCTCCGGCATCGGCCCGTGGGGCACGCGGCCCTGGGACGGGCGCAAGCCGAACACGTTATTGAACGCCGCCGGGTTGCGCAGCGAGCCCATCATGTCGCTGCCATCGGCCACCGGCAACATCCGCAACGCGAGGGCCACCGCTGCCCCGCCGCTGCTGCCGCCGGCCGTCAGGCGTGGGTCATAGGCATTGCCGGTGGTGCCAAACAGCGTGTTGTAGGTGTGGGACCCCAGGCCGAACTCCGGCACGTTGGTCTTGCCGATGATAATCGCGCCACTGGCGCGCACCCGCGCCACGCTGATGACGTCTTCGCTGGGTACATGCTCGGCAAACAATGGTGAGCCCAACGTGGTGCGCAAACCTTGGGTTGCCGCCAGATCCTTGATGGCCTGGGGCATGCCATGCATCCAACCGCGGGATTGGCCCTGGGCCAACTCCCGGTCGCAGGCCCTTGCCTCGGCCAGCACAACCTCGCTGTCGCGCAACGACACCAACGCATTCACACGGGGGTTGAAACGCTGGATCTGCGCCAGGTACGCCTGCATCACCTCTTCGCACGACACCTGCCGCCCATGGATCGCCTGCGACAGTTGCGTGGCATCCCAATCGACAATACTCAAGGCTTCACCTCTCTGGAAAACGCCAGCGGCTTGCTCGCCCGCGGAGCCTCGCGCATGCAATAAGTGCCGAGCAGCGTCAGCACGCACGCGAACAATACGTAGAACGACGGCGCCACCGGCGTGCCCAGTACCTTACTCAACCAGGTCACGATCAACGGCGCAAAACCGCCGAACACCATCACCGCCACGTTATAGGCCACCGACACGCCGGTCGAGCGCACCTCGATGGGAAACTGTTCAGCCAACGCCGTCGGCGCCGGGCCGAAGAACCCGCCAATGGCCGTGCACAGCATTACCTGCATCACCAGCAAGCGCTCGATGGACGGCGCGGCAGCCACCCATACATACAACGGGTAGACCATCACGAAGAACGCCAGGGTGAAGGCCATCAACACCGGTCGCCGCCCCAAGCGATCCGAGAGCAGGCCGGACAAGGGAATCACCACGGTCATCAGCGCCACCGCAAACATCTGCACCATCAGCACCTGGTCCAACGGCAGGCCGAGATTCTTGTGGGCGAAGGTCGGCATGTTCACCAACACCACATAGAACGACACCGTCGCCCCGCACGCCAGGCCCATGGACACCAGGATGCTGCGCCGATGCTCACGCAGCACCTGCATCAGGCTCGGTGCCGGGCCGGTGGCGTTTTTACGCGCCTGGATAAACTCTTCCGGGTCCTCCATGTGCCGCCGGATCCACAACCCCACCGGGCCGATCAGCAAGCCCAGCACAAACGGCAGGCGCCAGCCCCACAGGTCGAGGGTTTCGGGGGAGAAGAAGTGCGTGACCAGCGCCACCATCGCCGCACCACCAAACACCGCCAGGCACTGCCCCACCAATTGCCAGGAACCATACAACCCCTTGCGATGGGCCGGTGCGCTCTCCACCAGAAACGCCGTGGCGCTGGCATATTCACCGCCCGTGGCAAACCCCTGAAGCATCCGCGCCACCACAATCAGCAACGGCGCGCCCATGCCGATGGCGGCGTAGTTGGGGGCGAAGGCGATCAGCGCGATGGACACGGTCATCAACCGAATAATCAATTGCATCGCGGCTTTGCGGCCTTTGCGGTCGGCGTAGATACCCAACAGGATCCCGCCCACCGGCCGCATGAAAAAGCCCACGCCAAAGGTGGCCAGGGCCATCAGCAGCGAAGCGTATTCATCCTCCGACGGGAAAAACTGCCGGGCGATGATGCTGGCGAGAAAGCCGTAGACGATGAAGTCATACCATTCCAGTGCATTGCCGATCACGGCGGCCACCACTTGGCGGGTGCGCGAGACGCCTGGTTTTAAAGTCTGCATGAGGAGCACTCCATTCAACCTATAAGGGAAAGGGTCCAGCGGCAGAAAAAAGTGCGGTCGTCAGGCAGGCTTGAGCCAGCTCTCGGCCAACGCGCCCCAATAGGCGGCGCCGGTCAGCAGGATGTCGTCGTTGAAGTCATAGGCGGGGTTATGCACCATCGGCCGCGACACGCCGTTGCCGATAAACAGGTAACTGCCGGGGCAGCGTTGCAGCATCCAGGCGAAGTCTTCACTGCCCATCAGCGTGCGAGTGTTGCCGTCCACCGCATCGGCGCCGAGCAAGGCCACACCGACCTGGCGAGCGAATTCGGTTTCTTCGCCATGGTTGACCAGCACCGGGTAGGCCGGACGGTGCTCGATCTGCACGGTGCAGCCGAAGCTGGCGGCCTGGGTGTTGATGATCGCGTTGACCCGCTCCAGCATCTGTTCGCGCACCTTGGGGTTGAGTGCACGCAGGCTCAGGCGCAGCAAGGCTTGCTGGGGAATCACGTTGGCGGCCTGGCCGGCTTGCAGCGCACCGACCGTAACCACGGCGGCTTCCTGGGTATCGATATTGCGCGCTACTACCGTCTGCAAGGCCATGACCATACTCGCCGCCGCCACCAGCGGATCCACCGTCAGATGCGGCATGGAACCGTGGCCGCCGACACCTTCCAGCGTCACCGTGAGCAAGTCTTGCGAGGCCATCATCGGCCCGACTCGCAAGCCCAGATGCCCAGCCGGCAAGCCCGGCATATTGTGCATGCCGAACAGGCCGTTACACGGGAAGCGCTCCAGCAAACCATCCGCCAACATCGCCTCGGCACCGCCCTGGCCTTCTTCGGCGGGTTGAAAAATCAGATTCAGGGTGCCGTCGAATTGCCGGGTCGCCGCCAGGTAGCGGGCAGCGCCGAGCAGCATGGTGGTGTGGCCGTCATGCCCGCAGGCGTGCATGCAACCGGCGTGCTGGCTGGTGTAGGCCGCACCGGTGTTTTCGATGATGGGCAAGGCGTCCATATCGGCACGAATACCCAGCGTGCGCGAACTGCTGCCATTGCGCAGCACCCCGACCACACCGGTCTTGCCGATGCCGGTATGCACCTCATACCCCCAATCCCGCAGGGACTGCGCGACCAGCGCTGAGGTGCGGTTCTCTTCAAAGCCGAGTTCGGGATGGGCGTGGATATCGTGGCGCACAGCGTGCAAGTCGCTGGCAACATCGCTGAGCCAATCCAGAATGTGCTGGTGTGGGCGCATGGTGATTCTCCTCACAGGCGGGTGGTCCCGTTCTTGTTGGCGACACATCGACAGCTAAGCGCGATGTGGGCGTGAGGACAATCAAAGGTGGTTCCACCCTGTGGAACCTCAAGGCCGGTTCTTTTTCCGAGAACCCACGCAGATAATCTAAATGTGGGAGCTGGCTTGCCTGCGATGACGGCGGCACAGGCACCAGTGATGTTGGCTGACCTGACGCTATCGCAGGCAAGCCAGCTCCCACAGGGGAATTTGGGTGTGTCAGGGGTTGAGGCGGCAGCCTTGACGGTCGCCCAACCACCGCGCCGTGTGCGTACGCCCTAAACCGCTTGTGGTGACTTCACTGCGTTCCGGCGAGTCAGTGAACGCACTGGTCGACACGTACTGCTTCACATACCCCAGGCAATACTGCGCCGGGTTGTTCTCCACATACCGACACGAGCAATACTCCTTGGCCGTGTACGCCGCGATGATGTCGGGGAAGGCTTGCAGGTTGACGCGCTCGTGCCACACCCAGCCCAATAGGACCAGCAACAGCAGTAGCAGCAGGCTGGTAAATGGCCGACGACGAATCATGACCGCACCGCCGCCAGCACGCGCTTGAGCAGTTCGTTGTGGCGGTAGCTGCCATCGCGGTCATCGCCGTAGCGCACGATCACCAAGTGCTCGTAGGGCAGTACAAACAGTGCCTGGCCCCAGTGCCCCAGCGCAGCAAAGGTGTCGGTCGGGGCGTCGGGCCAGGGTTGGGGCGTCCCCTTGTTGAGCCACCAGTGGCCGCCCGGTACCGCTTCATCCTGGCCGGCTTTGTATTTGTCGAAAGGCCGCCGATTGAAAGCCACCCACTCTTTGGGCAGCAACTGTTGCTCACCCCAGCGCCCATCCCGTGCCATCAGCAGCCCGACCCGCGCCAGATCGCGAGCAGTGAGGTAGGCGTAGGACGAGGCAACAAAGGTTTCGTCGGCATCGGTTTCCCACGTCGCGTTGCGAATGCCCAATGGCTTGAACAGCGCATCCCACGGATAGCTCATGTACGCCTGGTGGCCGAGCATCCCTTTAAGCGCAGCGGACAGAATATTGCTGTCGCCACTGGAATAACGGAACGCCTGGCCGGGCTCGGCGGCGGCTTCGGTATCGGCGGCAAATTGCGCCATATCGTCACGCCCACGGGTATAGAGCATCGCCACAACAGAAGACTTCAACGGGGCGTATTCATAGTCCTCCTGCCAATCCAGCCCCGAAGCCCAATGGAGCAAGTCGGCCATGCTCACCTTGGGGTGTTGCTTCATTGGCGGGTAAAAACGTGCGGCCGGGTCGGTGAGCTTGAAACGGTTTTCGCCGTAGGCCACGCCGAGCACAGTGGCCATCAGGCTTTTGCTCACCGACCAGGTCAGGTGCGGCGTGCTGGCGGTGGTTGGCGCGGCGTAGCGTTCGTAGATGATTTCGCCGTCACGAATGACCAGCAGCGCGTCGGTACGAATGCCTTTGCGGGTGGTGTCGTCACGGGTTGGGAAAGCATAGGCGTTCAGGGCATCGACAGCAGGACCTTCAAGTGACGTGCCCGTGGCCCATTCTTTTTCGGGCCAGGTTTCAGCGCGGACGGTAGCGGTAACTAAAAGCACAATAACGCACAGCAGGCCTCGGACCATGGGCACGAACTCAAGGGGGCATTCAAGCCCGCGAGCCTAGCGCAGACCAATGACAGATTTGCTACACGGGGGCTGTCACCCAACCGTCACCGTAAGTTCATGGAGATGACACCGAGGCTACATAGCCTGACTTTGGACAACAAAGTCGACTGGCCGCAACCTGGCCGGCACCCGGAGACTCGCTATGACTCAGATCGCCCGCATCAGCGACAAAGGCAATGAACGCCGTCTGCAAGCCGAACGCCTGGTGGGCGCCAAGGCCTTGCAGGAAGCCCAGGCCCTGCGGTTCAACGTGTTCAGCGGCGAGTTCAACGCCAAGCTGAAAGGCGCGGAACTGGGCCTGGACATGGATGACTATGATGTTCACTGCAGCCACATCGGCGTGCGGGACTTGAACAGCGGTCGACTCGTCGCCACCACCCGTCTGCTCGACCACCAGGCCGCCAGCACTTTGGGCCGGTTCTACAGCGAAGAAGAATTCAGCCTGCATGGCTTGCTGCACTTGCAAGGCCCGATCCTGGAAATCGGTCGCACCTGCGTCGACCCGGCTTACCGCAACGGCGGCACCATCGCGGTGCTCTGGGGCGAACTGGCCGAAGTGCTCAACCAGGGCAGCTACAGCTACCTGATGGGCTGCGCGAGCATCCCGATGCACGATGGCGGCATTCAGGCCCACGCAATCATGCAGCGCTTGCGCGAGCGCTACCTGTGCAACGAACACCTGCGCGCCGAGCCGAAAAAGCCACTGCCGGCCCTGGACTTGCCGTCCAACGTCATCGCCGAAATGCCACCGCTGCTCAAAGCTTATATGCGCCTGGGCGCGAAGATCTGCGGCGAGCCGTGCTGGGATGAAGACTTCCAGGTGGCCGATGTGTTCATCCTGCTCAAGCGCGATGAGTTGTGCCCGCGCTACGCGCGCCACTTCAAGGCGGCGATGTGATGAACCGCCTGCGCATCTACGGGCGCATAGCCCGCGTGCTGTTGGTGGTGGCGCTGGGCTTGAGCATGGCCAGTGTGTTTGGCCTGTTCGAACGTCTGGGCGTGGCCAATTCGATGGTGCGGCGCCAGCGTTGGTCGCGGTTCTTTATGGCGCGGTTGAGCAACGCCCTGCCCTTTCGCGTAACGGTGCACGGCGAGTTGCCGCAAGCGCCGATGCTGTGGGTGAGCAATCACGTGTCCTGGACCGACATTCCACTGCTGGGCATGGTCACGCCGCTGTCGTTTTTGTCCAAGGCCGAAGTCCGCACCTGGCCGGTAGCCGGCTGGCTGGCGGCCAAGGCCGGCAGTCTGTTCATTCGTCGTGGCGCGGGTGACAGCCAGTTGATCCGCAAACAGATGACCCGCCATCTGGAGCAACAGCACCCGCTGCTGATGTTCCCCGAGGGCACCACCACTGATGGACGCAGCTTGCGTACGTTTCACGGGCGTTTGCTGGCCAGTGCAATCGATGCGGATGTGTCGCTGCAACCGGTGGCGATTCGTTATTTGCGTGACGGTGGGGTTGATCCGCTGGCGCCGTTCATTGGCGATGACGATTTGCTCTCGCACCTGATGCGCTTGTTTTCCAACGACCAGGGCGATGTGCAGATTCATCTGCTCAAGCCGATTGCCTGCGCCGGGCAGGAACGCGCGGCATTGGCGTATCAGGCTCAGCAGGCGGTGCAAAAGGCGTTGTTTGGGCCGGTGCCGGAAGCTGAGCAAGTGGCTGCTCGACCTGCGTTCGCGGCATAAAGCGGGCACAGTCATATGTGGGAGGGGGCTTGCTCCCGATAGCAGTTGTTCAGTCAACATAGACAGTGACTGACACACCGCAATCGGGAGCAAGCCCCCTCCCACATTTAGACATCGGTGGTCAGTTGGATCTGTGCAAATCTCTGCAATTGGGGATAGAACACCCGGAAATCTTCACTTAACGGCTTATAAAGCTCGCGCAACTCGTGCATCGCAAATCCGAGTGCCTGCGGGTCAGTCAGCCGCCGCGAAATTCCACGCAGCACCTGCTCCATCACCGCGAACTCGCGATACGAACCCAGCCAGTCATCCGCCGCCATATACGGCGCAATCTGCGCCAGCCGCCCCGGTAACTCAGGTTCTGCCGCCAGCACGCGATACACCTGCGAGGTAAAACGCTCCAGGGGCTGCTCGGCATACAACGCCCAATCCCGCGCCAGGCAATGGTCAAAAAACACATCGAGCACGATCCCGGCATAGCGCCTGCGGGTCAGGCTGAAGCGCGACAACGCCTCGCCCACCAACGGGTGGCTATCGGTAAACCGGTCAATCGAACGGTGCAACTGGATCGCTGCTTCGATTTGCGGGCTGAACTGGCCCTGCAGGCGGCCTTTGACGAAGTCGCCATACAGGCTGCCCAGCAGTTGCGCAGGAAGTTGGCCGCCCAGGTGCAGATGTGCGAGATAATTCATGGCGCGCAGTCTATCACTGCCGCACTCATATCGTTATAACCCGATATACCGATTCGCTTTGGCCTCAGATCAAAATCATATTGGTATATCGAGATATGACGATTTAAAGTTCGCCTCATCGCGATATAACGCTTTACGACACCGAGCACCCTGCCATGTCCATCGACCTCGACGAAATAATAAAAGCCCTGGCGCACCCAGTACGACGAGACATCCTCACCTGGCTCAAAGACCCGAAAGTGCAATTCCCCGAGCAACTGCACAACCACGAATACGGCATCTGCGCCGGGCAGATCGACCAGCGCTGCGGCCTGTCCCAGTCGACCGTGTCGGCGCACCTGGCAACCTTGCAACGGGCGGGATTGATCAGCAGCCAGAAGGCCGGGCAATGGCACTTTTTCAAACGCAATGAGGAGACGATCCAAGCCTTTCTCACGGCGCTCATAACCGAACTCAGCGCACCGCAATAACCAAGGAAACGCAAATGCCCCTCTCGCTCCTCATACTGGCCCTGAGCGCCTTCGCCATCGGCACCACCGAGTTCGTCATCATGGGGCTGCTGCCCGATGTCGCGGCGGACCTGGGTGTGTCGATTCCCGGCGCCGGCTGGCTGGTCACCGGCTACGCCTTGGGCGTGGCCATCGGCGCGCCCTTCATGGCACTGGCCACCGCCAGGCTGCCACGCAAGGCCGCTCTGGTAGCGTTGATGGGCATCTTTATTGTCGGCAACCTCCTCTGCGCCCTGGCCAGTGACTACAACGTGCTGATGTTTGCCCGCGTCGTCACGGCGCTGTGCCACGGTGCCTTCTTCGGGATCGGTTCCGTGGTGGCGGCCAACCTGGTGCCGGCCAATAAACGCGCTTCTGCGGTGGCCTTGATGTTCACCGGTTTGACCCTGGCCAACGTGCTCGGCGTGCCGTTGGGCACTGCACTGGGTCAGGAAGCTGGCTGGCGCTCGACCTTTTGGGCAGTGACCGTGATTGGCGTGATCGCCTTGATCGGCCTGATCCGCTTCCTGCCGGCCAAGCGTGACGAAGAAAAACTCGACATGCGCGCCGAACTCGCTGCCCTCAAAGGCGCGGGTATCTGGTTGTCGCTGAGCATGACGGCGCTGTTCGCCGCCTCCATGTTCACCCTCTTTACCTACGTAGCCCCGCTGCTGGGCGATGTGACCGGCGTGTCGCCCAAAGGCGTGACCTGGACCCTGCTGTTGATCGGCCTGGGCCTCACGGTGGGCAACATCATCGGCGGCAAGCTGGCCGACAAACGCCTGGCGGCCACCCTGATCGGCGTGTTCATCAGCATGGCGGTGGTTTCCACGGTGTTGAGCTGGACCAGCGTTGCACTGATACCGACCGAAATCACCCTGTTCCTGTGGGCCACCGCCTCGTTTGCCGCCGTACCAGCGCTGCAGATCAACGTGGTGACCTTCGGCAAGGCCGCCCCCAACCTGGTGTCCACCCTGAACATCGGTGCCTTCAACATCGGTAACGCCCTCGGCGCCTGGGTCGGTGGCAGCGTGATTGCCCACGGCTTCGGCCTGACCAGCGTGCCCCTGGCCGCAGCAGCACTGGCGATTCTCGCGCTGCTGGTGACCCTGATTACCTTCCGCCAGAGCGGCGATGCCGACCTGGCCCCCGCGACCAACTGATCAACTTAAAGACAAAGGTGTTTTCCCATGACGACTATTTTCGATCCGATCACACTGGGCGACCTGGAACTGTCGAACCGCATCATCATGGCGCCACTGACCCGCTGCCGTGCCGATGCCGGCCGCGTGCCCAACGCGCTGATGGCCGAGTATTACGTGCAGCGCGCATCCGCCGGGCTGATCCTCAGCGAAGCCACCTCCGTGACGCCCATGGGCGTGGGCTACCCGGACACGCCGGGCATCTGGTCCAACGACCAGGTGCGCGGCTGGGCCAACATCACCAAGGCTGTGCATGGCGCGGGCGGCAAGATCTTCCTGCAACTGTGGCATGTGGGTCGCATCTCCCATGAGTCCTACCTGAACGGCGAAACCCCGGTGGCGCCAAGCGCGATCCAGCCTAAAGGCCACGTCAGCCTGGTGCGCCCACTGGCCGACTACCCTACCCCGCGCGCCCTGGAAACCGCTGAAATCGCCGACATCGTCGACGCTTACCGCGTGGGCGCCGAAAACGCCAAGGCCGCAGGCTTTGACGGCGTGGAAATCCACGGCGCCAACGGCTACCTGCTCGACCAGTTCCTGCAAAGCAGCACCAACCAGCGCACCGACCAATACGGCGGTTCCCTGGAAAACCGTGCGCGCCTGCTGCTGGAAGTCACCGACGCCGCCATCGAAGTATGGGGCGCCGGCCGCGTGGGCGTGCACCTGGCACCGCGTGGCGATGCGCACGACATGGGCGACGCCAACCTGGCCGAAACCTTCACCTACGTCGCCAGCAAACTGGGCAAGCGTGGCATCGCGTTCATCTGCTCCCGTGAAAAAGAAGGCGCGGACAGCCTCGGCCCACAACTGAAAAAAGCCTTCGGCGGCGTCTACATCGCCAACGAACGTTTCACCAAAGACAGCGCCAACGCCTGGCTGGCGGCGGGCAAAGCGGATGCGGTGGCCTTCGGTATTCCTTTCATCGCCAACCCGGACCTGCCGGCGCGCTTGAAGGCTGATGCGCCGTTGAACGAACCGCACCCAGAAACCTTCTATGGCAAAGGCCCGGTGGGTTACATCGACTACCCGACGCTGCCGATCTAACCTGATCCGCAAAACCAATGTGGGAGGGGGCTTGCCCCCGATAGCAGTGCTTCAGTCAACACATCAGTGACTGATCCACCGCTATCGGGGGCAAGCCCCCTCCCACATTTGCCTGTTTGTAGCGCCTGCGGAAACATTGCTTCACAGAACGGCAACAATATCGCTACAAAATACTTAGCCGGCTACCTATCAACGGCCCGCCAGCCCGTATATAAAGTCATCCCACAAATCAGGCAGGAGGACGATTGACCGTCCTTAGGCTTTACTGTTGACACAACTGGTCGCAATTACGCATTTTGTCTCAATTGCGCAGGCTGGGGCTCAGGCGCAGCATGTCCAGCCCTATATCAGCCCAACGCTCGGCGTCCTGATGCAATTGAAAACTGTCAGGCACCAGCAGCCACTGGCCGATCAAGCCGTGGATAAAGGCATGAATACACACGGCGCCGCGGGTGGTATCCAGCGTGGCTGGAAGTTGCCCGCGATGGACCGCGTTACGCAACGTCAAGCCGATGCGCAGGTTGCACTCAAGGGTGTGGGTCTGGCGTTGGCGGCGCATGTCACACATTTCATCGGTGAACTCGCACTTATGAAACAGAATCTCGTTGATGCGCCGGGTTTTCGGGTCCAGGGCCACTTCATGGTAGAGATGAATCAGCAGCTTGCGCATACAGCCCAGCGGGTCGGCTTCGTCCTCGCTTTCACTGGCCCGCGCCAGTTCGTCCAGGGGCTCGTGCAACGTGTCGAGCAGTGCCTGAAGCAAGTCGGACTTGTTGCTGAAGTGCCAGTAGATAGCCCCGCGCGTCACCCCTGCCAGCGTGGCGATGTCCGCCAGGGTGGTCCGCGCGACGCCGCGCTCATAAAAGGCTTGCTCGGCGGCTTGGAGAATCTGGCTGCGCGTTTCCTGAGCTTCCTCTTTGGTGCGACGAACCATGGCAGTAAAACCTCAATCGGGACACTGTGGATGGTACTTGACCATCATCTGAATAATTATGGGACGACGCCGTCATGGGCACCGAACGTACTAGAATCGAGGCTTGCGGCAGTGCTTTGTCAACAATGCGCCAAGCCTGTCAAGAGTTTACAAACAACCATGAACGTAAGTATATTGCGTAGCAAGCTACTTATCCACTCACGGCTTGTTTTTTACCCTTCCACACTTCTTGTGCGCACTCTGCGCGCCTGACCCGAGGATCTTCATGCAACTTAAGCCAGCTGTTACCGCTCTGGTCACTGCCGTCGCCCTGGCATCGCTGCTCAGCGGATGTAAAAAGGAAGAAGCGGCACCGCCCGCTCAAACCCCTCAGGTCGGCGTGGTCACCATTCAACCGCAAGCCTATACCCTGACCACCGAGCTGCCAGGCCGCACCACGGCCTTTCGCATCGCGGAAGTCCGGCCTCAGGTCAACGGCATCATTCTCAAGCGCCTGTTCAAGGAAGGCGCCGACGTGAAGGAAGGGCAACAGCTCTACCAGATCGACCCGTCGGTGTATGAGGCCACGCTGAAAAGCGCACAAGCCAGCCTGTCCCAGACCAAGTCCATCAGCGACCGCTACAAGCAGTTGGTCGATGAACAGGCCGTCAGCCGTCAGGAATACGACACCGCCGTCGCCAACCGCATGACCGCCGAAGCAAACGTTCAAACCGCCCAGATCAACGTGCGCTACACCAAAGTGTTTGCACCGATCTCCGGGCGCATTGGTCGTTCTTCGGTGACCGAAGGCGCACTGGTCAGCAATGGCCAGGCCGATGCCATGGCCGTGATTCAGCAACTGGACCCGATCTACGTCGACGTTACGCAGTCCTCGGCTGAAATGCTGAAACTGCGCCGCGACCTGGAAAGCGGCCAGCTGGAGAAGGCCGGCGAAAACGCAGCCAAGGTCAAGCTGACCCTGGAAGACGGCACGCCTTACGCCCAGGACGGCAAGCTGGAATTCTCCGAAGTGTCGGTCGACCAGACCACCGGTTCCGTGACCCTGCGTGCCGTGTTCCCCAACCCTGACCACGTGCTGCTGCCGGGCATGTTCGTACACGCCCAGTTGCTGGCCGGTGTGAACAGCAAGGCCATCCTGGCTCCGCAGCAAGGCGTGACCCGTGACCTGCGCGGCATTCCGACGGCGCTGATCGTGAACAAGGACAACAAGGTCGAGCAACGCGAACTGGTTGCCAACCGTACCGCGGGTGCCTACTGGCTGGTGGAAAAAGGCCTCAATGCCGGTGACCGCGTCATCACCGAAGGCTTGCAGTACGTCAAGCCGGGCGCCGAGGTGAAGGTCACGGAAGCCTCCAACGCTAAACCCGCAGGTACTGCTGCAGCGCCTGCTGCCGCTGCTGGTCAAGGGGAGTAATCCATGTCGAAATTTTTTATCGACCGTCCCATTTTCGCCTGGGTAATTGCCCTGGTGATCATGCTGGTCGGGGCACTCTCGATCCTGAAGTTGCCCATCAACCAATACCCGGCCATTGCGCCAACGGCCATTGATATCCAGGTGACCTACCCGGGCGCTTCCGCACAAACCGTGCAGGACACCGTGGTGCAGGTCATCGAGCAACAGCTCAACGGTATCGACAACCTGCGTTATGTTTCCTCGGACAGTAACTCCGACGGCAGCATGACCATCACCGTGACGTTCAACCAGGGTACCAACCCGGATATCGCCCAGGTTCAGGTACAGAACAAGCTGAACCTGGCCACCCCGCTGCTGCCGCAAGAAGTGCAGCAACAGGGTATCCGCGTCACCAAGTCGGTGAAGAACTTCCTGATGGTGATCGGTCTGGTGTCGGAAGACGGCAGCATGACCAAGGACGACCTCTCCAACTACATCGTGTCCAACATCCAGGACCCGATCTCCCGTACCGCGGGGGTGGGTGACTTCCAGGTGTTCGGTTCGCAGTACGCCATGCGTATCTGGCTCGACCCGGCCAAACTGAACAATTACCAGCTCACGCCAGTGGACGTCAGCAATGCCATCAAGGCCCAGAACGTGCAGGTGGCCACCGGCCAACTGGGCGGCCTGCCTGCGCTGCCCGGCACCCAACTGAACGCCACCATCATCGGCAAGACGCGCCTGCAAAGCACAGAGGAATTCGCCAAGATCCTGATGAAGGTGAACACCGACGGCTCCCAGGTTCGCCTAGGTGACGTCGCGCGTATCGAACTGGGCGGCCAGAACTACAGCATCAGTGCGCAGTTCAACGGCAAGCCGGCCTCGGGTATGGCAATCAAGCTGGCGGCCGGTGCCAACGCACTGGACACCGGCAAGGCCATCCGCGAAACAGTGAAGTCTCTGGAACCGTTCTTCCCGCCAGGCATGAAGGCGGTGGTGCCCTATGACACTACGCCGGTAGTGACCGAGTCGATCTCCGGCGTGGTTCACACCCTGGTCGAAGCGATCGTGCTGGTGTTCCTGGTGATGTTCCTGTTCCTGCAGAACTTCCGCGCCACCATCATCACCACCATGACCGTACCGGTGGTATTGCTGGGTACCTTCGGGATCCTGGCGGCGTGCGGCTTCACCATCAATACCCTGACCATGTTCGGCATGATCCTGGCCATCGGCTTGCTGGTGGACGATGCCATCGTCGTGGTGGAAAACGTCGAACGGGTCATGGCCGAGGAGCACCTGTCGCCCAAGGAAGCGACGATCAAGTCCATGGGCCAGATCCAGGGCGCCCTGGTGGGTATTGCCCTGGTACTGTCGGCGGTATTGCTGCCGATGGCGTTCTTCGGTGGCTCCACCGGTGTGATCTACCGCCAGTTCTCCATCACCATTGTTTCGGCGATGGCGTTGTCGGTACTGGTTGCCCTGATCTTCACCCCGGCCTTGTGCGCCACCATGCTCAAGCCGATCGATCCGGAAAAGCACGGCCAGCCCAAGCGCGGCTTCTTTGGCTGGTTCAACCGCACCTTCGACAGCGGCGTACTCAAGTACGAGCGCGGCGTGGGCAACATGATCAAGCACAAGATCCCGGCGTTTCTGGTGTATGTGCTGATTCTGGCCGGCATGATCTGGATGTTCACCCGTATTCCAAGCGCGTTCCTGCCAGAGGAAGACCAGGGTGTGATCTTCGCCCAGGTGCAGACACCAGTCGGTGCTTCGGCTGAGCGTACGCAAAAAGTCGTCGACGATATGCGTGCCTTCCTGCTGAACGACAAGGAAGGCGAGCCTGGCGAAGGCAAGTCGGTGAACTCGGTGTTTACCGTAAACGGCTTCAACTTCGCCGGCCGTGGCCAGAGCTCGGGCCTTGCGTTCGTGATGCTCAAGCCGTGGGACGAGCGTGACTCGACCCAATCGGTATTCGAAGTGGCCAAGCGTGCCCAGGGTTACTTCTTCGGGGCCTTCAAGGACGCCATGGTATTTGCCATCGTGCCGCCTTCGGTTCTGGAATTGGGTAACGCCACCGGTTTCGACGTGTTCCTGCAAGACCAGGGTGGCGTCGGCCACGACAAGCTGATGGCTGCACGTAACCAGTTCCTGGGTGCGGCGGCACAAAGCAAGGTGTTGGCGGGCGTACGTCCCAACGGCGTGAACGATGAGCCGCAGTACGAGCTGACCGTCGACGACGAGAAAGCCAGTGCCCAGGGCATCAGCCTTGCCGATATCCAGCAGACCCTGGCCATTGCCTTGGGTGGCAGCTACATCAACGACTTCATCGACCGTGGTCGTGTGAAGAAGGTGTATGTGCAAGGTGACGCCGCCAGCCGCATGTCGCCGGAAGACCTGGACAAATGGTACGTACGCAGCGGCGACGGAAAAATGGTGCCGCTGTCGGCCATCTCGTCGGGCCAGTGGATCTACGGTTCGCCCAAGCTTTCGCGATACAACGGTGTAGCGGCGATGGAAATCCTCGGTACCCCGGCACCAGGCTACAGTACCGGTGACGCGATGGCCGAAGTCGAACGCATTGCCAAAGAACTGCCGGCCGGTGTCGGCTATGCCTGGACCGGCCTGTCGTACGAAGAACGCCTGTCCGGCTCCCAGGCGCCAGCCCTGTACGCATTGTCGCTGCTGGTGGTGTTCCTGTGCCTGGCGGCACTGTACGAAAGCTGGTCGATCCCGATCGCGGTGATTCTGGTTGTGCCACTGGGTGTGATCGGTGCACTGATCGCTACCAGTATGCGGGGCTTGTCCAACGACGTGTTCTTCCAGGTGGGCTTGCTGGTGACGGTGGGCCTGGCGGCGAAAAACGCCATCCTGATCGTGGAATTCGCCAAAGAGCTGCACGAGCAAGGCAAAGGCATCGTCGAGGCGGCTATCGAAGCGTCCCGTATGCGTCTGCGCCCGATCATCATGACGTCCATGGCGTTCGTGCTCGGCGTACTGCCGCTGGCGATTTCCAGCGGTGCCGGCTCAGGCAGCCAGCACGCGATCGGTACCGGCGTGATCGGCGGTATGATCACCGCCACTGTGCTTGCCATTTTCTGGGTGCCACTGTTCTACGCAACCGTGTCCTCGGCCGGCGAACGCAAAAAGAAAGACACTACTGAAACTCCTAAAGAGGCTGGCCAATGAGCAAGTCGCTACTTTCCCTAGCCGTCACGGCATTCGTGCTCAGTGGCTGCTCGCTGATACCTGACTATCAGCGCCCCGATGCGCCGGTGGCTGCACAGTTCCCGCAGGGGCCGGCGTATTCGTCGGCCCAGGCGCCGAACCAGGCCGCTGCCGAGCAGGGCTGGAAGCAGTTTTTCCATGACCCTGCCCTGCAACAGCTGATCCAGACCGCGTTGGTGAACAACCGTGACCTGCGTGTCGCGGCCCTGAACATCGACGCCTATGCAGCGCAGTACCAGATCCAGCGTGCCGACCTGTTCCCGGCGGTATCGGCCACCGGTAACGGCAGCCGTTCGCGCACCCCGGCCAAGCTGTCACAGACCGGCGAATCGTCTATCGCCAGCCAGTACTCGGCGGGCCTGGGGATCAGCTCTTATGAGCTGGACCTGTTCGGTCGCGTGCGCAGCCTGAGTGAAGAAGCGCTGCAGAAGTACTTCGCCACTGAAGAAGCGCGGCGCAGTACCCAGATCAGCCTGGTGGCCAGCGTGGCCAATGCCTACCTGACCTGGCAGGCCGACAAGGAACTGCTCAAGCTGACCCAGGACACCCTGGGTGCGTTCGAGCAGAGCTTCAAGCTCACCTCGCGCAGCAACGAAGTCGGCGTGGCGTCGGCGCTGGACCTCAGCCAGGCACGCACCTCGGTGGAAAACGCCCGGGTGCAACTGGCACGTTATACGCGCCAGGTGGCTCAGGACGAAAACAGCCTGACCCTGTTGCTGGGCACCGGCCTGCCGGCGAATATCGCCAGCAAGCCGCTGTCCGATGACCTGCTCAGCGAAGTGCCTGCCGGCTTGCCGTCAGACCTGCTGCAACGTCGTCCCGACATTGTGCAGGCCGAGTACAACCTCAAGGCTGCCAATGCCAATATCGGCGCGGCCCGTGCGGCGTTCTTCCCGAGCATCAGCCTGACGGCCAGTGCCGGTACCGCCAGCCCAACACTGGGCGGCCTGTTCAAAGGCGGTTCGGGTACCTGGGCGTTTGCCCCGCAGATCAACATCCCGATCTTCAACGCCGGTAGCCTGCGCGCAAGCCTGGACTACTCGAAGATCCAGAAAGAGATCAACGTGGCCAACTACGAGAAAGCCATCCAGACCGGCTTCCAGGAAGTCTCCGACGGCCTCGCTGCGCGTCAGACCTACAAGCAGCAACTGGATGCCCAACGTGGCTTCGTCGAGGCTAACCAGGATTACTACCGCCTGGCCGAGCGTCGCTACCGCATTGGTGTCGACAGCAACCTGACTTTCCTCGACGCCCAGCGCCAACTGTTCAGTGCCCAGCAATCGCTGATCACCGACCGCCTGGCGCAGCTGACCAGCGAGGTCAACCTGTACAAGGCCCTCGGCGGTGGCTGGAATGAGCAGACCGCCAAGAACGAGCCGTTGAAAGAACAAGCACCGCCGTTGAAGTTGTTCTGATAGCGCGTGTGTAAGAAAACCGCTTCCCTTACCGGAAGCGGTTTTTTTATGCCTGGTTTTTTACCTCGCCAACTTGCGTTCGATCACCGCCCACAACCCGCCCTCCCCCACTTTCATCGCCCCCATACCGCCGCGCACCATGGCCGCCACCTGCATAAACCCAATAACAACAGGTCCAACACCATGAGCACTTTTCACCCGCGCCAGCTGTTGCTGGCTGCCGCTGTCGGCAGTCTTGCCGTTCCTGCAATCGCCGAAGAACACGGTTTTCTTGAAGATGCCAGCGCCAACCTCAACCTGCGTAACTTCTTCTTCAACCGCAATTACACCAACCCGACCAAGGCCCAGGGTGGCGCGCAGGAGTGGACGCAGAGTTTCATCCTCGACGCCAAGTCCGGCTTTACCCAAGGCACCGTGGGTTTTGGTGTGGATGTGCTGGGCCTGTACTCGCTCAAGCTTGATGGCGGGCGCGGCACGGGCGGCACCCAGTTGCTGCCGCTGGACCATGATGGCCGTCCGGCGGATGAGTTCGGGCGCCTGGGCGTGGCGTTCAAGGCGCGGTTTTCCAAGACAGAGCTGAAGGTAGGCGAATGGATGCCGGTGCTGCCGATCTTGCGTTCCGACGACGGCCGCTCCCTGCCGCAGACCCTGCGCGGCGGGCAGATCACCTCGAAGGAAATCGACGGCCTGACCCTGTATGGCGGCCAGTTCCGCGCCAACAGCCCGCGTGACGACGGCAGCATGAGCGACATGTCGATGTTCGGCAAAACCGCCTTCACTTCCGACCGTTTCAATTTCCAAGGTGCCGAGTACGCATTCAACGACAAGCGCACCCAGGTCGGCGTATGGAATGCCCAGCTCAAGGACATCTACAGCCAGCAGTATCTCAACCTGATCCACAGCCAGCCTGTCGGCGCCTGGACCCTCGGCGCCAACCTCGGGTTCTTCTACGGCAAGGACGATGGCAGCGCCCGCGCAGGTAACCTGGACAACAAAACCTGGTCCGGCTTGCTTTCTGCCAGGTACGGCGGCAATACCTTCTACGTTGGCCTGCAAAAACTCACCGGCAACAGCGCCTGGATGCGCGTCAACGGCACCAGTGGCGGCACCCTGGCCAACGACAGCTATAACTCCAGCTACGACAACGCCGAGGAAAAATCCTGGCAAGTGCGCCACGACTACAACTTTGCCGCCCTGGGCATTCCTGGCCTGACCCTGATGAACCGCTATATCAGCGGCAGCAACGTGCACACCGGCACTATCACCGACGGCAAGGAGTGGGGCCGCGAAAGTGAAGTGGGCTACACCGTGCAGAGCGGCGGCCTGAAAAACCTCACGGTGCGCTGGCGTAATTCGAGCATGCGCCGCGACTACAGCAACAACGAATTCGACGAAAACCGGTTGATCGTCAGCTACCCCATCAGTCTGCTGTAAACCGGCGCCGGACTTGCTGTATGGTGCGCGCCTGCCGCTGCTGATCCCCCCAGCAGCGGCCTTTATCGAGCCTGCGTACCTGATGAAACCCTTTGCCGCAGCGAGCGTAGTGTTTGCCTTGGCCCTGAGCCTGAGTGGCTGCATCGGCGCGCCCATTGCCCTGACACCGGCAACCCAGCAACGCTTGCAAGCCCAGGCGCCGATCCGCTTTCTGCTGACCTTCGATGACGGCCCCAGCGCCTCGGGCTACAACAACCCGAGCCGTTCGGTCGTGGCGGATCTGGCGAATAACCCGGTATTGCCGGGGATCAAGGCGGTGTTCTTCTCTCAGACCGAAGCCGCTCGCTCCGGCGGCAGTTCTCGCGGGCGCAAGACCATGGAACGTGAATTCGCCGCTGGCCATGTACTGGCCTTCCACACGGCGACGGCGTTTCATACCAATCACCGCTGGCTGAACGATGCAGAGCTGGAACGCACCCTTACCGAAGGTGCGGCAGACATTGCCGCCATCACCGGCACGCCGCCCATGCTGGTACGCCCACCGTTCTGGAACTACGACCGCCGTACCTTCGCCGCCTACCAGCGGCATGGCATGCACGTACTGCTGACGGACCTCAGCGCCAATGACGGCAAGATCTGGGGCTTCAACGCCAGCCCGCGCCGGCGGGCCAATTTGTATCGGCAGCTGTCGGTCGTGCGTGAGCGCATCGCGCTGGGTGAACTGCCGATGGTGGAAGGCGTGATACCGGTGGTAGTGACCTTCCATGACATCAACCGCTACACCGCCCGGCATATGCAGGAATACATGCAGATCCTGATGGACAGCGCGCGAATCAACGGAGTGAAGACCGCTGCCGAGCCGTTCTACACCGACACTGCCATGCTGGAACGCGCAGCACTGGCACGCACCGTGAAGGATGTGAATGAAGAGGCCCATCTGCCGGGTGTATGGAACTGGATATGGGATGCGGACTCACACTGAAAGCTACAAACAGTTACAACAGTAAGATGTTTAAGTCAGACAGGTAGTCCCATCCTGCCCCACCACGCCCACCTTATTAACCACCCACTGACCATAAGCCCTTTGAATACGTAGGAAAGTGAAACAAGTGGCGTTGGAACTCAGTACTCCTTCCCGCCCACTATCGGATCAGTAGTTCGCAAGACTTACCGCGCACTGCCCAACCTTCTCACACTTGCCAACCTTTAAAAGGACTTAGTCATGTTGACAACTCCCTTACAGAACAACTATTCGCACAGCCTTTACAACCCTAACTCCTCGATGGATAAACCCGTCAATTCCGCAGCTACGGCTCCAGCACAACAGCCCATCGAATCAAACCCCATCACCGAAGTACCACGCGCCCTCACCAGTACCCCGACCACTCACACGTACGATAACGGCAACGTCAAGATCACCTCGGCAACGGCTCATGAAGGCAGTTTTCACGGCGTTCCCATGCTGCGCAACAAAGTCACCATCGAAACCGGTAATAGTGCAGACAACGTTCACCTCAAGAGTCTTCCGGACATTGGGGTCGTCGCAGAAATAAACGGCAGGCGATACCTGTTACCGGTTCAGAATGCTGGCGGCACGACCGAGACCGTGGAAATAAAAACCAGGGGTGGCGATGACCACGTCACGATTGCAGACGACATCTGGTTCCAAACCACTGTGAGTCTTAACGACAACCACACGGTTTCCGGGACCAATGGGTATACCTCCGCCCCCGAGTCAGCGGGCGTGAAAACATTCTCGCAACCCGGAATCATCGCCATTGCACCTCACCTGCAAAAAGGCGCCGAGTTCAAACATGACGAGACCACCTTCAAGTTCTCGCCAAACGCCAACCCAAGGCAGTTCGGCGACGGCGTCATGCAAATAACCGCCGGCAGCGGCAATGACACTATTCGTATCAGCGCAGCAGAAGACAATTCATTGTTAGCTGAAGTGAATGGGCAACAATTCCTCCTGCCTATTAAAAACGATCCAGCAGGTGGTTCCAGGCTGTTCATTCAAGCCGGAGACGGAGACGATAAAGTCACCATCGACTCTAATGTAAAGAACTATGCCTTTATCAACATGGGCGAGGGTAAAGCAGGCACTTTGTACAGTGGCGGCGGGTTCGTTTCGGGTGAAGAAGAGCCCAATTTGAGGCAGCGCTATACCACGCAAAACTACAAACCTGTCGGGACCAGTGCCTGAACCCCACGCTGGCGTAATCTCATGAATACTGCCCGCCCGATGATCACGGGCGGGTCTTCTCGCCAATTACGCGCGCGATTCAACCCCGAGCTCATCCCACACCGACTCGGCCAAGTGAAACGTCGCATTCGCCGCCGGTATTCCGCAATAGATCGCACTCTGCATCAGCACTTCCTTGATCTCGGCGCGGGTCACACCATTGCTGGCGGCCGCACGCAGGTGCAGCTTGAGCTCTTCACTGCGGTTCATGCCGATCAACATGGCGATGGTGATCAGGCTGCGGGTATGCCGAGGCAGCCCGGGGCGCGTCCAGATATCGCCCCAGGCATGGCGCGTGATCATTTCCTGGAACTCGCTGTTGAACTCGGTGAGGGCATTAAGGCTGCGGTCGACATGAGCATCGCCCAGCACTTCGCGGCGCACCTGCAGGCCATCGGCGTAACGTTGTTTCTCGTCCACAAAACGCTCCTCAGCGAGCCAGCAGAAAGTTGATCACGCGGTCGCTGAAGGCAGCGCCGGCTTGCACGTTGGACAGGTGCGCCGCATAGAACTCGGCGTATTCGGCGCCCTGCACATGGTGCTGGATAAAGTGGCTGCCAGCCGGCGGTGTCACCGCATCTTCAGTGCCGGCAATCACCAGGGTCGGCACCTTGATCAACGACAGTTGCTCACGAAAATCCGCGTCGCGCACGGCGCCGCAATTGGCGGCGTAGCCCTCGGGCGATGTGGCCGCGAGCATGTCAGTGATCTGCTTGGCCTGGTGCGGGTTGGCCGCAGCGAAATCCGCGGTAAACCAGCGCGCAATCGAAGCATCGCGTAGCGCCACCATCGCAGCGGCGCCGTCACGCAGGACCATTTCGATGCGCGGGTTCCAAACCTCAGGCGTGCCGATCTTGGCGGCGGTATTGCACACCACCAGACGCCGCAAACGCTCGCCGGCGTGGATGCCCAGCCATTGGCCGATCAAGCCGCCCATGGACAGGCCGCAAAAATGCGCGCGCTGGATATCCAGCGCATCCAGCAACGCAAGCACGTCTCGCCCCAGTTGTTCGATGCTGTACGGCCCCTCGGTGACCAGGGATTTGCCGTGACCGCGGGTATCGAAACGCAACACGCGAAAATGCTCGGTGAACGCCGGAATCTGCACGTCCCACATATGCAGGTCGGTGCCCAGGGAGTTGGACAGTACCAGCACCGGTGCATCCCCCGGCCCGTCCAATTGGTAATGCAATTCGCCCTCGGCGAGTTGTACAAAAGCCACAGCGGTCTCCTCAGGCAGTCAAAGCAAAGTGTTCAGTCACGGCACGCGTGACCCAGGTCTGGGCCTGGCCCAGGTAATGAGCCGGGTCGAGCAGCCGGTCCAGTTCAGCCGCTGACAACTCGGCAGTCACCTGGGACTCATCCGCCAGCACGGCGCGCAAGTGACGTTGCTCGGCCACGGCGCGTTTGCAGCATTGCTCCAGCAGGTGGTGTGCGGTATCGCGGCCCAGGCGTTGGGCAAGCACGATGCTGACTGCTTCAGCCAACACCAGGCCCTGGGTCAGGTCGAGATTCTGCGCCATGCGCGCGGTATCGACCTCCAGCCCTTCACTCACCAGCAGCGCCTGTTGCAAGGCGCCGGACACCAGGCGGCAAATCTCTGGCAAGGTTTCCCATTCGGCGTGCCACAGGCCCAGGCTGCGTTCGTGCTCCTGGGGCATGGCGCTGAACATGGTCGCCACCAGGCCCGGCACGCGGGTGGCAGCGCAGATCAATACGGCGGCGCCTACGGGGTTGCGTTTGTGCGGCATGGTCGATGAACCGCCCTTGCCCGGCGCGGCGGGCTCAAACACCTCTGCCGCCTCGGTTTGCATCAACAGGCTGATATCGCGCCCCAGTTTGCCGAGGCTGCCGGCGATCAGACCGAGCACGCTGGCAAATTCCACCAGGCGATCGCGCTGGGTGTGCCAGGGCTGCTCCGGCAAGCCCAGTTGCAACTCGGCGGCCAAGGCTTCGGCAACAGGCATGGCGTGTTCGCCGAGCGCAGCCAAGGTGCCGGACGCACCGCCGAATTGCAGCACCAACAGGCGCGGTTTCAATTCGGCAAGGCGCTGACGACTGCGTGTCACGGCGCCCAGCCAACCGGCGATTTTCATGCCCAGGGTGACCGGTGTCGCGTGCTGCAGCCAGGTGCGGCCAGCCAACGGCACGGCGGCGTGGCGCTGCGCCTGGGCAGCCAGCACGTCCCCCAGGCGCGCCAAATCCGCCTCGATCAGCGCCAGCGCCTGACGCACTTGCAGCACCAGGCCGGTGTCCATCACATCTTGACTGGTCGCGCCCAGATGCACATAACGCTCGGCGTCGGCATCTTCGCTGGCGATCAACTTACCCAGCGCCTTCACCACTGGAATCGCGGAATTACCCGCCGTGGCAATGGCCGCGCCAAGCGCATCGACGTCATACAGCGAAGCCAGGCACGCCTGGGCAATCGGCGCGACGGCAGCCTGGGGAATCAACCCGACCCGAGCCTGGGCCCGGGCCAGCGCCGCCTCGAAATCCAGCATGCCCTGCAAGCGTCCCTGGTCACAGAACACTTCGGCCATGCTGGCGGCGGTGAAGTAAGCGTCGAACAGTTGATTGCTCGTGCGCAGCGTCATAACTCATCCCTTACAAATCGTGATGCAGGTACGCCGCCTGTTTAGGCAGGCGCAAGCTGAACAGGAAGGCCACCGCCATCATCGCAGTGACGTACCAATAGAAGGTGTTTTCCATGCCGATGGATTTCAGGCTCAGTGCGACCACTTCCGCCGAACCGCCAAACACCGCGTTAGCCACGGCATATGCCAGGCCCACACCCAAGGCACGCACCTGGGGCGGGAACATCTCGGCTTTGACCAGGCCGCTGATGGAGGTGTAGAAGCTGACAATCGCCAAGGCCAGGGTGATCAGTACAAACGCCAGGAACGGGCTGGTCACGGTTTTCAAGGTCAACAGGATCGGCACAGTGAACAAGGTGCCAAGGCCGGCGAACCAGAGCATGGAATTACGTCGCCCGATCTTGTCGGCCAACATGCCGAACAGCGGCTGCATGCACATGTACAGAAACAGCGCGCCGGTCATGATGTAGCTGGACGTCTTGGCGTGCATACCGACAGTGTTAACCAGGTACTTCTGCATGTAAGTGGTGAACGTGTAGAAAATCAGCGAGCCGCCAGCGGTGTAGCCCAGCACAGTGATGAAGGCTTTGCCGTGGTCACGGAACAGCGCGACGATGCTGCCGGCGTCCTTGTCCTGACGCATTTCCTTGCTGGTTGTTTCTTTCAGGGTGCGACGCAGCAGCAGGGAGATCACCGCGGCGATGGCGCCGATTACAAACGGAATGCGCCAGCCCCAGGCACGCAGTTCTTCTTCGGTGAGGATCTGTTGCAGGATCACCACCACCAGCACCGCCAGCAACTGGCCGCCGATCAGGGTCACGTACTGGAACGAAGCGAAGAAACCGCGCTGGCCCTTGAGCGCAACTTCACTCATGTAGGTCGCCGTGGTGCCGTATTCGCCACCCACCGACAAGCCCTGGAACAGCCGCGCCACCAACAGCAGCGCCGGGGCCCAGGCACCGATGTCGTTGTAGGTGGGAAGGAAGGCGATGACCAGGGAACCGGCGCACATCATCAGCACCGAGATCATCATCGAGTTCTTGCGCCCGTGCTTGTCGGCCACCCGGCCAAACAGCCAGCCGCCGATCGGCCGCATCAGGAACCCGGCGGCGAACACACCGGCGGTGTTGAGCAGTTGCACCGTGGGGTCGTCCGAGGGGAAAAACGCCGGGGCAAAATAGATTGCGCAGAAGGCGTAGACGTAGAAGTCGAACCATTCGACCAGGTTGCCGGAGGAAGCCCCGACAATCGCAAAAATCCGTTTGCGGCGTTCTTCTCCGGTGTAGTGACTCGTTGTTGTTGTCATGGTTTTTTACTCAGTGGGAACGGTTATAGCCTAGACATACTTTGCAACAACCATGTTCCGCAAGCAGACTTTTGGGTATGTAGTGACTGGGAGGGCCTCATCGGGAGCAAGCCCCCTCCCACATTGGTATGTATTCACAAGTCCAAATGTGGGAGGAGGCTTGCTCCCGATGGGGCCCTACAGCCAACTCAGTAATCGAAAAACACCGTTTCCTTATCTGTCCCCTGCAAAATCACATTCCACTGATGCACGCCCTGCGTATCCGGCTTGGCAATCAACGTACCGCGACGCTCGGCTGGCACACACGCCAGCAGCGGGTCATCGCCATTGAGTGCCTCACCGTCAAAATAAATCCGCGTCAGCAAGTGCTTCACCAGCCCGCGGGCAAACACCAGCACCACCAGGTGCGGCGCCTGGGTGGTGCCCTTCAAGCCAGGAACGGCACCCGGCTTGATGGTGGTAAAGCGGAAGCGCCCCTCGGCATCCACCGGCACCCGGCCAAAACCTTCAAAGTGCGGATCGACCGCCTTGTCTTGCTCGTCCTCAGGGTGGTCATATTTACCGGCAGCATTGGCCTGCCAGACTTCCAGCATGGCGTCGTTGACGACATCACCGTTGCCGTCCACTACCTGGCCGCTGATCGCCACGCGCTCGCCGAGTGTGGCGGCTACAGTCATGTCTTCGCGGTTCAGCCAGGTCAGGCCAATGTGGTAATACGGCCCGACGGTGTGGGACGTGGTCGCGTTGAGTGTCATCTCATTTCTCCATCGGCGTAGCGTCGCGGCCGCGCAGGACGATGTCCCAGCGGTAACCGAGGGCGTAGGAAGGGACGGTCTTTTCCAGGTCGAAGCGCGCGATCAGGCGTTCCTTGGCCCGCGTATCCGGCACGCAGTTGTAGATCGGGTCGTATTCGAGCAATGGGTCGCCAGGGAAATACATCTGCGTCACCAAGCGCGTCAGCACACTGGGGCCGAACAGCGAAAAATGGATATGCGCCGGGCGCCATGCATTGTGATGGTTGCCCCACGGGTAGGCGCCGGGCTTGATGGTTTGGAACTGGTACCAGCCATCGGCGTCGGTAACGGTGCGCCCGGTGCCGGTGAAGTTCGGGTCCAGCGGCGCGTCGTGCAGGTCACGCTTGTGGTTGTAGCGCCCGGCGGCGTTGGCCTGCCAGATCTCCACGAGAATGCCCGGCACCGGCAGGCCATTCTCATCCAGCACACGGCCATGAATGATGATGCGCTCGCCTTGGGGCTCGCCTTCATGCTGGGCGGTCAGGTCGTTGTCCTTGTCATTGATGCGCTCGGCGCCGATCGTCGGGCCGGTGATTTCGGACAAGGAATGGGGCAGGAACACCAACGGCTGGGACGGCGAACGCAGGTTCGTCGACTGATACGCCGGGTGCAGGTAATCAGGTTGAGTGCCCGCTTGCGGGCGCCGGTAACCAGGCTTGTCACTCATGGAGCAATCCTCTTTTATTAGACGCGTTCAATCGCCAGGGCCAGGCCTTGGCCGACGCCCACGCACATGGTCGCCAGGCCTTTGCTGCCGCCGGTTTTTTCCAACTGGTGCAGGGCCGTCAACACCAGCCGCGCACCGCTCATGCCCAGGGGATGACCCAGCGCAATGGCACCGCCGTTCGGGTTGACCTGAGGTGCATCGTCGGCAATACCCAGCTCGCGCAGCACCGCCAGACCCTGGCTGGCGAAGGCTTCGTTAAGCTCGATCACGTCGAAGTCGGTGACCGCCAACCCCAGGCGTTCCACCAGCTTGCGCACCGCCGGCACCGGGCCGATACCCATTACGCGCGGTGCGACACCGGCACTGGCCATGCCCAGCACCCGGGCGCGCGCGGTGAGGCCGTGTTTCTTGACGGCGTCGGCGGATGCCAGAATCAGCGCGGCGGCACCGTCATTGACCCCCGAGGCATTGCCGGCGGTGACGGTCTTGTCCGGGCCGTTGACCGGCTTGAGTTTGGCCAGGGCTTGCAGGCTGGTGTCACGCGGGTGTTCGTCGTGTTCCACCAGGGTTTCGCCTTTTTTATGGGCAACCCGTACCGGCACTATTTCCTCGGCGAAGAAACCGGCGGCTTGCGCAGCGGCGGTCCGCTGCTGGCTGCGCAAGGCGAAAGCATCCTGGTCGGCGCGGGAAACCTGGTAGTCGTCGGCGACGTTATCGGCGGTCTGCGGCATGGCATCCACGCCGTACTGGGCCTTCATCAACGGATTGATGAAACGCCAGCCGATGGTGGTGTCTTCCAGCTTCATGCTGCGCGAAAACGCAGCATCGGCCTTGCCCATCACGAACGGAGCACGGGACATCGACTCGACACCTCCAGCAATCGCCAGCTCCATTTCGCCACTGGCAATAGCGCGAAAGGCCGTGCCGATGGCATCCATGCCCGAGGCGCACAGACGGTTGAGGGTCACGCCCGGAATGCTGTCCGGCAGCCCCGCCAGCAACAGTGCCATGCGCGCCACGTTACGATTGTCTTCGCCGGCCTGGTTGGCACAGCCCAAAAAGACTTCGTCCACCGCGTCCCAGTCCACCGACGGGTTGCGCTCGATCAGGGCCTTGATCGGCAGCGCCGCCAGGTCATCGGCACGCACCGTGGACAGCCCACCGCCGAAACGACCGATAGGTGTGCGAATGGCATCACAGATAAATACCTCGCGCATCAGGCTTCTCCCGGTGCTTGGCCATGGGCGGCGGCGGTGCGGGCTTCAAGCTCGCGCAGCGCGGTCAGTTCTGTCTCGGTCGGTTCTGCCGTGGTGCTGACCTGGTCGGCAAAGCGAATCGCCCAGCCGGTGGCAGCGACCACTTGCTCGCGGGTCACGCCGGGGTGCAGCGCGGTGACCACGAACTCATGGCTGCCCTCCTCCGGTTCCATGATGCACAGGTCGGTAATGATGCCGACGGGGCCGGCACCGGGCAGGCCAAGACGCTTGCGTGAGTCGCCACCTTCGCCGTGACCGACGGAGGTGATGAAGTCCAGTTTGTCGACAAACGAACGGGACGACTGTTTAAGGATGATCAGCACGCTCTTGGCGGAACCGGCGATCTCCGGCGCCCCACCGGCACCCGGCAAACGCACTTTGGGCTGGTGATAATCACCGACCACGGTGGTGTTGATATTGCCGAAACGGTCGACCTGGGCCGCACCGAGAAAGCCCACGTCAATGCGCCCGCCCTGCAGCCAATAGCGAAAGATCTCACCGGTGGGCACCACAGTGTCGGCGGTCTCGGCCAACTCGCCATCGCCGATTGACAGCGGCAACACGCTGGGCTTGGCGCCAATCGGGCCGGACTCGTAGATCAGCACTACATCGGGTGAGGACGTCAGCCGCGCCAGGTTGGCGGCCTTGGACGGCAGGCCGATACCGACAAAGCACACTGAACCGTTCTTCAAGCGGCGTGCAGCGGCGACGGTCATCATTTCATTGGTGGAGTAGGTCATTACTTGGCCTCCTGCGCGGTGGCCAGCTTGGCCTGGAACTCGCTGAAATCAGCAGTGCCGTGGATGAATTCATCAATCCAGGCGGTAAAGGTCCCACGGTCGCGAGCAATCGGGTCCCACGCCTGGTAGAAGCGGTTATCCCGCTCGTTGTAGCCGTGAGCGTAGGAGGGATGTGCACCACCCGGCACATGGCACACCGCGGTCAGTGCCCAGGTCGGCAACACGCAACTGTTCATCGGCGCATTGAGGTCATCGACGATTTCTTCCACGGTGACAATGCAACGCTGAGCCGCAAGGGCCGCTTCCTTCTGTACCCCGAGAATGCCCCAGAGCAACACGTTGCCCTTGCGATCGGCTTTCTGCGCGTGAATCACGGTGACATCCGGACGTACCGACGGCACCGCCGCCAGCACTTCGCCGGTGAATGGGCACGTGACGGTCTTGATCAGCGGGTTGACCTTGGGCAAGTCGGAACCAGCGTAGGCACGCAGCACCGCGAACGGCAGGCCCGAGGCACCGGCGACGTAGGCATTGGCCAAGTCGGCGTGGCTGTGTTCTTCGATCTCCAGCGGTTGCGGCCATTGCTTCTCCACCGCGTCGCGCAACCGATGCAGGGAGCCCACACCCGGGTTGCCGCCCCAGGAAAAAATCAACTTGCGCGCGCAGCCGGCACCGATCAATTGGTCGTAGATCAGGTCGGGCGTCATACGCACCAGCGTCAGGTCTTTCTTACCCTGACGAATGATTTCATGACCTGCGGCCGTTGGGATCAGGTGGGTAAAACCTTCGAGAGCGACGGTATCGCCGTCGTTCACAAAGCGCTTGACCGCATCACGCAGGGTGAGGATTTCAGCCATGGGGTTGGGCTCCCGGTGTTGATCGAAAAAGGCGCTGAGGTGGCGCCGAAGTGCTTGAAGATTAAGCCGGGGAAATGGGCCGAACAATCCGATAATCGACTCAGCGTTCGATTATCGAACAGATTGTTGTCTAGCTAATCGTCTAAGCGAACGCAATTCAAATGTGGGAGGGGGCTTGCTCCCGATAGCGGTGGATCAGCCAACAAATTTTTTGACTGACACCCCGCAATCGGGAGCAAGCCCCCTCCCACATTTGAGTCCCATCAAGGCTTAAGTGGCGTCGGCGTGGCTGACCATGCCTTTGATCAACACGGCTGCAGTGGCGAGTGCCGCCGGAATCACCAGTGCCGTGAGCACCTGCTCGAAATTCCAGCCCAGGCCCAGCAAGGTGGCCCCCATCCACGCACCCAGGATCGCGCCGAAGCGGCCAATGCCAAGCATCCACGACACACCGGTGGCACGCCCCTGGGTAGGGTAAAAACGTGCGGCCAGGGACGGCATCGCTGACTGCGCACCGTTGACGCACATCCCGGCGATCAGCACTAACGTTGCCAATAAAGTGATATTGCCAAGGCTTTGCCCTACCGCGTAGGCAAACACCCCGGCCAGCAGGTAGAAAGTCCCGATCACTTTGTGCGGGTTGAACCGATCCATTGCCCAGCCCACGCCCACTGCGCTCAACACCCCGCCGAACTGGAACAACGCGCCGATAAATGCCGCCTGCTCCATGCTGGCGCCACTGTCGCGCATCAAGGTGGGCAGCCAACTGGTCAGCAGGTAAACAATCACCAGGCCCATGAAGTAAGTGAGCCACAGCAGCAAGGTGCCGGCACTGTAGGTGCCCGAGAAAATCACCGCGAACACGTTGCGAGCCTTGACGGTTGCTTGCTCCGGCACGCTGAAGCTGCCGGCCTGGGCCACGATATTGGGCTCAATGGGTGCCAGGGCCTTGCGTACCTTGTCGGTACCGCGATTACGCACTACCAGGTAACGCGCCGACTCCGGCAGCCACACCAACAGCACCCCCGCGAGGATCAATGGCAGGATGCCGCCGATCAGCAACAAGCTGTGCCAGCCAAACGCCGGGATCAACTTGGCCGAGATAAACCCACCACCGGCCATGCCCAGGTTGAAACCGCAAAACATGCTGGTGACCAACAACGACTTATGACGCTCGGGGGTGTATTCGGAGAGCAAGGTCGTGGCATTGGGCATACCCGCGCCCAGACCCAGCCCGGTCAGAAAGCGCAGCACCAGCAACTGGTCGACATTGGTGCTGTAGGCCGAGGCCAGGCTGAACGCGCCAAATACCAGTACCGCGCCGACCAACACGACTTTGCGGCCAAAGCGGTCGGCCAGCGGGCCGGACCCGAGTGCGCCGAACACCATGCCGATCAACGCGGCGCTCATCACCGGGCCAAGGCTGGCGCGGTCGATGCCCCAGTCCTGGGACAGGGCCGGCGCAATAAAACCCATCGCCGCCGTATCGAGGCCGTCAAGAAAGACAATCAGGAAACACAGGATCACCACGCGCCACTGGTAGCGTGACAATGGCTGGGTGTTGATAAAGGACTGCACGTCCAGGGGGGTACCGACAGAAGGCTGATTCATTATTTTTATTCCACACCGATGGCGGGCCGATGACCTCAGGTCATCATTATTGTTAGGCGGCGCTTTGAAGCGCTGCCGCACATTAATAAGCCAGGGGAAACACCGTCAATCGAGCCGACCGGGATCTGTGCGGTCACCGAACAGCTTAGGCAAACAGTTGCGCGCTCAACTCACGGCTGGCGGTGAGCATACTCGGCAGAAAACGCTGTTCCAGCTCGCTGCGGCTGACGCGCCCGGCATGGGTGCTGACGTTCAGTGCGGCCAACACCTGGCCGGATGCGTCATACACCGGCACCGCGATGGAACGCAGGCCCTGCTCCAATTCCTGATCGACGATGCACCAGCCTTGCTGACGTACCTGTTGCAAGCATTCGAACAAGGCTTGGGGAGTCGTGAGCGTGCGGCTGGTCTTGGTTTGCAGGTCTGCGTGGTCGAGGTAATCCTGCAGCGAGGCATCATCCAGGGCCGCCAGGAGGATGCGCCCCATGGACGTGCAATAGGCCGGCAGCCGACCGCCGACTGAAAGGTCCACGGAAATCAGACGCTGAGTCGTGGCCGAACGTGCGATGTAGAGAATATCGTCGCCTTCAAGGGTGGCCATGTTGCAGGCTTCATGGAGCTGCTCGCTCATGCGGTCCAGATAAGGTTGGGCCGAGACGGCCAACGGTGTGGACGACAAATAGGCATGACCGAGCGTCAGCACTTTAGGCAATAGCGAGTAGGTACGCCCATCCGTGGTGGCGTAGCCGAGTTTGATCAAGGTATGCAGGCAACGGCGCACAGCGGCGCGGGGGATTTCCGTGCGGTGGCTGATCTGGGCGATGGTCAGGTGACGCTTGCGCTCCTGGAACGCTTGCACCACGGCCAGGCCACGGGCCAGGGACGTCATGAAGTCCGGATCACCGGTGAACGCCTGGATGCGCTTGGCCGGTGAAGCCACGATCGGCGGCGCCACTGATGCGAAGGAGTTGCGCAATTGATCGTTCATTTCCAGGGTCCTGTCTCTTGTTCTTACCACGGGAGGGTTGGCCGCTATTACAAGCCGTGCCGATCGCGATGCACAAGCCAGCGCCAGCAACATTGGGCGATTATCGGACGATCATGCGATTATCGCAATTTGTCAGGCTAGGGCAGCCGCCGCCGCCGCCAAGTTTCAGATTTGCCTGATGACCTGGGAAGTGCGCAGATTTACGCTTTTATTTAGAACAGGTGGCGACAATATGATGACGCTGTTCACAAATAGTGATGCCCACCCATAACACCCTCCCCTGCACCGTTGACGCTTTTTAACTTTATGATGATAGTGTTATTCAAATGCGCCGCTATAATGCAACCTGTGCAGAGGTCGGCCCGGTATCACTATCGGGATGGGAGCTCGCCAGGCGCTGGAGGACGTAAGCCGCGCCGGCCGCAAGTAGCCGCTTAAAAGAACTGCCCTCAGGCCTGCTTTTCAAGTTGAACGGTTTTCTACTGTTTTATTTGGAATCGCCCGAGGACGACTGTTGAAGCGCGACACTGCGCAATCAATAAACTTCACACAATTAGGTAATACTGTGACGAAAGATGAACTGCGCGCCGAACTTGAGCGCCAGGAGCAACGTTACAAGGACGTCTACGGCGGGGAAGTCACCACCTACGCCGCGCAACCTGAGCCGGAACGCAAGCCATGGCGCAAACGCGCCAGCCTGCTGGATCAGGCATTTGCCCAGGAAATCCAAAAGATCGAACAGGAACTCAAAACCGAAGAGCCATAAGCGCTTCGGTGCGAGTAGGCTGGGCCCTGCTGTCTCTGCCGGTCCACCACCGGCAGGGAGCCCCTCGCGTCAGCGCCCGTTGGTCAGTCACCTACAGCCGCGCACGAAATTTCATACAAATGTTTCAGGCATGACGTTTTCATGACAAATGCCGGCCTTTTGCGGCCTGCGCTTTATAAATCAAAGACTTGCCAAAGCCCCGAAAACCCTGGGATGCGTCCGTTTTGCCCGGGCTTGTGCGACGAAGATTGTTACCGATGAGCAGTCAATGCATCGATTACCGATGTTTTCTGGCATAATCGCGCCCCCTTACGACCGGGTCAGAAAACCTTCATGATCGATTTATTCAGCGGACTGGATGCTTGGGTTCTAGTGAGCCTGCTGCTCGCCCTGGCCTTTGTCCTCGCCTTCGAGTTCATCAATGGCTTTCATGACACCGCTAACGCGGTGGCCACAGTCATCTATACCAAAGCCATGCCGCCACACCTGGCGGTGTTCTTCTCCGGGGTCTTCAATTTCCTCGGCGTGTTGCTCGGTGGTGTCGGTGTCGCCTACGCCATCGTGCATTTGCTGCCGGTGGAGTTGCTGATCAATGTGAACACCGGCCATGGCCTGGCGATGGTCTTCTCGTTATTGGCGGCGGCGATCACCTGGAACCTGGGCACCTGGTACTTCGGTATTCCCGCCTCCAGCTCCCACACCCTGATCGGCTCGATCCTCGGTGTCGGCCTGGCCAACGCCCTGATCAACGACATCCCCCTGGCTGACGGTGTGAACTGGCAGAAGGCCGTGGATATCGGTGCGTCCCTGGTGTTCTCGCCGATGGCCGGCTTCCTGGTCGCAGCCCTGGTGCTGATCGGCCTGAAGTGGTGGCGCCCGCTGTCGAAGATGCACAAGACCCCGGACCAGCGCCGCAAGCTCGACGACAAGAAGCACCCGCCGTTCTGGAACCGCCTGGTATTGGTGATCTCGGCCATGGCCGTGAGCTTCGTGCACGGCTCCAACGATGGCCAGAAAGGCATCGGCCTGATCATGCTGGTGCTGATCGGTATCGTGCCGGCGCAGTTCGTATTGGACCTGGGCAGCACCACCTACCAGATCGAGCGTACCCGTGACGCAACCCTGCACCTGAACCAGTTCTACCAGCGCAACCACGAGACCCTCGGCGAGTTCCTGGCCCTGGGCAAAAGCGTGAAGGATGATCTGCCGGGCAAATTCCGCTGCAACCCGCAGCAGACCGAGCCGACGATCAATGCGCTGCTGGGCACCTTGAAAGGCGTTTCGGACTACCATTCACTGACTGCCGACCACCGCATTGAGGTACGCCGCTACCTGCTTTGCCTGGACGACACCGCGAAGAAAGTCGGCAAGCTGCCAGGCCTGGATTCCCGCGAGAAGTCCGACCTCGACAAGCTGCGCAAAGACCTGACCGCTACTACCGAGTACGCCCCCTTCTGGGTGATCCTCGCGGTCGCACTGGCCCTGGGCCTGGGCACCATGGTGGGTTGGAAACGCGTGGTACTGACCATCGGCGAGAAGATCGGCAAGCAAGGCATGACCTATGCCCAAGGCATGTCGGCCCAGATCACCACTGCCACCATGATCGGCTTCGCCAATATTTTCGCCCTGCCGGTGTCCACCACCCACGTGCTGTCTTCGGGCGTCGCGGGCACCATGGTTGCTAACAAAAGCGGCCTGCAAGGCGGCACCGTCAAGACCATCCTGATGGCTTGGGTATTGACCCTGCCAGCCACCGTGGGCCTGTCGGCCGGGTTGTTCTGGTTGGCATCCAAGGCATTGGGCAACTGACTGATAGCCACTGGCAATAAAAAAGGTGCGATCCGCGAGGGTCGCACCTTTTTTTATATTCACTTTTAGAGAAAAACCGAGCAAAAAAAAGGGCGACCGAAGTCGCCCAAAATGCCTTGCGTGCCCATGTAACCCGGAAAGACTTAAGGTTTTTTACGCTTGTTCGCGTCCTTCCAGATAAAAAATCCAAACCCTACAAAAAACAGCACCATGAGGCTGACAGTCAGCACTCCGGCAAAAACCACATTATCGAAAAACATGACCGGCCTCCTGCACGTGCCCTGTTGCGATAGGGCTAAGTTAATGGAGAAGACGCAGCGGGAAATTGACCGGGATCAATGTCGCCCGTAACGGGGCGTAAAGAAGGGTAATAACTGACCTGCATCAACAGATGCAGGCTGTTTCAACGCTTTTTCGGTTTGTTCTTCGACTTCTTCTTGGGTTTGCCCAAGGGCATGGCTTGTTCAAAGGCTTGGCGCACTTCATTCAAGCGTTTGTCATTGAGGTCGTGCACGCGCTTGGCGCGTTCGGCATTCAGGTCGATCAGCTTGTCGTCATCACTCATGGCTTGGCTTACGTCGTGGCGGGAATGGCCCAATAATGCGGCCTGCCCCGCCCGACGGCAAATCAGCGGGCGACAAAATGCAGGTCATCGACCAAAATCGGCACTTTCCCCCTTACCCAGGAGGCGCCATCCGGTGGCCTTGCACAACGACCTTCCACCGCTGCTGGCCCTGCGCGCCTTCGAAGCCGTGGCACGGCACTTGAGTTTTATCAAGGCAGCGAACGAGTTGTCGGTGACCCAAAGTGCGCTGAGCCATCAGGTGCATAAGCTCGAACAGCATTTGGGCAAACCGCTGTTTATCCGGCGTACGCGGGCGATTGACCTGACGTTGGACGGGCAACATTACTACGATCAAATCCGCCCGGCCCTGGACGCCATCGCTACTGCGACACGCAGCCAACGGGGTGTACCCAGCACCAGCGTGTTGCGCATCGGCGTATTGGCGTCTTTCGCCACGCTATGGCTGGCACCGCGTCTGGCCGAGTTTATGCAGAGCTACCCGCATATCCAGGTGGAGTTGCTGCCCGCGATTCAACTGGCCAATGTCGCCACGGCCGAAGTTGACCTGGCCATCCGTTACGGCAAGGGCGATTGGCCCGACGTGCAGGCCACGCGCCTGATGGCCGAAACCTTGTCACCCGTGTGCAGCCCTGCGTTCAAGGCCAGCCAGGTAACCAAAGGCCCCCTACTGATGGCGACCTCGCACCGTCCTTTCGAGTGGACGGATTGGGCCGCCCATTACCAGGTCAACCTCGATCACCACCCCAGGGTGATGCTGCATGACTACAACATCGTGGTCGAGGCTACCGTGGCCGGCCAAGGTATCGCCATGGGCCGCCATCGCCTGATCGAACGCAGGCTCCAGGACGGCAGCCTGGTGGAGGCCTTTGACTGGCCGCCCTATCACAGCGAAATCGGCTATTGGCTGATCGCTCCCCAGGGCCCACTCGGCGAAGCAGCCGAATGCTTCAGCCAGTGGTTGAAGCACCTGTGTGCGGATGAGTGAGTTTTTTCGATACGTCGATTGAGATCTATCCGTTTGTCGCCCATCGCAACAGCCAACATGCTCAAACCTCCTGAACCCAGAGGTTTTCAGCATGACCGATTCCATTCGCCAACGCGTACACACACTCGGCCTGACACTGCCCACACCCAATCAACCAGCTGCCAATTACATCAACCATGTCGTCAGCCAACACCAGCTGTTCATTTCCGGGCAAATTCCCATACTCGATGGCAAACCTGCCTACATAGGCCGGCTGGGCGATTCCCTCAGCGATGAAGAAGGCGCCCAGGCGGCGGAACTGGCGGCGCTGGGCCTGCTGGGGCAATTGAGCGATGCGCTGGGCGATGACCTGTCGCGCGTGGTGCGCATCCTGCGTCTGGGCGTCTTCATCGCCAGCAGCGCTGATTTCCAGCGCCAGAGCGTGGTCGCCAATGGCGCCTCGAACCTGCTGGTCAACGCCCTCGGCGACAAAGGCCGGCACGTACGCACCGCCGTAGGCGTCAGCAGCTTGCCGGCTGGCGTCGCCGTGGAGGTGGATGCCATTTTCGAGCTGCAGCCATGAGCCCGCTGGACGTCCAACAACTGCGGGAGGCCACGCCCGGTTGCCAGTCGGGCCTTGTGCACTTCAACCATGCCGGGGCGTCCTTGCCCAGCCAGGCGACGCTGGACGCCATCATCGAACAGTTGCAACATGAAGCCCGCAACGGCCCGATGGAAGCCGGCGAACAGGGCGCCGTGCTGGTGGAAAACGCCCGCCGCGCCGCCGGGCAACTGCTCAATGCACCGCCCTCCTCGATTGCCTTCGCCAGCAGTGGCTCAACGGCCTGGAGCATGGCGTTCCAGGCCCTGGGGCCTTGGCGGCCGGGCGACCGCATCCTGGTGGGGCGCCATGAATGGGGCGGCAACCTGGCGAGCATGGAGTTGGCCGTGCAAGCGGGCGCGCGCGTGGAAGTTATCCCCTGTGATGCCACCGGCGCGGTTTGCCCGGTAGCACTGGAAGCGATGCTCGACGCCCACGTGAAGCTGATCGACCTTGCCTGGCTGCCGGCCAACGGCGGCCTGATCAACCCGGCCCAGGCCATCGGCGAAGTGGCTCGTCGTCACGCCATCCCCTACTTTATCGACGCAGGCCAAGCCGTCGGCCAATTACCGGTGGATGTGCAAGCGTTGCAGTGTGACGTGCTCAAATCCGCCGGCCGCAAACACCTGCGCGGCCCGCGCGGTACTGCACTGCTGTATGTCAGGCCGGATTTTCTTGGGCACCTGAACCCGGCCCAACGCGACGTGTTTTCGGCGCCCTGGACCACCGACGGCTTCGACCTGCGCAACGACGCCCGGCGCTTCGAAACCAGCGAAGTGTCCGTCGCCCTGCTGGCGGGCTTGGGCAATGCATTGCAAGAGATCAATCGACTGGGGATCGAGCGGGTGTGGGAAAGGATCTCGCAGACCAGCGCCCGAATCCGCGAAGCGCTGCATCAGATACCTGGGATTAGCCTGCATGACCTGGGCAGTAAACATTCGGGCTTGATCGCTTTCAACCTGGCCGGCTGGGATAGCTTTGAACTCAAGCGGCGCTTGGGGTTAAAGCGCATCAACATCGGTGCCAACGGCGTGGCCTATACGCCGCTGGATATGCAAGCACGTGGGTTGCGCAGTATTGCGCGCCTCTCCGTCAGCCCACTCAACACCGATGACGATATCGAACTGTTGATCAAGGCCCTGCATGAATTGAGCGCTTAAACCTCGATGTCCACCCACAAGCCCTGGCGCGGCGCATCTTCGATCAGCGGCGCCACGGGCACCGTGTTGTCGGCATTGAGCAAGTCACCGGGGATAGGCAAATGCTGCTCGACGTCATCGTCGGCTTCTCGCCGACGCTTGTGCTGCTCCTGCTGACGACGCTGCTCTTCGCGCAACAGAAAGGTCGATTGCTCGGCATCGCCTTTTTTCAGGTCGATCGTGCTCTCGCTGGAGCCCGGTTGAACGGGCACCACCGGCGGAATATCCGGCTTCTGGCGTGCCGGATCGAGTTGCGACGTGACCGGCACAACACTGACGGGCAGCATGGGTGGCAGCATGATAGTTATTCTCCTGATCAACAGGCTGTCGGCGGGTTGCAGGGCGACTTGAGCACAGGCTCGCCAAGCTGTGACTCAGTCGACACTCGCAAGTGCCCGCCACCCGTCGATTCAGCACTCTGCCCGCCGGCCAAACGGAGTAGTTTTTGTCAGAGTCCTTGGGCGCAAGGGCTTGTTCCGTTAAGATAGTCGGCTTTTTCACGGCGGGAGTCAGGCAGCATGGCGCAGCAGTATCAACCGGGGCAACGCTGGATTAGTGACAGCGAAGCAGAGCTGGGGTTAGGCACCGTTCTGGCACAGGACGGGCGCTTGTTGACCGTGCTCTATCCGGCCACTGGCGACCCCCGCCAGTATGCGCTACGGAATGCGCCGCTCACTCGCGTGAGGTTTTCGCCGGGTGACACCATCACCCATTTCGAAGGCTGGAAAATGACCGTACAGGAAGTCGACGACGTCGACGGCCTGCTGGTCTACCACGGCCTCAATGGGCAGAACGAGCAGGTCACCCTGCCGGAAACCCAACTGTCCAACTTCATCCAGTTCCGCCTGGCCAGCGACCGTCTGTTCGCCGGGCAGATCGACCCGCTGGCGTGGTTCTCGCTGCGCTACCACACGCTGGAACACACCAGCCGCCAGTTGCAGTCCTCATTGTGGGGCCTGGGTGGCGTGCGTGCACAACCTATTGCGCACCAACTGCACATCGCCCGTGAAGTCGCTGACCGTATCGCGCCGCGGGTCTTGCTGGCTGACGAAGTGGGCCTGGGCAAGACCATCGAAGCGGGCCTTGTGATCCATCGCCAACTGCTCTCGGGCCGCGCCAGCCGTGTGCTGATCCTGGTCCCGGAAAACCTGCAGCACCAGTGGCTGGTGGAAATGCGCCGCCGCTTCAACCTGCAGGTCGCGCTGTTCGACGAAGAACGCTTTATCGAAAGCGATGCCACCAACCCGTTCGAAGACACCCAGCTTGCACTCGTTGCGCTGGAATGGCTGGTGGACGACGAGAAAGCCCAGGACGCGTTGTTCGCCGCTGGCTGGGATTTGCTGGTGGTCGACGAAGCGCACCACCTGGTGTGGCATGAAGACAAGGCCAGCGCCGAATACTCGCTGGTCGAACAACTGGCTGAAGTGATCCCAGGCGTGCTGCTGCTCACCGCCACCCCGGAACAACTGGGCCAGGACAGCCACTTTGCGCGCCTGCGCCTGCTGGACCCGAACCGTTTCCACGACCTGCAAGCCTTCCGCGCCGAGAGCGAAAACTATCGCCCGGTGGCCGAAGCCGTGCAGGAGCTGCTCGACAAGGGCCGCCTGTCTCCGGCCGCGCACAAGACCATCCAGGGTTTCCTCGGTAACGAAGGCGAAGCCCTGCTCAGCGCCGTCAACGATGGCGACAGCGAAGCCAGTGCGCGCCTGGTGCGTGAACTGCTCGACCGCCACGGCACCGGTCGCGTGCTGTTCCGCAACACCCGCGCTGCCGTGCAAGGCTTCCCCGAGCGCAAGCTGCACGCCTACCCGCTGCCGAACCCGGATGAGTACCTCGAACTGCCGTTGGGCGAACACGCCGAGCTGTACCCGGAAGTCAGTTTCCAGGCGCAGCCGGATATCGAGGAAGAAAACCGCTGGTGGCGTTTCGACCCGCGTGTCGAGTGGCTGATCGATCAGCTGAAAATGCTCAAGCGCACCAAGGTCCTGGTGATCTGCGCCCACGCCGAAACCGCCATGGACCTGGAAGACGCCTTGCGCGTGCGCTCCGGCATCCCGGCCACGGTGTTCCACGAGGGCATGAACATCCTCGAGCGTGACCGCGCCGCCGCCTACTTTGCCGATGAAGAGTTCGGCGCCCAAGTGCTGATCTGTTCGGAAATCGGCAGTGAAGGCCGCAACTTCCAATTCTCCCACCACCTGGTGCTGTTCGACCTGCCGTCCCACCCCGACCTGCTGGAACAGCGTATCGGTCGTCTGGACCGGATCGGCCAGAAACACGTGATCGAACTGCACGTACCGTACCTGGAAACCAGCCCGCAACAGCGCCTGTTCCAGTGGTACCACGAAGCGCTCAACGCCTTCCTCAACACCTGCCCGACCGGCAACGCCTTGCAGCATCAGTTCGGCCCGCGCCTGCTGCCATTGCTCGAAGCCGCCGACGACGGCGAGTGGCAAGCCTTGATCGACGAAGCCCGTGCCGAGCGCGAGCGCCTGGAACAAGAGCTGCACACCGGTCGTGACCGCCTGCTGGAACTCAACTCCGGCGGCGCCGGTGAAGGCGATGCGCTGGTCGAGGACATCCTTGAGCAAGACGACCAGTTCGCCCTGCCGATCTATATGGAAACCCTGTTCGACGCCTTCGGTATCGACAGCGAAGACCATTCGGAAAACGCGCTGATCTTGAAACCCAGCGAAAAAATGCTCGACGCCAGCTTCCCCCTGGGCGACGACGAAGGTGTAACCATCACCTACGACCGTAACCAGGCGCTGTCGCGTGAAGACATGCAGTTCATCACCTGGGAACACCCGATGGTGCAAGGCGGCATGGACCTGGTGCTGTCCGGTTCCATGGGCAACACCGCCGTGGCGCTGATCAAGAACAAGGCGCTCAAGCCGGGCACTGTGCTGCTGGAACTGCTCTATGTCAGCGAAGTGGTTGCCCCGCGCTCGCTGCAACTGGGCCGTTACCTGCCACCAGCGGCTTTGCGTTGCCTGCTGGACGCCAATGGCAATGACCTGTCCGGTCGGGTGTCGTTCGTGACCTTGAATGACCAGCTCGAAAGCGTGCCACGGGCCAGTGCCAACAAGTTCGTGCAGGCCCAGCGCGATCAGCTCACGCCGCGCATCAATGCCGGTGAAGAGAAGATCGCCCCGCGTCACGCCGAGCGTGTGGCCGAAGCCAAGCGCCGCCTGGCCGCAGACACCGACGAAGAGCTGGCGCGCCTGACCGCGTTGCAAGCGGTCAACCCCACCGTGCGTGACAGCGAGCTGGTTGCCTTGCGCAATCAACGCGAGCAAGGCCTGGCCATGCTCGACAAGGCGGCGCTGCGACTGGAAGCGATTCGCGTGTTGGTGGCGGGCTGATCATTCGCTGCCAATTAGGAGGCCCGCTTAGTGCGGGCCTTTTTATTGGTCTTGAGGGCCTCATCGGGGGCAAGCCCCCTCCCACACTGACCGAGTAGAGTTCAGACAACTCGGTCAAATGTGGGAGGGGGCTTGCCCCCGATAGGGTCACCTCGGTCTCATGCCGTTACCGCAGAAGCCGGCACTTGAACCCCACTCAGCCCATCCTTCATGCGCTTGGCATCGCGCACAAAACTACGTGACGCCTGGAACAGAAACAGCATGGTCAAGAACAGCGCCACCGGAATCAGGTACATGGCGTCATGCAACCCCACGGCTTTATACGCCTCAGTCATTTGCTCTGCCCCGGCCGCATACATTGCCGAATGGGCAAAGTGATCGGACAGCGCCCCGACCACCACCGGCCCCATGCCACCGCCGAGCAAATACAGGCCTGCAAAGAATAGCGCCATGGCCGTAGCGCGCAGGCGCGGTTCGACCACGTCCTGGATCGCGGTATACACGCAGGTATAGAAATTGTAGGCAAACAGCCAGCCCACACTGAACAGCGCGACAAACACGCCTATCTCGATACGCCCGGCATGCAAGGCCCAGGCGGTAGTCACCGTGGAGATGATCAAGCTGCACGCGGCAAACAGCAGACGGCCGTTGGCGACCCGCTGATGGATCTTGTCGGCAATCCAGCCACCCAGGGTCAAGCCCACCAGACCGGTCAAGCCGACGATCACACCGGTGGCGACGGCCGCGTCCTGCAATGGCAGGAGGAAATAGCGTTGCAGCATCGGCACCAGAAACGAGTTGCACGCATACGTGGCAAAGTTAAAGCACAACCCGGCCAGCACCAGCCACAGGAAGGTCGGCACCGCCAGTACGCGGCGGATCGGGCGGTCGACACGCTCCTGGGACACTTGCACGGTTTCCGCCGCGCCGCGTTTAGGCTCTTTGATATAGAACATGAACACCGCCAGGATCATTCCGGGCACGGCGGCGATAAAGAATGGGGCACGCCAGCTATCAAACGCCTTGACCATCGCGCCAATGGTGAAAAACGCCAGCAGCAGCCCCAACGGCAAACCAAGCATGAAAATCCCCATGGCCCGCGCGCGGCGGTGGGCGGGGAACAGGTCGCCGATCAGTGAATTGGCGGCCGGCGCATAGCTGGCTTCCCCGATGCCGATGCCCATGCGCACCAGCAGGAAGGTCCAGAAACTCCCGACCATGCCATTGACCGCCGTCAGCCCGCTCCAGGCAAACAGGCCCCAGCCCATCAATTTGCTGCGCGAGCCGGTGTCGGCCAGTCGCCCGAGCGGCAGCCCGGCAAGGGCGTAGACGATGGTAAAGGCAGTGCCGATGATACCGAGCTGAAAGTCGCTCAGGTGCCATTCCATGCGGATCGGCTCGATGATGATCGCGGGGATGGTGCGATCGAAGAAGTTGAACAGATTGGCCAGGAACAGCAGGAACAGAATGCGCCAGGCATTCGCCGCTTGGGTCGAGTTCTGCATGGGTCCGTCTCTTTTATTGTTATGAGCGCTACGATGCCCGATGCATCCTGCCCGGTACCTGCAACATAGTCAGCTGAGGCGGGGTTGTCTGTAATGATTCGTAAAGCTGATAGGGCATGATTTCACCCGGTAACACGGGGATTTGTCCCACAAAAATATAAGTGCGCGCCCCCCTTCCCAACGGCCATGGCACGGATAGAATGGCGAGCCTTCCTGTAACACCCCCAACCTACTTTCTTATTGATGACGCCCATGTCCGAAGCCAGTCCGTGTCTGAATTGCGGTGCCTGCTGTTCACACTTTCGCGTGTCTTTCTTTTGGGGTGAGTGCGCCTCATCCGGGGGCACGGTGCCCGATGATCTGGTGGTGCAGATCAACCCGACCCGGGTGGCAATGATCGGCACCGATCAAAAACCTGCGCGCTGTTGCAGCCTTGAGGGCGAAGTGGGCAAAAGCACCAGTTGCTCGATCTATGCACAACGTTCGAGCCCGTGTCGCGAGTTCGATGCTTCCTGGAGCCAGGGTGTGCAGAACGTTGATTGCGATGCTGCCCGTGCTGCCTTCGGTCTGGCCCCTTTGCAAGCTCCGCCGTTTGAACTGGACCTGCCCATCAGCGCTTAGCACCAAACGCTATGCACAGCATGACAAATTAATTGAGATCAAAATGCCATTACCCATGGCAAATCCCATGAGGCTTCTATACTCGACATGGTAGGTCATCGCCTCTGGCAGTGACGTGGCTCTATGACGGGATACGCTATGGAATGGCTGGGCCAGTATTTTTTCACCGACCTTCCAGACAGCGGGCATTTATTGCTCAATTGCAGTCATAACCCCTTTCTGGTGCTACTGGCGTACCTGGTTGCCTGCGCAGCGGGGTTCGGCACCCTGGACATGGCCGAACGCGTCGGCCATGTAGAAGACCCCACCGCCCGCCGCCACTGGCGCTGGCTGGGAGCGGGCTGCCTGGCGGGCGGGATCTGGTCGACCCATTTCATCAGTATGCTGGCCTTCCAGGCCCCAATCGCCATTCATTACGAATTGCTCACGACGTTTGCCTCGCTGTTGATCGCCCTGATCGCCTCGCTGTTCGCCATGAAAACCCTCAGTCATGCCCATCTGCGTTTGCACCAATACCTGCTGGCTGCGGTATGGATAGGGCTGGGCATCGCGCTGATGCATTACGTGGGCATGGCGGCGATGCGCTCCCAGGCGCAGGTGTACTTTGAATCGCAGTTGTTCATGGCCTCGGTGGCGATTGCCATCGTTGCCAGCCTGGCGGCGTTGCTGCTGTCCAGTTACCTGCGCAACGGTGCCGGGGTGTTTCACCAACTGCTCAAGTACGCCGCCAGCCTGGTTCTTGGCGCGGGGATCCTGAGCATGCACTTCACCGGCATGGCGGCCATGCAAATGTTGGTACCCAGCGGCGCGGACTTGTCGTTGCCGGTGGACAACAATCCGATTCAACTGGGCCTGTCGGTGGCGGTGATTACCCTCTTGGTGATCGGCAGCGGTGTCAGCGCAGCTCTGGCAGACAAAAAACTGCAGCACAAGGAACGTGACCTGCGCCGGGTCAATGCGCTGCTCAGCGAACTCGACCAGGCCCGCGCCTCACTGCAACAAGTGGCCCATTTTGACGCGCTGACCAACTTGCTCAACCGCCGTGGTTTCAATCAGATCTTCGCGGAGAAAGTTGCAGAAAAAACCCGAAGCCAAGGCATGATGGCGGTGATTTTCCTCGACATTGACCACTTCAAGCGCATCAATGACAGCCTCGGCCATGACGCTGGCGACCAGTTGCTCACGGTGCTGGCCGGGCATATCAAGGGCTCGATACGTAGCCGTGAGGATGTGGTCGCACGGTTTGGCGGCGATGAGTTCTGCATCCTGATCAATATCCATCACCGTGACGAAGCGCGGCACATGGCCCAGCGCATCATGCAGAAAATGAAAGAACCCATCGAACTGGCCGGCCGCCGCATGGTGATGACTACCAGCATTGGTATCAGCCTGTTCCCCGACGATGGCCAAACCTGCGAAGAACTGCTGAAGACCGCCGACCTGGCGCTGTACCAATCCAAAGACACCGGGCGCAACAGCCTGAACTTCTTCAGTTCCAACCTGAAAACCCGCGCCTCCCTGGAACTGCAACTGGAAGAGGAGCTTCGTGCCGCATTGCGCGCACGCACCGAACTGGTGTTGTTCTATCAACCGATCTTCGACATGAAACTGGGCAAGGTCACGCGTCTTGAGGCACTGGTGCGCTGGGAACATCCCCAGCATGGGTTGCTGGCCCCGGACCGGTTTATCGGGATCGCCGAGAACAATGGGCTGATCGCCGAGTTGGACCACTGGGTATTGCGCCAGGCCTGTCACGACCTGAGCCTGTTGTCTGACCGGGGCTACACCGAGCTGACCATGGCCGTGAACTGCTCGGCCCTGAACCTGGCGCGGGACGAGCTGGCCGATGAAATCGAAGACGCCCTGCGCTTTGCCGGCGTGGCGGCCAACCGCCTGGAACTGGAAGTCACCGAAAATGCGCTGATGGGCAATATCAGCAGCACCCTGGCGCTGTTGCGGCAAATCCGCGCCCTGGGGGTCTCCCTGGCGATCGATGATTTCGGCACCGGCTACTCATCCCTGGCCTATCTCAAGCGCCTGCCGCTTAACACCTTGAAGATTGATCGTTCGTTTATCCAGGACATCCCCAAATCCACCGCAGACAGCGAAATCGTCCAGGCGATTATCGGCATGGCCCACACCCTGCACTTGCAGGTGGTGACCGAAGGCGTGGAAACCCAGGCGCAGTTTGAGCTATTGCTCAAGCACGACTGTGACTTCATCCAGGGTTACCTGCTCAGCCCGGCGGTGCCGTTCAACGACATCATCGGTGTGATGCAAGGCATTGCGATGCGCAATCCGCTCTACCCCTTCAGCGTGGAAGGCAATAAAGACAGCACGCCCACCAAAGACCCTGCGCCAGTGCGAATCTGCCCGCCGTCTATTGTCAGGCCAATTCGCTGAAGCCCAAATCAGAATGCTGGTGGTGCGACGACTGCAATCGCCAGTGCCATGGCACACATGGAAACAATTCTTCAGCGGTTTCCCGGCGGCCTGAACTGTTCCCGTGACGTTTACGTCACCCTAGGCTGTGACCTTTCTCTACGGCAAGGTGCCATCACTGGCAACGCGGTTACTCCGCTACACACTTATGGGGACAGAAAAGGCGCACCTTTTTCGCGCACTCCATTCTTACGCCGCCCTTTCCTGGATCAGAATCCAAGGCGAGACCACCACCGCCCACAGGCTTGGATCACGCTCCACCAAGTCCAATGCCCGCGTTGCAGACACTTCGCCAAGGCTCCCTGAAGCCAGCCAGGCGGCGACTTTATCACGGTTGTCTTCAGCCATTCCCTCGGCTGCTTCGATCAAATCCAGTCCGGCATCGACCCACAATAGGGCACCCTTGGCAAAGAACGGCTCTAGCTCCTTCCAGGAAATTTCAGCGGTTTCACCGAGCAGCTTGGCATAGAGGGTGCTAGGTTCTTGCGTCATGGGAGTTCACCTGAGTAAAAAATCGGCGCAATCATAGCCTTCTGACTCAGGCAGAAAAACCCAGTAGCAAATGAGGTAGCGATTGAAAGGGCCGGGAAAGCCAGGGAACACCTTGAAAACGGGTGTAAGCCCGCCGCAATTCTGTCTTTTTCTTTCATTTAAGCGACACGCTCAGGTTTTGCCCCCCGTTGCCAGCTTTTCAATTGATCAACCGGCGCTCTACACTGTACCGGTACAGTTGCCAGGGCAATACCGGGGGGATATCCGCGATATCTGATCCGGTTCTGCAGCTCACAAGGCCGCTAGAACTATAAAAAATACAACAGTAAGAGTGGAGCACTATGAATAAGGCTACTAAGCAGATTTCCAAACTGTTTGCCGCTATGGTCCTGGCTGGGGTTGCCGGCCATTCGTTCGCAGCCGACACCATCAAGATCGGCATCGCCGGTCCCAAGACCGGTCCGGTAACGCAATACGGCGACATGCAATTCATGGGTGCCAAGCAAGCCATCAAGGACATCAACGCCAAGGGCGGCGTGGATGGCAAAATGCTTGAAGCCAAGGAATACGACGACGCTTGCGATCCAAAACAAGCGGTCGCCGTAGCCAACAAAGTGGTCAATGACGGTGTCAAGTTCGTAGTCGGCCACCTCTGCTCCAGCTCCACTCAGCCAGCGTCGGATATTTATGAAGACGAAGGCGTCATCATGATTACCCCGGCTGCCACCAGCCCTGAAATCACTTCCCGTGGCTACAAGCTGATTTTCCGCACCATTGGTCTGGACAGCGCACAAGGCCCGGCAGCCGGCAACTACATCGCCGACCACGTGAAACCGAAAATCGTTGCGGTACTGCACGACAAACAGCAGTACGGTGAAGGCATCGCTACCGCCGTGAAAAAGACCCTCGAAGAAAAAGGCACCAAGGTTGCCGTCTTCGAAGGCTTGAACGCCGGCGACAAGGACTTCTCCTCGATCATCCAGAAACTCAAGCAAGCCAACGTCGACTTCGTCTACTACGGCGGCTACCACCCTGAGCTGGGCCTGATCCTGCGCCAGGCCAAGGAAAAAGGCCTGAACGCCAAGTTCATGGGCCCAGAAGGTGTCGGCAACGACTCCATCTCGCAAATCGCCCAGGGCGCTTCCGAAGGCCTGCTGGTGACCCTGCCGAAATCCTTCGACACCGACCCTGCCAACAAAGCCATCGTTGAAGAGTTCACCAAGAACAAGCAGGACCCAACCGGTCCGTTCGTGTTCCCGGCGTACTCCGCGGTTGAAGTCATCGCCGGCGGTATCGCTGCCGCGAAGAGCGAAGACACCGCCAAAGTGGCTGAAGCCATCCACGCCGGCACCTTCAAGACCCCTACCGGCGACCTGAGCTTCGACGCCAAGGGCGACCTGAAGGACTTCAAGTTCGTGGTCTACGAATGGCACTTCGGTAAACCAAAAACCGAAGTTTCCCCTCAGTAAGCCAGGCGTTACTGGTCAACAAGCCCACTGTGCAAGCAGTGGGCTTTGTTTTACGAGGTTTATGGGCCATGTCACCCGCGATCCGGGCGCTGGCTCACCTGAAAATCTTAAAACCGTCACCAGCGGTTCGCTGGCAAACGCTTCGTGCAACCTGGTCACAGAACAGGGCACCGAGCCGGAAATGACTCCACCAGTGAAATGCGTATCGGGTTTTTAGGAGCGCTGTAATGCCTGAGATCTATCATTTTTTCCAACAGCTGGTTAATGGCCTGACCATTGGCAGCACCTATGCCTTGATAGCCATTGGCTACACAATGGTTTACGGCATCATTGGAATGATCAACTTCGCCCATGGCGAGGTATACATGATTGGTTCCTATGTGGCCTTCATCGCCCTTGCCGGGCTGGCCATGATGGGGATCCACTCCCTGCCGCTGTTGATGACCGCTGCGTTCCTGGCATCGATCATCGTGACCAGTGCCTATGGCTACAGTATCGAGCGGGTTGCCTACCGTCCCTTGCGTGGCAGCAACCGTTTGATCCCGCTGATTTCCGCCATCGGCATGTCGATTTTCCTGCAGAACACCGTATTGCTGTCCCAGGACTCCAAGGACAAGTCCATTCCCAACCTGATCCCGGGGAGCATCTCCTTCGGCCCAGGTGGTGCACAAGAAGTGCTGATTTCGTACATGCAGATTCTGGTTTTCGTGGTAACCCTGGTGGCCATGCTGGGCCTGACACTGTTCATTTCCCGCTCCCGTCTGGGGCGCGCCTGCCGGGCCTGCGCCGAAGACATCAAGATGGCCAACCTGCTGGGCATCAACACCAACAACATCATCGCCCTGACCTTCGTCATTGGTGCTGCGCTGGCGGCCGTGGCGGCCGTGTTGCTGAGCATGCAATACGGCGTGATCAACCCCAACGCCGGTTTCCTGGTGGGCCTCAAGGCCTTTACCGCAGCGGTATTGGGCGGCATCGGCAGCATTCCGGGCGCCATGCTCGGCGGGCTGGTGCTGGGTGTGGCCGAAGCCTTTGGCGCCGATATCTTCGGCGACCAGTACAAGGACGTCGTCGCGTTCGGCCTGTTGGTTCTGGTGCTGTTGTTCCGTCCGACCGGCATCCTGGGCCGTCCGGAGGTTGAGAAAGTATGAGCAGATATCTTAAATCGGCGTTTTTCAGCGCCTTGCTGGTATGGGCCGTGGCCTTCCCGGTACTCGGCCTCAAGCTGAGCATTGTCGGCATCAACCTGGAAGTGCATGGCACCGGGCCCGTGACCCTGACCGTCATCGCCTTGTGTTCGGTGCTGATGTTTCTGCGCGTGCTGTTCACCCAGCAGGTCGGTGCCTTGTTCAAGGGCAACCGTGCTCCGTTGGTGTCGCCCAAGGTCAGCCAATTCCTGACCCTGCCGCGCACCCAGCGCTACATCATCATCGGCCTGATTATCGCCGCGCTGATCTGGCCGTTCTTCGGCTCACGCGGTGCGGTCGACATTGCGACGCTCATCCTGATCTACGTGTTGCTGGGCCTGGGCCTGAACATCGTGGTGGGCCTGGCCGGCCTGCTCGACCTTGGTTACGTGGGCTTTTACGCCGTGGGTGCCTACACCTACGCGCTGCTCTCGCACTACCTGGGTTGGAGCTTCTGGATCTGCCTGCCGCTGGCCGGCATGGCGGCCGCTACGTTCGGCTTCCTGCTGGGCTTCCCGGTGCTGCGCCTGCGCGGTGACTACCTGGCCATCGTGACCCTGGGCTTCGGTGAGATCATCCGGCTGTTCCTGCGTAACCTCACCGATATCACCGGTGGGCCCAACGGTATCAGCAGCATTCCCAAGCCAACGTTCTTCGGGCTGTCGTTCGACCGCACCGCCGCTGAAGGTATGCAGACCTTCCACGAGTACTTCGGGATCACCTACAACCCGGTCAGCAAAGTGGTGTTCCTGTACCTGGTGGCGCTGCTATTGGCGTTGGCGGCACTGTTCGTGATCAACCGTTTGCTGCGCATGCCCATCGGCCGTGCGTGGGAAGCGTTGCGCGAAGATGAAATCGCCTGCCGTGCCCTGGGCCTGAACCCGACCATCATCAAGCTTTCCGCGTTCACCCTGGGCGCCGCGTTCGCCGGTTTCGCCGGCAGCTTCTTCGCTGCGCGCCAGGGCCTGGTGACCCCGGAGTCGTTCACCTTTATCGAGTCGGCGATCATTCTCGCCATCGTGGTATTGGGTGGCATGGGCTCGCAACTGGGCGTGATCCTGGCGGCGATCGTGATGATCCTGCTGCCGGAAATGATGCGTGAGTTCAGCGAATACCGCATGTTGATGTTCGGCGCCATGATGGTGCTGATGATGATCTGGCGCCCTCAAGGCCTGCTGCCCATGCAACGTCCACACATGGAGCTGCGCAAATGAGCCGCGAGATCCTGAAAGTTGAAAACTTGAGCATGCGCTTCGGCGGCTTGCTGGCGGTCAATGGCGTGGCCCTGACCGTGAAAGAGAAACAGGTCGTGGCGCTGATCGGCCCCAACGGTGCCGGCAAGACCACGGTGTTCAACTGCCTCACCGGCTTCTACAAGCCGAGCGGCGGCAGCATCCTGCTGGACGGCCAACCGATCCAGGGCCTGGCGGGTCACGAGATCGCTCGCAAGGGCGTGGTGCGTACCTTCCAGAACGTGCGGTTGTTCAAGGACATGACCGCAGTCGAGAATCTGTTGATCGCCCAGCATCGTCACTTGAACACCAACTTCTTCGCGGGCCTGTTCAAGACCCCGGCGTTCCGCAAGAGCGAGCGCGAGGCCATGGAATACGCGGCGTACTGGCTGGACAAGGTCAACCTGACCGAGTTTGCCAACCGCCCGGCAGGCACCCTCGCCTACGGCCAGCAGCGTCGCCTGGAAATCGCCCGCTGCATGATGACCCGCCCGCGGATCCTTATGCTCGACGAACCTGCCGCGGGCCTGAACCCCAAGGAAACCGAAGACCTCAAGGCGCTGATCAGCGTGCTGCGTGAGGAAAACAACGCCACGGTGCTGTTGATCGAACACGACATGAAACTGGTCATGAGCATTTCCGACCATATTGTGGTGATCAACCAGGGCACGCCGCTGGCCGACGGCACGCCGGAGCAGATCCGCGACAATCCTGAAGTGATCAAAGCCTATCTGGGGGAAGCGTAAAATGTTGCAGTTCGAAAACGTTTCCACGTTCTACGGCAAGATCCAGGCCCTGCACGACGTCAATGTCGAAGTGCGCCAGGGTGAGATCGTCACCCTGATCGGCGCCAACGGTGCCGGCAAATCCACCTTGCTGATGACCTTGTGCGGTTCGCCGCAAGCCTACAGCGGCAGCATCCGCTACATGGGTGAAGAGCTGGTGGGCAGGCACTGCGCCGAAATCATGCGCAAGAGCATTGCCGTGGTACCGGAAGGCCGCCGCGTGTTCTCGCGCCTGACCGTGGAAGAGAACCTGGCCATGGGCGGGTTCTTTACCGACAAGGGCGACTACCAGGAGCAGATGGACAAGGTGCTGCACCTGTTCCCCCGCCTCAAGGAACGCTTCAGCCAGCGCGGCGGCACCATGTCGGGCGGCGAGCAGCAAATGCTCGCCATCGGCCGGGCGCTGATGAGCAAGCCCAAGCTGTTGCTGCTGGACGAGCCCTCCCTGGGCCTGGCACCGATCATCATCCAGCAGATCTTCGATATCATCGAACAGCTGCGTAAGGACGGGGTGACGGTGTTTTTGGTGGAGCAAAACGCCAACCAGGCATTGAAAATCGCTGACCGGGCCTATGTGCTGGAAAACGGTCGGGTGGTGATGCAGGGCACTGGCGAGCAACTACTGACGGACCCGAAGGTGCGAGAGGCATATCTGGGAGGTTAAGACCCGGTTACTGAGTAAACTGGATCTAAATGTGGGAGGAGGCTTGCCCCCGATAACGGTATATCAGTCACATGTCCTGTGCCTGACACACTGTCGTCGGGAGCAAGCCCCCTCCCACATTTTGTTTTGCGTAACTTGAAAAAAATTCGACTGGTTTTGTAACGAACTCTATCCCCCTCTCTCTAGTGGTGCATGCAGGCAATCAAGCCTGCGCATTCAACCACTGCTGGAGACACACCATGACTACCAAACTGTCCGCCGCCACCCTCGTCCTCGCCCTGGGTTCGGCCCTGAGCCTGTCTGCCCTGAGCACCACTGCCCACGCAGCCGATGACATGCAGAAATGCTTCGGCGTGGCTGAAGCCGGCAAGAACGATTGCGCCGCAGGCGCCGGCACCTCTTGCGCCGGCACCTCCAAAACCAAGGACCAGGCCAATGCCTGGAAGCTGGTCCCCGCCGGTACCTGCACCAAGACCCCAAGCACCACCTCGCCGACCGGCTTCGGCCAGGAAACCGAATTCACTGCCAAATCCTGAAACCTTGTGCAGCCTGAGTACTGATGATGACGCCTACATCCCCTTACACGGTCTCACCGACTCAGGTGCCCGGCCTGCCCTTGCGGGCCGGGCTGGGGTTGAAGACCGAGCACTTTACCCAAGTGCTTGAGACCGGCCCCGATATCGGTTTTTTTGAAGTACACGCCGAAAACTACATGGTGGCCGGCGGCCCGTTTCATCACTACCTGGGATTGATCCGCGAGCAGTACCCGCTGTCGTTGCACGGCGTGGGCCTGTCCATCGGCGGCGAAGGTGCCCTGGATCGCGAACACCTGGCACGCTTGGCGACGTTGATCGAGCGCTATCAACCCCAGTCTTTTTCCGAACACCTGGCCTGGTCCAGCCACGGCCCGGTGTTTCTCAACGACTTGCTGCCGCTGGCTTACGACGCCACCACCCTGAGCCGAGTGTGCGCACATGTTGACCAGGTGCAGAGCACACTCAAGCGGCCGATGCTGCTGGAGAATCCCTCGACCTACCTGCAGTTCCAGCGCTCTACCCTGGATGAAACCGACTTCATCAGCGAGGTCATCCGCCGTACCGGTTGCGGCCTGCTGCTCGACGTCAACAACGTCTACGTATCCTGCATCAATCACCAGCGCGATCCATCGGCCTACATCGACGCCCTGCCCTTGCACGCAGTGGGGGAGATTCATCTGGCCGGCTTTGCCGAAGACACAGACAGCCTGGGCGACCGCCTGCTGATCGATGACCACGGCGCGCCTATCGATAACGCCGTGTGGCAACTGTACGAGCACGTGCTGGCGCGGACCGGTCCGGTAGCTACGTTGATCGAGCGGGATAACCAGGTGCCGCCCTTCAGCGTATTGCAGGCCGAAGCCCGGCAGGCTGAAAGCTATTTGTCGCAGGTGGCCCGATGAGCCTTCAACAGGCATTCGCCCACGCGCTGCTGACGCCGGACGCAACCTGCCCCGAGGAGGTGTTCAGCAGCAACGGGGCCGACCCGGCGAGTCGCTTCGCGGTGTATCGCAATAATGTCCACAGCGCGTTGATAAATGCGCTCGTCGCCGCCTATCCGGTGACGCGGCAACTGGTTGGCGATGAGTTTTTCCACGCCATGGCCAGCCTGTATGTCCAGGCTCACCCGCCCACCAGCCCTTTGATCAGCGAATACGGCAGCACGTTGGCAGCGTTTATCCAGCGCTTCGAACCGTCCTCAAGCGTGCCATACCTGGCAGATATCGCTCGGCTGGAGCGCCTGCGGGTTCGGGCTTATCACGCGGCGGATCGCCAGGCACTGGATCAGCACAGCGTGCTCCAACAACTGCAAGGCTGCGCGCAGCTGGGGCAATTGCGGGTGCGACTGCATCCATCCCTCGAAACATTGGAATCTCCCTACGCGATCGTGTCGGTTTGGGCTGCGCACCAGACCGACGGGGTTATCGCCACCTTGAACCCATGGTACGCCCAAGGCGCGCTGGTCCTGCGCCACGGGTTGGCGGTCAAGGTGTTCGCCATCGACAGCGGCTCGGTGACGTTTATCAACCGCCTCAACCAAGGCGCCGGGCTGGAGTTGGCCATCGCTGACGCCCTTGAAGCCTCAGCCGAATTCGACTTGCACCAATGTCTCACGCTGCTGATCAGCCACGACGCCATTACTCATTTGCATCTGCCACCCAAGGTATCGCCATGAACACTCCCGATCCGTGCCTGATAAAGCGAACCGTCGCACTGTTTGAAAAAATCCCCTACAGCCTGATCGCGTTTATTGCGCGCTTCTCCATTGCCGCAGTGTTCTGGAAATCCGGGCAGACCAAGGTCGAAGGCTTTGCCATTGACGTGATCAGCGGCACATTCCAAGTCGGTGAACCCAAGCTCGCCGCCTCGACACTCTGGTTGTTTCGCAGCGAATATCAGTTGCCCCTGGTGCCGCCGGAGGTGGCCGCGTACCTGGCAACCTTTGCCGAGCACTTTTTCCCGGTATTGATCCTGCTGGGGTTTGCCACACGCTTCTCGGCCCTGGCCCTGATCGGCATGACCTTGACCATTCAGTTGTTCGTCTACCCTGACGCCTACCCCACGCACGGCACCTGGCTCGCGCTGTTGTTGCTGTTGCTCGCCAAGGGGCCGGGCTGCTTGTCCATCGACCACCTGATTGCCCGTCGCTTGCGTTAAAGCCGATCCAGCGCCTCGCCGCTGCGTCGGAACCAATCCACCAGGTAATCGGCCAGCACCTGGGTGCGTCTCGGCAGGCCACCCTGGTAGGGATGGACCAGGTACATCGGCATTCGGCGTGTCTGATAGTCGCGCAGGATCCAGCGCAATCGCCCATCGGCCAACTCCGTCGGCAACACGTAGGACGGCAGGCGGGCGATACCGGCGCCCACCAGGGCGGCTTTTTTCAGCAGGTTGTAATGGTTGGAGGCAAACGTGCCGCTCACCCGCACTCGCAGTAATTCATGCTGCTGGTGATACAACCACTCCTCACGACCGCTGTAGTGACTGTTGAGCAAGCAGCTGTGCGTCGACAGGTCCGCCGGGGTCAGCGGTTCGCCATGCTGCTCCAGATACGCCGGGCTGGCGCAGGTCACCTCGTGCCAGGCCAGTAAAGGCTTGGCGACCAGGCGTTCATTTTCGATGGCAGCCGCGCGCACGCCCAAGTCAAAGCCATCGCGCGCCAAGTCTCGGTAGCTGTTGTTAAGCTCCAGCTCGATCTGCACCTGCGGATATTGCCGGGAAAACTCCAGCAACAAGCCATCGAAGAAGGTTTCGCCCAGCGACACCGGAACGGTCATACGCACAGGGCCGGCCAAATCATCCTTGAGCCGCGCCAACGCCTGCCGCGCGCGTTCTACCTGTACCACCAGCGCTTGTGCCTGGGGCAGCAACGCCGCGCCGGCCGCGGTGAGGCTGAGCTTGCGGGTGGTGCGGTGCAACAGCACCACGGCAAACTGCGCTTCCAACTGGCTGATGCGCTTGGACAACTGCCCTTTGCTGCAGCCCAGCTGTTCGGCCGCCACGGTGAAACTGCCCGCTTCGATCAGCACAGCAAAGGCTGCCAGATCATCCATTTCGCTCATGGATTGTTTCCATTTGAAAACCAAAGGTTGCCTATTAGCGCGTTTATTCGCCTGAAAAGCCACACTAGACTGGACCTTCAGTTAACCCCCTGGAGGAACAGCACGATGAAAATCCTATTGATTGGTGCCAGCGGCACCATAGGTTCAGCGGTCAAGGCAGAGTTGGCGCAACGCCACGAAGTGATCAGCATCGGCCGTACCAGCGGCGACTTCCAGGTGGACATCAGCGATAGCGCCTCGATACGCAGGCTGTTCGAGCAGACCGGCAAGTTCGACGCTCTGATCTGCGCCGCAGGCAGTGTGAACTTCGTGGCACTGGGAGAGATGAGCGACAGCGATTTCGAACTGGGCCTGCGTGACAAGCTGATGGGCCAGGTCAACCTGCTGCTGATCGGACGCGAATACGCCAATGACGGTGCCTCGTTTACGTTCACCAGCGGCATTCTCAACCGCGACCCGATCCGTACCGGTGCCTCGGCCGCGCTGGTCAACGGCGCGCTGGATGCCTTTGTCAAAGCCGCGGCGATCGAGTTGCCACGGGGCTTGCGTGTCAATTCGGTGAGCCCGACAGTGCTGCTGGAAGCCATGGGCAGCTACGCTCCATACTTTCGTGGGTACAAACCGGTGCCTGGTGCAGATGTGGCGTTGGCCTACTCGAAGAGTGTCGAGGGCTTGCAGACAGGGCAGACCTTTATCGTGGGCTGACCTGCCAAAGAAGGTTCTCGGTACCTGCCACCTTTAGTGCAGGTACCGAGTTGCCCATTCCGCAGCCATGTCTTTGGGCACGGCTACTCTGAAGTTCCCCCCCATAATCCCTCGAACGTTGCTGGTGTATAAACGGCGCCCATCAATATAAAGCGTCACCTGCTTTCCGTAGGTCAGCGTGGTAATAGCTGTGGTACGCGCCTTGGCCTCTTCACTTAACGTAATACTGGCCGGTACGGTATCTGCATTCAGATTGTGGATACTCTTGAGTTCAAGCGAGATCTCGGTGAAGTCATTAGCCGACCAATACTCCAACCTCGCGGCGTCATCAGCAAACACCGAAACGCTGGCAAACAGCAGTCCATATGCGCTCCATTTATTTGTCATCGCAACGCTCCCAGGCAAAGTCATCAACCCTTGCATACCGCTCCCGTCCTTGCATCAGTAAAGGCTTAAAGGCTGACGTATGCCGCAGGTATTGGTTTCGAGCTGTTTACAGACTTGTGGTGCGACGCGAGGCTGCGTAACGTGGCGGCACTTGTTTTGGAGACCCGATCAATGCGCGCCGCTCGTACTCTTGCACTGCTTGCCCTGCTGCCCCTGTTCACCGCTTGCCAGATGTTCGAGAGCGAGCCGGCCAAACCGTCTACTGCCGGGCTGACCCGTATGCAGGGTGAGTTGACCGCTGTGGAGGGCAAATTGTTGTTCCAACCGTGCGGCGACAAACGCAACTATGTGGTCAACGACACCGGCGGCACCAGCATCCTGCAGGAAGCCGCGTCCCTGGCCGGCCAGCAAGGCGCGTTGTTTGCCGACCTGCGCGGCAAGTTTTCCGGGGTTGCCAGCGGCACCCAGGGTTCGCTCGACCTGCAACAACTCTATCGCGTAGAGCGCTCGACCTCAGCCTGCGACGATCCGGACTTCAAGCGCATGATCCTGCGCGCCAACGGCCATAAGCCGGCCTGGGCAATGAATGTCACAGCCAAGGGCATGGTGCTGGAACGCGAAGGCCAGCCACCGCTGGCGGTGCCCTACGTCGAAGAACAACTGGGCGATGGGCGCTTCAACCTGATGACCGAAGCCAATAACCAGCACATCGAACTGTGGGTGGCGCCCCAGCGCTGCGTCGACAGCGTGAGCGGCAGCCTGCAACACATGAGCGCCGAGTTGCGGGTGAACGGCCAGGTGCAGCGTGGCTGCGCGGCGTTTGGCGGCTCCCGGGACGACTGATTGTGCCTTGGGCTGTTTTAACCTGACGGAAAACCACCTTTGGGGCTTATAATCGCCGGTTTGCAAAACAGCCGGCCTCCTTGCCCGCCGCCTACCGGATCCTGTCATGTTACGAATCACCGAACTCAAGCTGCCCATCGACCATCCCGAAGAAGACCTGCGGCCTGCCATCGTGCAGCGCCTGGGCATCGCCAGTGATGACCTGCTCGATTTCACCCTGTTCAAACGCAGCTACGACGCCCGTAAAAAGTCGTCGGAGCTGTGCTTCATCTACACCGTCGACCTGAACGTCAAGGGCGAAGCCGCCCTGCTGCTCAAGTTTGCCGATGACCGCAACGTCAATCCCGCGCCGGATGTCAGCTACAAGGTCGTGGGCCAGGCGCCGGCAGGCTTGGTTGAACGGCCGATCGTGGTGGGTTTTGGCCCCTGCGGGATCTTCGCCGGGCTGCTGCTGGCGCAGATGGGCTTCAAGCCGATCATCCTCGAACGCGGCAAAGAAGTGCGCCAACGCACCAAGGACACCTGGGGCCTGTGGCGTAAAAGCGTGCTCAACCCCGAGTCCAACGTGCAGTTCGGTGAAGGCGGTGCCGGGACCTTCTCCGACGGCAAGCTGTACAGCCAGATCAAGGACCCGAAATTCCACGGCCGCAAAGTGCTGCACGAGTTCGTCAAGGCCGGTGCACCGCAAGAGATCCTCTATGTCAGCAAGCCGCATATCGGCACTTTCCGCCTGACCGGCGTGGTAGAGAACATGCGCGAGCAAATCATCGCCCTGGGCGGTGAAGTGCGCTTTGAACAACGGGTCACTGATGTGTTGATCGAAGACGGGCAGTTGAACGGCGTGGTCATCGACGGCGGCGAGCAGATCCTTTCCAGGCACGTGATTCTTGCCCTGGGCCACAGCGCCCGTGACACCTTCCGTATGCTCCATGATCGCGGCGTGTACATGGAGGCCAAGCCGTTCTCGGTGGGCTTCCGTATCGAACACCCGCAGTCGCTGATCGACGCCGCACGCCTGGGCAAATACGCAGGCCATCCGAAACTGGGCGCAGCGGACTACAAGCTGGTGCACCACGCCAAGAATGGTCGCTCGGTCTACAGTTTCTGCATGTGCCCTGGCGGTACCGTGGTGGCTGCGACCTCAGAACCGAACCGCGTCGTGACAAACGGCATGAGTCAGTATTCGCGTAATGAACGCAACGCCAACTCCGGCATCGTGGTCGGCATCACCCCCGAGGTGGATTACCCGGGCGGCCCGCTGGCCGGTATCGAATTGCAGGAGCGCCTGGAGTCCCACGCCTATATCCTCGGCGGCAGCAACTACGAGGCACCGGCGCAACTGGTGGGGGACTTTATCGCCGGCAAACCGTCCACTGCCATCGGCAGTGTGGAGCCGTCCTACAAGCCCGGCGTGTCAATGGGCGACCTGGCCCTGGCCTTGCCGGACTTCGCCATCGAAGCCATCCGCGAAGCCTTGCCGGCGTTCGAGAAGCAGATCAAAGGTTATTCGCTGCACGATGCGGTGTTGACGGGGATCGAGACCCGCACATCATCACCGCTGCGCATAACCCGCGATGAGTCGATGCAGAGCCTGAATGTAAAAGGCCTGTTCCCAGCCGGGGAAGGCGCCGGTTATGCCGGCGGGATTCTGTCGGCGGGTGTTGACGGGATTCGGATTGCCGAGGCGTTGGCGCGGGATATGCTCGGCATCGAGGCCTGAGCACAGCGCAATACAAAGTGGGAGGGGGCTTGCTCCCGATAGCAGTGGTTCAGTCACAGTATTTTTGACTGACACACCGCAATCGGGAGCAAGCCCCCTCCCACATTTTGATTTGCGCCGGGTCAGATATTGGCGCGCAGGATCGTTTCGGGCAGCGACTCGCCCTGCTCGACACTCGCAGCCACCGCCGCGATCAAGCTCTCCAACTCATACCCCTGCCCCGCCAACCACGCCTGATCGTAATAGGTCGTGGCATAACGCTCGCCGCCATCACACAAGATCGCTACGATCGAGCCCGATTCTCCCGCCGCTTTCATCTGGTGCGCTGCTACCAACGCGCCGATCAGGTTGGTCCCGCTGGAACCGCCGACCCGTCGTCCCAAACGCCCAGCCAGGTAATGCATCGCCGCCAATGACAAGGCGTCTGGCACCTTGACCATCGCATCAATCACCGCCGGCAGAAACGACGCCTCGACACGCGGGCGACCAATCCCTTCGATTCGCGAACCACACTCCAGGCGCAGGCTGGCGTCGCCGCTCTGGTAGAAGTCGAAAAACACCGAGCGCTCGGCATCGGCACACAGCACGCGGGTGCAATGCTGGCGATAACGTACGTAGCGGCCCAGTGTCGCGGTGGTGCCGCCAGTGCCGGGGCTGGAAATCAACCAACTGGGCTCCGGGTGCTGCTCGAAGCGCATCTGCTGGAAGATCGATTCGGCAATGTTGTTGTTTGCGCGCCAGTCGGTAGCACGCTCGGCGTAGGTGAACTGGTCCATGAAGTGACCACCACTTTCCTGGGCCAGGCGTTCGGATTCGGCGTAGATCTGCGTCGGGTCCTGAACCAGATGGCTCTTGCCACCGTAGAAGGCGATCTGGGCGATCTTTTCCTGGGAGGTGGTGGCCGGCATGACGGCAATGAACGGCAACCCCAACAGGCGAGCGAAGTAGGCTTCAGAGATGGCTGTGGAGCCGCTGGACGCTTCGATCACCGGGGCGCCCGGCTTGAGCCAGCCATTGCACAGCGCGTACAAAAACAGCGAGCGAGCCAGCCGGTGTTTCAGGCTGCCTGTGGGGTGGCTGGACTCGTCCTTGAAGTACAACTCGATGCCGGGCAACCCTGGTAACGGCAACGGGATCAGGTGGGTGTCGGCGCTCCGCTGGAAGTCCGCTTCAATGATGCGAATGGCTTCGCGGGCCCAGGTACGGTGGTCGCTCATGGTGGACTCTCTAAGGTTTTCAGCCTGAATCTTAAGATGTTTCGTACACCTCACACAGATACAGTACCGACTCAATTTGACACACAACTGCTAGTCTTTTACGCATCTACAACCCGACTCATCTCTTATAACAAATAAGAATATAACTTTTGTTTTAACAACTAACTGTACGGGTTAGGGTACCCACCTATTGAACCTCAAATGGAGAGCATCCCTTGCCTCTGCGTAGCACTTTTACTCGTTTCTTCCAGCTGGAAGCCGCCAGTGGTCTGTTGTTGATCGCCGCTGCCGCTTTGGCGCTGATCATCAACAACTCACCGTTGTCGCACCTGTACAACGCGTTTCTCGATACACCTGTGGTTGCCCAGGTCGGCGCGTTGAAAATCGCCAAGCCGGCACTGCTGTGGATCAACGACGGCCTGATGGCTCTGTTTTTCCTGCTGATCGGCCTGGAGGTCAAACGCGAACTGCTCGATGGTCACCTCTCCAAGCCTTCCCAGGTTGTGCTGCCCGGCGCAGCGGCCATCGGCGGCATGGTGGTGCCGGCGCTGATCTACTGGGCGCTGAACAAGGACAACCCGGCCGCCCTCGCCGGCTGGGCGATCCCGATGGCCACGGATATCGCGTTCGCTCTGGGCGTGCTGGCACTGCTGGGCAAGCGCGTACCGGTGTCGCTGAAGTTGTTCCTGATGACCCTGGCAATCATTGATGACCTCGGCGCCATCATCGTCATCGCGCTGTTCTATTCCGCTGACTTGTCCGGCGCGTCCCTGGCGGGCGCGGGGGCTTGCTTGATTGCCTTGATTGCGATGAATCGCCTGGGCGTGATCAAGCTTGGGCCTTACCTGATCATCGGCCTGATCCTGTGGGTGTGCGTACTCAAGAGCGGTGTGCATGCCACACTGGCCGGTGTGACCCTGGCATTCTGCATTCCACTGCGCACCCGGAATGCCGAAACCTCACCGCTGCTGACCCTGGAGCACGCCCTCCACCCGTGGGTGGCCTACGCCATCCTGCCGTTGTTCGCGTTCGCCAATGCCGGGGTTTCCCTCACCGGCGTGAGTCTGGAGAGCTTCACCCACTCCGTGCCCATGGGCATCGCCGCCGGCCTGTTGATCGGCAAGACCATCGGTGTGTTCGGCCTCACTTGGCTGGCGATCAAGACTGGTATCGCGTCCCTGCCCAGCGGCGCCAACTGGGGTCAGGTTCTTGGCGTGGCTGTTCTGTGCGGTATCGGCTTCACCATGAGCCTGTTTGTCGGCTCCCTGGCGTTTGTGCCGGGTGCCAGCGAGTTTGCCGGTGAAGACCGCATGGGGATTCTGACCGGATCGATCCTGGCAGCCTTTATCGGGTATGCGGTGACGGCGATGGCGAGTCGCAAAAAAGCCTGAGCCCCTGGGAAAGCAGCATAAAAAAACCCCAACCGGTCACCCGGTTGGGGTTTTCTTTGCCCGATTACTTACCGCTTAGCGAGTAACGCGGCTGGTACCGTCAACGGTCATGATGCGTACGCGGTCACCGATGCGGAAGATTTCATTTTCCTGCACGGCTTGTACGTAGGCGCGCATGCTGCCGTCGTCTTCGCGCACGGTGATTTCCACGCCCTGGGTGCGGGTCAGGCCTTCTTCGGTGGCCGAGCCCAGCAGGCCGCCCGCGACCGCGCCGATTACAGCGGTGACGATGCTGCCACGGCCGCCACCGATGGCGCTGCCGCCAACACCACCGATGACTGCGCCAGCAGCGCCGCCGATTGGGGTCTTGGTGCCTTCGATTTTCACCGGACGCAGGGATTCGATGGTACCCATGCGCACGGTCTGAACGCGACGCGCCTCATCACGGGAGTACGAGTCGCCGGTCAGACTCGAGGCGCAGCCACCCAACAGCAATGACAGGGTGGTAAAGCAGGCAACTAGTAAAACGGACTTACGCATAGCATCAACTCCAAAGGACAGGTATTCATTAAACGCTGTGGCTTGGCGCCTGTCACGGCAAGCCGGGCAGAAAATTGCTTTCATTCAGCCTGAGTACAGACTGCCAGCACCAGAAAACACGACGAACGGTAGCCTGGCTGGGGGGCGCAACGGTGCCATCAGCTGCTTGATCATTGTAGCCGCACAATCAAAAGCGCCGAAGTCTCCTGAATAGAGACGTCGGCGCAATGGGCATGATTCAGGCGCAATGACGAAAGGTGACGCTCAGGGCGCCAGACGCTCGCGGATCCATTGAGCGTCTTGTACACGATAGTTGAGACGATCATGCAGGCGGCTGGCGCGGCCCTGCCAGAACTCGATGCGCTCGGGCAGCAAACGGTACCCACCCCAATGCTCGGGGCAATCGGGCTGGGTATCGCTGAAACGCTGTTCGGTGGCCTTGAGCAGATCGTGCAGCTCTTCACGGTCACGAATGACCCTGCTCTGCGGGGATGCCCAGGCGCCGAGGCGGCTGCCCAACGGGCGCACCTGGTAATAGGCATCCGACTCTTCAGGGGTGACCTTGACCACGCGCCCTTCAATACGCACCTGGCGTTCCAGGGTCGGCCAGAAGAACGTCATGGCCGCAAACGGCCGCGCCGCAAGTTGCTCACCCTTGGCGCTCTGGTAGTTGGTGAAGAAGGTAAAGCCCTGTGCATCCAGGCCCTTGAGCAACAGGATGCGACAGTGCGGGCGACCGTCCTGGTCGACCGTCGCCAGGGTCATGGCATTGGCCTCCACCGGCGGCTGTTCGGTTTTCACCGCGTCGCCAAACCATTGGTGGAACAACGCAAACGGCTCGCCGGGGGCCTGGGCCTCGCTCAAACCGTCCCGTGTGTAGTCACGGCGCATATCAGCCAGTGCCTGGGTCATGCGGCTTTATCCTTATGGTTCAACGGCTCAGTTTTTCGCCTGGTCGTTCGAAGCGGGTGCAGCAGCCTTGGCTTTGGTTGCAGCCGGCTTCTTCGCAGCAGGTTTGGCCGCGGCCTTTTTAGCCGCTGGCTTGGCGGCCGCTTTCTTGGCCGGAGCCTTCTTGGCTGGTGCTTTTGCCGCTGGTGCCGGGGCTGGAGCATTCTGCACGGCAACCATTTCAGCAACCGGTGGCGTCTTGCCCGAATTGTACTGGCTCAGCAGTGCAAGCATCGTTGTACGCTGAGTGAACATGATTTCCATGCGACGATTCAGCGCACGCCCCTGGTTGCTGTCGTTGGCGGCACGCGGCATAAGGTCGCCCATGCCACGCAGCATCAAGCGGTCCTGCTTCAAACCACTGAGGCTGAAGATCGAAGCAATCGACTGCGCACGCTCCTTGCTCAACGCCTGGCTCGCAGGAGCGCTGCCGGTGGCATCGACGTGGCCCAGAACCAGTACGGCGGTCTTGGGATCAGCCTCAACGGCCTTGGCCACACGAGTGAACGGGCCCAAAGTCACCGGCAGCAGCATCGCCGGACGCTTCGGGTTGTAGGAACCGTCTACCGGGGCAATCACGACCAGCACGTTGTCGCGACGCTCCAGTTGCAGCGAACTGCCCTTGATGGCCTCGCGCAGGCGTGGCTCGTAGTCGTCCAGCCAGGCTTGGGTGATTTTCGGGTCAGGCATTGGCACATTGGTCACGTCGACCTTGGCCAACGGCTTTGGCTTGCTTTCGAACGGCCACCACCAGCGGGGTTCGGCGTCGGTCTTGGCGACGACAGGTGCCGCGTCGGAAGTCGGGGTTGCGGCCTTCAGGTCGGCTTTCAGGTCGGCCTTGGCATCGGCGGCTTTTTCTTCGGCACTCTTGGTGGAGAACGGCCACCAGCTGTAGCCGGTATCAGCCTTGGCGGGCGAAGCAGGTGCAGCAGCAGCGGCGACAGGTTCAACAGGCTTGGCGCCAGCAGCTGGTTTGGCATCCGGCTTGGCGTCGGTTTGGGTCACTGCGTCCTTGGTCGCAGCCTTGTCCGATCCAAATGACCACCAATGCCCACCTTCGGCATCATTTTGTGGAGTTTGTGCGCAACCTGTAATAGTGAGGCACAGCGCCAGTGCCAAGGACTTGTTCGATAACATGAGATATCCACAAAATGAGAAAAAACCAGGGGGCCTGATGACCCGTTAAACAGACGCTTAAAGAACATTCAAGTTACAACATGTCGTTCAGCATCTTTTTATACTTGCCTTTGTAACAAAAAATTGTGAAACAGCAAGGGGTTTATAGACAACCGGCCAATATTCCGACCAACTTCTGCGCACGCGGGTCCATAAGTACGTAAGGGCCCAGGGTATTAGTCACAAAACCGAACGCTACATCATGTTCAGGGTCGGCAAAACCCACTGAGCCCCCTGCGCCGGGATGCCCGAAAGCACGTGGCCCGAGGCCGAACGTGGCATTGGGCAGCTGCGGTTGATCCAACATGCAGCCCAGGCCGAAACGGGTTTGGGTCAATAAGGTTTTATCCGGCCCAATACTGTGTTCACGGGTCAATTGTTCGAGCATGTCGCTTTCCAGCAAACTACCGTCCAACAAACCGCTATAAAACCCGGCCAGGCTGCGCGCATTACCGTGACCATTTGCCGCGGGCTGCTGCATGCGTCGCCATTCGGGCTTATTAGTACTGGTCAGAATAGACGGTGGATTGGCAAATGCCCGTGTGGTCATCGCCGCCGGTTCGCGCATCATTACTTGAAGTAACCGTTGCGCGGCCTCATCCCCCATATTGCCCTTGCTGCGCGCTATATGGGCCACCCGATAAAACTCTGCATCCGCCAGGCCAACGTGGAAGTCCAGCCCCAGCGGCCGTGCGACCCGTGCCACGATCGACTCACCCGGCCCGCGCCCATCGGCGCGGCGCAACAGTTCGCCGACCAGCCAGCCGTAGGTAATCGCCTCGTAGCCATGACCCTCGCCTGGTGTCCACCACGGCGCCTCGGCCGCCAGGGTGTCGACCATCAGTTGCCAGTCATACAGGGCTTCGGTAGGCAGCATTTCGTGGATGGCCGGCAGCCCGGCCTGGTGGCAGAGCAACTGGCGCAATGTGATCGCCTCCTTGCCCGCCGCCGCGAATTCCGGCCAGTAGTCAGCCACCGGTGCATCAAGCTTGAGCTTGCCCTCGGCCACCAGTTGCAAGGCAGTGACAGCCGTGAAGGTCTTGGTGCAGGAGAACAGGTTGACGATGGTATCGCTGTGCCAGGCTTCGGCTCCGTCCTTGTCGGCAGTACCGGCCCACAGATCGACGACGGTTTGCCCGCCTACCTGGATGCACAGCCCGGCACCACGCTCCTGGGGATCATCGAACAATGCGGCAAAGGCTTCGCGTACCGCTTCGAACTGCAGCTCGTAATGACCCTGAATCTGCACCTGATTCCCCTCGCAAAGCACCATGAAAAGTGGCCGCCATTCTTTCAGCCATTGTGGGTTTTGTGAACCCGTCAACGACGAATCAATGACCGTTGCCGGAGTGCCCACCGGCATGTCCAGCGCCCTGCCCTGCGCCTTTGCCGCCCTGCCCCTGCCTGGCGCCTTCACTTTCACGCGCCGTGCGGGTCGCCTTGGCTTTTTGCGCCTCACGGCCCAACTGGTCGACCGCCGCCAGGTTGCTCTTGCGCACACTGTCAACGAAGCCCTGGAAAGGTACATCGGTGATGCCGACAAGGCCGAAATGGCCATTTTCGCCATCCAGCAGACGCCCGGTGACCGGCTGGTCCAGGTACTGGAACCAGTGCACGCCAACAATCGACGGCTCGGCCATGGCCTGCTTGAGGAACGTGGCGTACGCCGTACCGCGATCTTCTTCGCGGGCCAATTGCGTCACGCCGCCCCAGAACGGGCCACGGTCGGCCGAGCCGAAGTTGAATTCGGTGATCAGCACCGGTTTGTCCAGCGCACGCAGGGCGGCGAAGTCATAACCGTCCTGGGGTTTTAGGGTGTACATGTTGAAGCTCAACACATCGCAATACTGAGCGCACGACGCCACTGCTTCCGGGGTGCTCACGGCAAAACGGCCGCCCAGCAACAGTTGATTCGGCGCGTGCCACTTCAGCGAGTCGGAAATGGTCTTGAAGTAAGCGTCGGCGAAGGTCTTCTGGAAGTACTTGAAGTCAGCTTCGATTTCCGGGTGTTCAGGGCTGGGCATCGGTGGTTCGAAGCCTGGGTCTTCCATCAGTTCCCAACCCGCCAGTTGAATGCCCCAGGCTTTGGACAGACCTTCTTCGTTGCGATATTTGTCACGCAGCTGCTTGAGGAAAGCGCGCTTGGCCGGAACATCGGTGGTCATGCGCAGGGTGCCGTAAGCCAAGGCGTAGCGGGATTTTGCATCGTCGCCAGGACCGGCCCAGGCCAGTTCGTTGTCGGCAAAAAAGCCGATCAACCACGGATCGTCGCGGTGATCACGAGCGGCGATGGCCACGGCGCGTTCGGTGGCCATCGCGAAACGTGGATCGAACGGATCGGGCATACCGCCCCACCAGTCGGTGCCGGTGCTGATGCTCGCGTAGTCACCCACAATCGACAGCGGCAGGGTATAAGGCACGCGGTCGGCAGTGGCCAGGTCCTCGTCGCTCCAGTTGCCCACGGTATTGAAACCCCAGGCTTGCAGACGGTCCAGGGTGTGCGTCACCCAGCGCTTCTGGTCCAAACCCTCGCCGCCGTAAGTGCGCTGCAGGTTGGCGCCATAAAAGTCATACCAACGCCCCGAACCAAAGCCGCGACCTTCGCCGGCACCGTTGCCGGTGCGGTTATCGCTGCTGCCGTAATACTTGTCGAAGGGTTCGCCGGCCTTGGGCAACGCCGCGAACATCCACTCACGCCCTGCCACGTAGGTCTGGCTGTTGTCCGCAGCCACGGTGTTGACCCCCAGTGAATAGAACGGATGACCTTCAGGCGTCACCAGATACCAGCGGCCGTCGCGCTTCTCTGTGCGGAAAAAGCCGCTGGAATCGAACGCCGGGCCTTTGTTCCAGCCGCCGTATTGGTCCAGGGAGGATTTGTCTCGCTCAGCCAACCAGGTTTTGAGCTGCTGCTGCTCTTTGGCGGCCGACGCCTTGAGCTGCTCGTCGCTGCTGACCTTTTCCGGCCAGCGCGCCCGGGTGGACTGGCCAAAAGCATCGACCAATTCGCTGTAGGCGGCCTTCGTTACCGGCTCGCTGTCCTGCACGCCAAAGCGCTCCAGCAGGATGCTTTGGGCGGCATTGGGCTTGATCATCGACAGGGTCACCGACACTACCTGGCTGCGGTCGATTTCGCCGGCACTGCCGGCCAGCAATACGCGCTGACCATCCACGGTCATCGGCATCGGCGGGCCAGCCTTCATGCCCTGGCTCAGTGGCGAGTTGGCTTGCAATGGTACCAGCAGGGTCTGCGCAGGCCCGGCCGGCAGGTCGATGCGGCTGACCAGGGTCTTGCCGTCGGCGCTCTGCACCTTGACGTAGAGGGTCAGTGCCCAGTTCATCGCGCTCTGGATACGCAGGCTCATGGCGCTCGATTGCGACCAGTCCCACACACCGGATTGCGGGCTGAGCACCAGGCTTGGCTCGGCCGCCGGGTTGAAGGTGATACGGCGCAGCACCTCGCCTTCGGGAGTTTGTTCGGCGTTGTATTGGGGCAGGCTGGCGTCCTGAGTCGCCACCTTGACCACATCGGCAGGCCGGACGAAGTTGAACAGCGTTTGTTGCCCGGCAGGCGCGGCCATCAACGGCGCAGCGAACAGCAAGGCAAAAAGAGCGGGCAGCGTGCGAATCATACGAACAAGGTTCTCCCAAACGGCCGGTGAATGGCCTGGTGATAGTGATGAGATAGACCACAAAGTGGGCGAATTCGCCCACGGGGGTTTAAGAAATTTCGCGCCTGAACGGCGGCAACGCATTGAGGATAGCTTTGCCATAGCGTTGGGTGACCAGGCGGCGGTCAAGCAAGGTGATGGTGCCGCGGTCTTGCTCGGTGCGCAGCAAGCGCCCGCAGGCCTGCACCAGCTTCAATGAGGCATCCGGCACCGAGATTTCCATGAACGGGTTGCCGCCACGGGCTTCGATCCATTCGGCCAGTGCGGCCTCGACCGGATCATCGGGCACCGAGAACGGGATCTTGGCGATCACCACGTGTTCGCAATAAGCGCCAGGCAAGTCCACGCCCTCGGCAAAACTTGCCAGGCCGAACAATACGCTGGAATCACCGCCGTCGACCCGCGCCTTGTGCTTGTTCAGGGTTTCCTGCTTGGACAGGTTGCCCTGGATAAACACCTGTTTGCGCCAGTCGCGATCGAGGCCATCGAACACGTCCTGCATCTGTTTGCGCGACGAGAACAGCACCAGGGTGCCGCGCGAACCTTCCACCAGTGACGGCAGATCGCGAATGATCGCCGCCGTGTGGGCCGCCGCATCCCGAGGGTCAGCCTTGAGGTCCGGTACGCGCAGCACACCGGCATCGGCATGATGAAACGGGCTCGGTACCACAGCGGTAACGGCCTTTTTCGGCAAACCGGCGCGCATACGGAAGCGATCAAAGGTGCCCAGGGCGGTCAGCGTGGCCGACGTCACCAGGCAGCCGTAGGCCACGTTCCACAGGTTGCGACGCAGCATTTCAGCGGCGAGGATCGGGCTGGCGTTGACCTCGATATCAAACAGCGCACCGCTTTCCGACAGGGTAAGCCAACGGGCCATGGGCGGGTTGTCTTCCGGATCTTCCACGGTGAACGCGGTCCACAGCTCCCAGTTGCCCTGTGAGCGGGACAACAGGCTGCCGAACAGCGGGTACCATTCCTCGGCCTGGTTGCTGGCAATGCCGATATTGACCTCGCCGTCCATGCCTTCCTTGAGCAAATCCGTAAGGCGGGTGAACAAGTCGGTCAGGCGTGAAAAGCCTTTCTTCAGCTCGATGCCCATTTCGCGCATGTGCTCGGGGATCATGCCGCCGACAAAACGGTGGCGCGGGCGCTCACGGCCCTCGACATCTTCGCCGGGTTTGAAGTCGGCCACCTGTTCGCAGGCGCTGAACATGAATTGCTGTTGGGTCTTGATCTCCCGCGCCAGTTCCGGCACCTGTTCGATCAGCTTGCCCAGGTCGCCGGGCAGCGGATGCTGGGCCAGCAACTTGGTGAGGTTCTTGGCAGTGGTTTCCAGCCAGTCGGCAGTGGAACGCAGGCGCGTGTAATGGGCGAAGTGGCCGATGGCTTTGTCCGGCAGGTGGTGACCTTCGTCGAACACATAAAGCGTGTCGCGTGGATCGGGCAGCACCGCGCCGCCGCCCAGTGCCAGGTCGGCCAGCACCATGTCGTGGTTGGTGACGATGACATCCACCTTGCCCATGCCTTCGCGGGCCTTGTAGAAAGCGCACTGGCCGAAATTGGGGCAATGGCGATTGGTGCACTGGCTGTGGTCGGTGGTCAGGCGCGCCCAGTCGGAGTCTTCCAGGGCGGTGGGCCAGCTGTCGCGGTCGCCGTCCCATTTGTTGCCGGCCAGTTTCTCGATCATGCTGGTAAACAGCTTCTGGCTGGCCTCGTCGACCTCGATCTTGAAGCCTTCTTCTTCGAACAGCGACGCGGTGGCGGTTTGCGCATGGCCTTCCTGCAGCAACACGTCGAGCTTGGACAGGCACATGTAGCGGCCACGGCCCTTGGCCAGGGCGAAGGTAAAGCTCAAGCCGCTGTTGCGCATCAGGTCGGGCAAGTCTTTGTAGACAATCTGCTCTTGCAGGGCGACGGTGGCGGTGGCGATTACCAGGCGCTTGCCGGCGGCCTTGGCGGTGGGGATCGCGGCCAGGCTGTAGGCCACAGTCTTGCCAGTACCGGTGCCGGCCTCGACGGCCACAACCGCAGGTTCGCCCTCGCGGCGACCTTCGTCATCGGTGTCGATATCCCCGAGGACTTTCGCCACTTCGGCGATCATCAGGCGTTGGCCGTAGCGCGGTTTCAAGCTCTTGGCTTCGAGAAAACGCGAATAGGCGCCCTGGATCGTGGTTTTGAGTTCAGTGCTGATCATGGATAGTCGGGCGCAAAAAACGCTGGATAAATTTTCAGTGGTTCGGATCGGCCGCTATCATACCCCGCTAATTAATCCCGCGCAGAACGGAGTACCACAATGACCGCGTTTAGCCTCGCTTACACCCTGCATGTACTGGCCGCCCTGATTTGGGTCGGCGGTATGTTTTTCGCCTGGATGATCCTGCGACCCGCCGCCATGGCGGCCCTTGAGGGCCCTGCCCGGCTCAAGTTGTGGGCAAATGTGTTTCAACGTTTTTTTGTGTGGGTGTGGGTCGCGGTCGTGATTTTGCCGATCAGCGGCGTTGGTTTGCTGCAACTGCGCTTCAACGGTTTTGAAACCGCGCCGCGCTATGTGCAGGTGATGATGGGGTTGTATCTGGTGATGACCGCGCTGTTTATCCGCATCCAGGCGTTGAAGTTTCCTGAACTGAAGGCCGCGGTGGCGGCTGAGGATTGGCCGGCGGGCGCGGCTGCGTTGGGGCAGATTCGCAAGTTGGTGGGGGTTAATTTGATTGTGGGGTTGGTGGTGGTGGCGATTGCTTCGGCCCGGCCGATGTTTTGAAGGCGAGGCTTGCACTGCCATCGGGGTGTGGATATCTACACAACTGCAGTTCGCCGTACCCAACGGTAACCACGATGCGAAGCGAGCCGCTCTTGCTCTTGATCTGCTTTTGATCTTAAGCGCCCCGTCAAACCACGCTGGCCGGAAT